>JBDVGI010000144.1:0-3424 GCA_039962885.1 Litorimonas sp. | reverse complement strand
AGACCTGCAATTAATGACATATTCTGAAGAATTATCACATAAAACTGAAGGCCAAATTTATGTCGTGGTTGAAGCTCTATATTCCATGAACGGGGACGTTGCGCCATTGTCGGAAATGGCAGATATGTGCCAAAAATACGGGGCGGCGTTAATTATAGATGAAGCGCATTCTCATGGAATTTACGGAGGCAATGGTGAAGGGCTTATCGTGCAATTAGGCCTGCAAGATAAAGTATTTGCTGGAATCTATACATTTGGCAAAGCGGCGGGTTTGCACGGCGCTGTGATTTGCGGATCTCATATATTAAAGGCGTATCTCATTAATTTTTGCCGCACATTTATTTACACGACAGCGCCGTCTCCCTATATGCGCGCAGCCACACAGCAAGCCTATGTGCGATTAGAAACGGCCAAAGACGCGCGCCTTGCACTTGCTAATATCATCACATATTTTCAGTCCCGTGCAGGCCTCGCGCAAACGAAATCTTCTTATTGGTTACCAAGTTCTAGCCCTATTCAGGGTTTAATTATACCGGGGAATGCGCGGGCTAAATCCCTATCAACTTATCTTCAAAGTCAAGGTTTTGCGATTAAAGCGATATTAAGTCCAACGGTTAAATCTGGTACTGAACGGCTACGCATTAGCCTACATAGTTTTAATACCGCCGAACAAATTGACGATTTAATGCAGGCGATAGACACATGGTTTAACCAATTTGATACAGAGCAAGCCGCATGAATTTCACAGTGGCAGGCATAGGGACAGATGTTGGAAAAACTGTTATATCTGCGATATTATGCGAAGCCCTTAATGCTGATTACTGGAAACCAGTCCAAGCAGGGGATTTGCATCATAGCGACAGTGATAAAGTCAAAGCCTTAGTGGACGCCGAAGGCTTTAAAACTCATACAGAAACTTACCGCTTAACCGAAGCTATATCCCCCCATGCAGCTGCGCAAATAGACGACGTTCAGATAAAACCTGCTGATTTTAAACGGCCTAATACGCAAGGCAGAAATTTAATCACAGAGCTGGCGGGCGGGTTAATGGTGCCTTTCTCTGATAATTATCTGACAATTGATTTGGTTCAAGACCTTGGTGATCCCGTCATTTTGGTCGTGAATAGCTATCTTGGCAGTATTAATCACACATTGTTATCGCTAGAGCTTCTACGGCAACGTAATATTTTTCTCTTTGGAGTCATTTTTAACGGGGATACCAATCCGGAAAGCCGCGAGATTATTTTGCAATATAGCGGCGTTCGGGTTATGGCTGATATTCCCCGCGCCGAGAGGCTAGATAGAGATTTTATCAAAACCCATGCCCAAGACATCGCTCGCAGACTTAATATCTGATTCAAAAACACGCAAAGATAGTACAATTTTTGCTACATCCGCAGATTGGCTTGCCTTTGATAAAGCTCACCTTTGGCACCCTTATACATCGATGAAAGACCCATTGCCGTGTTACCCTGTTATTGGCGCAAAGGGCGTGAGGCTAGAACTTGCTGATGGGCGGCAATTAATTGACGGGATGTCTTCTTGGTGGAGCGCGCTACATGGTTACGGACAACCCGCCTTAATTGAGGCTGGCAAAGCGCAGTTAGAGCAGATGTCACATGTTATGTTTGGCGGTATTGCCCATCAGCCTGCTGCAGAATTAGGCGCACGTTTACTACGGCTTTCACCTGACGATTTTCAACATATTTTCCTAGCCGATTCTGGATCTATAGCCATTGAGGTTGCCCTGAAGATGGCGCTGCAATATTGGCAATCCAAACGAGATTTTAACGGAGCAAAACAAAAACAAAATTTCCTTACTGTGCGCGGTGGTTACCATGGTGACCCGTTTAGTTGCATGTCGGTTGGCGATCCTGATAATGGGCAACATCATTTATTCCCGCGCGCGATTGCTAAACATATATTCGTCCCGCGTCCCGAAATTGCTTTTCATGACGTGTGGGACCCGCGCGATATAGAGCCGCTCAAGCAGGCCGTGCAGACCCATCATCAAGACGTTGCGGCAATTATCATAGAACCGATTGTTCAGGGTGCAGGGGGGATGCGTTTTTATCACCCTGAATATCTAAAGGCTGCACGCGCACTTTGTGATGACTATAATATTTTGTTGATTTTTGACGAAATTGCCACAGGGTTTGGCCGTACGGGCAAGATGTTTGCAATGGAACATGCGGAGATAACGCCAGATATTTTCTGCGTTGGTAAGGCCCTCACGGGCGGAATGATGACATTGGCAGCAACCTTGACCACGGGCGATGTGGCCATGACAATTTCGGGCGGCGATGTGCCTGAATTAATGCATGGCCCGACATTTATGGGCAATCCACTCGCTTGCGCTGTAGCTTGTGCGAGCTTGGATTTGCTCACACAGACAGGTGAGGGCGCGCTTTACCCAAATGGTTGGCAAGCGAATATTGCGCGTATAGAGCAAGGACTACAGGCGCTTAAACCGTTGGCAAAACTTGAAACCGTCAAAGATATACGCGTGCTTGGCGCGATTGGTGTGGTGGAAATGTGCAATCACGTTGATGTCGGAACAATCCAGGCCGGCTTTGTTGAGGCGGGTGTCTGGGTGCGGCCCTTCGGGAAGCTCATTTATATCATGCCGCCTTATATTATCAGCGATGCAGAGTTAAAACGACTCTGCGCGGCGATGATTAAGGGTATTGAGCGGCGATGAAATTTATGAGGGCGAAGCACATAAAACGAGTTCTTATAGCAGGTTTTTTAGGTGTGTTTTTTTGGACAGTTTGGCCGATTTATGGGTTTTTGTCTAATCAATTTGAAACCGCCAGATTGCCGTGGGGCTGGCATGAACTTCCTGCGGCTATTCCATCTTCCTCGGAGGTCTACGATGTAAATTATGAAATGGCCGGCGCGCAGGCTTTAGAGGCGCTATCTATGAGGCGAGCGAAAATTGCAGCCCCTAGTATTTCAGCCGCAGTTGCCATTGACGGTAAGTTAGTCTGGGCTGGCGCAATTGGATGGAGGCATGCCGCGAAACAATTACCTGCCACGGTCAATACAACATACCGCATAGGGTCAACATCTAAAGCTGTTACGGCGACAGGCTTAGCCCGCCTAACAGCTCAAGGCACCATAGATTTAGACACGCCTATTTCTACTTATTTTAAAGATTTGCCGAATGCGGAATGGAATGCGTTCACACTACGTCAACTGGCGTCGCATACCGCAGGCCTTACGGCTTATGAAGAAAATAATGATTGGTTTGGCTTTTATCAAAGCCTTGCCCTGACAACGCGTTTTCAAGACCCCAAACAAGCTCTATCTGTTTTCGACGGCGCGGATATTTTGTTTAACTCTCAAGAGGATTTTCATTATTCTGGGTTTGATAATGTTTTGTTGAGTGCTGTGATGCAAGAGGTGGCAAAGACCTCCTTTA
>JBDVGI010000143.1:0-5396 GCA_039962885.1 Litorimonas sp. | reverse complement strand
CATAGCAAGGCCTCTAAGGCTATTTGTTACATCAACATCAGGCGCAAATTGCGCCGTGATAAGGGCTGCAACTGCTAATGCGATTAAAATGACGCCGCGGCGCAAGTCATAATGCTTTGGTTTTTTCTGCACCCCTAATGAAGCAATAATGTCAGGGGTGATAGTGTCGCCCTTATTGACCATAGCCGTTAACAGCTCGCTATGGGCCTTTTGGGTTTTATACCTGTAATGGCTTAAGGCCCAAATAATGATTGCCGGTAGTCCAAATATTCCAATTATGGATAAAACACCTTCCATATTATAATCTCCTTTTAGATTTGATTGTTATACCCCTAAGACGTGATGAGCGAGCGTTTTGGATGCAGATGTGATGAAAAAAAATATAATTGTGATTTTCACTTGCGGTTCATTTATTTTAACTATCTTGTGGATTACGGTGAGCGCTATATCGTTCGAAGTGAGAGAAAATTATGTCGTTTAAAATTATAACAACAATGGCTTTGGCGCTCGGTCTTGTTGGTCTTGTTGGTTTTGCAGGATGCGGAAACGAGACCCAAGCGCAGCTAACGGAAACTGTAACCACTGCGCAGCCCGTGTCAGCTCAAACGGGATCATCTCAATCTTCGCTGGAGCCAGTTACGCCGTTAGCCGATGACATTGCTGCTGTGCAGGTGAAGTCTTGGCAAGTGAACTCAGAGGCAAGTCATATAAATTTTACAGCGATGCAAGAAGGCGAACCTTTTGAAGGCGGGTTTGAGAATTTCGTTGCGGAGATTAAATTTCATCCTGATGTTCTGGAAGAGTCCTTTGTCAAAGTCACTGTGCCGATATCTGGCATCGACGCTGGCAATGCAGACCGAAATTCCACCATACCCGGAAAAGTATGGTTCTACGTGAAAAACTTCCCTGACGCGGTCTACACGGCCAGCAGTTTTAAAGCATCGGGCGATGGCAGCTATGAAGCCATTGGTGAGCTTATGATGAAGGGTGTGTCCGTCCCTTTGACACTGCCTTTTACACTGGAGATCGACGGTGATGAAGCTGTGATGCGGAGTACCTTAGACATAAACCGTAATGACTGGAATATTGGTGAGAAACCGTGGAATACCGATGAATGGGTCAGTACAGGCGTCACGCTCGATATTTTGATAACTGCGGAAAGTGCAACGCCAGAATAAAGTTTCAGAATAATTGAACTTTGCTGATTTTAGGGCGCTAAGTTTTGGCGGCCTCTTTTAGCATTTCAAGTTCTAGCCATTCATCCTCATATTCGGAGAGCGTGTCATTGGCCGTGATGAGGTCTTCGGTCGTTTTTGCGAACCCTTCAGGGTCTTTTGCATAAAATTCCATATCGGATAATTTCGCCTCGAATGCTTTAATCTTCACCTCTAACGCGGCGATGTCTTGGGGGAGCTGCTCTAACCTGAATTTATGCTTATAGGATAGTTTCTGGCTTTTTAGCGCAGGCTCGGATTTAAGGTTTGCCGATTTTGATTTGGATTGCTTTTCCGACATTTGTACGTCTATTTTACGGGCGTCTACACCACGGCCGCGCTGCGCGACCATATCGGAATACCCCCCAGCGTAAACCTGCCATTTTGCATCACCTTCATAAGCAAGGCTGCGGGTGACAGTCCTGTCCAAAAAATCGCGATCATGCGAGACGATAATTACAGTGCCATGATAATCTGCGACCATTTCTTGCAGCAGGTCTAGCGTTTCCAAGTCTAGATCATTTGTTGGTTCATCAAGCACTAAAAGGTTCGAGGGCAAACGTAAGCCGCGCGCGAGTTGCAGACGTCCGCGTTCCCCGCCAGAGAGCGCGTGAATGGGCGTGCGCGCTTGCTCAGGGAGAAATAAAAAGTCCTTCATATAGCGCATGACATGAACATTTTTATCGCCCACGATCACGGTATCACCACCGCCATCGGTTAAGGCTTCGGCGAGAGACCAATTTGGATCAAGTGTCTCGCGTTTTTGATCGACCACAAGCGATTCCAAGTTTAGACCGAGGTCTGCTGTGCCGTCATCGGGGCTGTATTCGCCCATAATTAATTTGAGCAACGTTGTTTTTCCTGACCCATTCGGGCCGATAATCCCCAATCGTTCACCGCGGTTTATGCGCAGATCTAAGTTTCTAATGATTGGGCGTCCCTCAAAGCTTTTGCTAACATTACGGAGCCGTACAACTTGCTTTCCAGAACTTTGCGCTTCGGCGACACTTATGTCGACTTTACCTTGTACTCCGCGATGTTCTTTGAGGTCTTTGCGCAACCCCGCGAGGTCTTTGAGGCGTTTGACATTCCGCTTGCGGCGACCAGAAACCCCGTGAACAACCCAGTGTTGCTCGCGGTTAATCTGACGGGCTAATTTATGTTGATCGAGAGCTTCTTGTTCTAAAAACTCATCGCGCCAATTTTCAAAATGAGCAAAGCCTTTGCCAAGTTCGCGTGTATGCCCGCGGTCCATCCAGACCGTACGGCGGGATAGGCTTTCTAAAAAACGTCTATCATGTGAAATAAGGAGTAGAGCTGCGGAGGAGCTTGAAAGTTCTCCTTCGAGCCATTCAATCGCAGGCAAATCCAAATGGTTTGTCGGCTCATCAAGCATCAAAATGTCAGGGTTGGGGGCAAGGGTGCGTGCAAGGGCGGCGCGGCGGGCTTCGCCGCCGCTCATCACAGATGGGTCTTCCTTGCCTGTTAATCCCAGTGCGTCTAATAAGTAAGGAATGCGAAATCCATCATCTGCCCCAACAAGTCCGTCTCTGACATAATCTTCGGCGGTAGAATAAGCTGAAAGATCAGGTTCTTGTGGGAGATAACGCCAGCTTGTCCCAGGCCGAAAGAAACGCTCGCCTTGGTCGGCTTCAACAAGACCCGCTGCGATTTTAAGCAAGGTTGATTTGCCCGAGCCATTGCGGCCAACAAGACAGACACGGTCGCGGGCCTGCACCGTCAAATCGGCAGCTTCCAAAAGAGGTGTGCTGCCAAAGGTGAGAGCGATGTTTTTTAATGTTAATAAAGGCGGGGCCATTTGGCGGCTATAGGCGGGTTACGATGAAATTACGAGGGTGAAAATGTCGGAAAGGAGCATTGATTTATCATTATATTTGCACGATATAGCTATCTGTAGATATTTGGTGTCTCATAGTCCATATAAAGCCAAGTTTAAAGCACGAGAGCTATCATTATGCCCAGACTATTTTGGTCGCAACATATACGCAAATTTATCGTTATGTGTCTGGTTATAGCTTTTGCATTCCTCGCCGCTGCGGTCAGTTTCGCGCAAATCCAGACAAGTCCTGCGCCTGAGTTTACATCTGCTAGCCTTGAGACAAATATGAAGGCTGTGGAAGCTAACCCTGATCTATCTGAAGAGCAAAAACTTGAAATCACAGGAATTTTAAGAACTGCATCGGAGAGCTTGCAAAAGGCGACTGAAAATATCGCCGATAAAAACCGTTTTGAAACTCAAACGGCTAACGCACCTGTCACGCTTAAAGAACTTTCTGAAAGTATTGAAAAAGCGCAAGACGAAATTGCGCGTAAACAAGATGCGTTAACCCAAGGAGGTGATCTCAACGGTGTCAATGATGTGGAACCTCTGCGGGAGGAAGATTTACTACAGTTAGAGCGTGACCTGATTGCTACTGAAAGTGAATTAGAGGCGGTCCGTCTTGAGGTGGATGGATATGATAGGGGACTAGAAAGCCTTAATAGCCGCCAAGCTTTAGCGCCTGTTGACTTAGATGCTGCCCGCACGAGTTTGGGACAAGTTGCAATTAGTTTGTCAGAGCTTGGTACGGGTGATTTGGATGTATTAGCCGAGGCCCAGCGCAAAAGCTTGCAGTCGAGAGAATATTTTAGATCAACTCAAATCGACATGCTTGAACAAGAAATTCTAAGTCTTTCCGTAAGGCAAGAAATTGTGACGGCCCGTAAAAATTTGGCTGATATTCGTTTGCAGGAGCTAATTGAAGATGTGCAATATCTACAAAATGCTACGGGGGAAAAGCGTAAAAATGATGCGAATATCATCAAAACTGAAGCTATAGAAATTGCAAAAAAATATAAAGACCTTCACGTTGTAGTTAGGCGGTATGCTGCAGAGAATGTCGAAATCAGTGAAGAGATTGTTGAATTGGCGAAAAATGCCGCCGACCAATCTAAAAGAAGTGCGAATATTGTTAGTTTGCAAGATGGTGTCAAAAATGATTTGCGGATTGCTGAAGACTTTATTCAGTCGGGTAATCTTGATCGTTTGTCAGGTGAAACCTTGCGGCGTTTATCCAATCAATTGTTACCCCCTACTGTTATTCAAGGCAGAATTAATACGACGCGTAAGAACGGGATTGCCTTGACACACAAAAAGTTACTGACGCAAGACCGGCTGCGGTCAATGACGCCAGGACGCACGGATGTCGAAGAGGTCTATAAACGCGCTAAATCCTTGGACCCTCAAATACCGCCCTTAACGGAAGAAGATACATTAGCGTATAGTGAACTTTACAACCAAAGACGTGAACATTTGACACAAATAACGGCTTTGGCGACAACGCAAACGGCTGAATCGTCTGATTTGCAGAGCAATCAAATACAGTTGCTTGACGATACCCAAACCTTGCGGAACTTACTTGATGAAAAACTACTTTGGGTGCCGAGTGTTCCTGCCATAAATTTTGCATGGCCCGAGAAAGTTCTCAAAGGTGGCAGTGAAATATTTTCAGGCGGAAAGCTTCAAGCCACGATTGGTTTATTGTTCAAACAAGGCATTGAGCATGTTCTTTTAACACTAGGAATTATTATCGCCATTTTAGGCGTGGCCCGTATGCGGCCTATCATTTGGGCAAATGTAGCCGCGCGGGCTGAGAAAATCGGCCGTGTTAAGGATGATAGTGCATGGCATACACCGGTAACTGTGGTTGCGGGAATGTTAATGGCCTTGCCATTACCAATGGTTTTTGGCTTATTTGGTTTATTGTTGGACATATCAAATTCAACAGACACATTTGTAAATGGTTTAAGCGAGGGGTTCTATTGCTTAGCGGTTTTATCGTTTATTTTTATTACATGGTTGCGGTGGGACCGCGACGATTCACTTTTTGGCGCGCATTTCAATTTACCGACAGATATTCGTTGTATTATTTTTAATAACTTAAAATGGTTTTTCCCCGTGACTGGGGTTTTAACCACTTTGCTGACGCTAACGTCACACTATTCGTCCGATAATATTTATGAGGGTTTTTCCTTATTTATTTTCATCCTTTTGTCTTTGAGTCTCTCGATTTTTTCTGCGCGTATTTTTTACCGTCGTAAAACCATTATGGATAATTTATTTTTAGAGAATGCCACGCTACATAATTTTCGAAATATTATAGTTGGGGTGGCGGTTTTTTT
>JBDVGI010000142.1:0-1485 GCA_039962885.1 Litorimonas sp. | reverse complement strand
TATTTAAAATCTGTAACGCGGCTGCATTTCCGCTTTTCCATGCCTCTTCAACACGCCCCCCTGCGCACCAATCCCCGCAAACAGCGATTTTTAGGCGAGGGTCAAGAAGATAATTTTGATCTGGATGCACTTGTACTGACGCATAAAGCCAGCGGTGTAGCGCGGTATGTTGCGCGGTCTTTAAATCCGTCGCACAGATTTCACTTGCTATTGCCAATAGTTGCTCTTGTACCCATTCAAGGTTCGCGTTTTGATTTTGCTCTGACCACAGAGCATCAGCATGAACCACAAGGCATGTTTGTTCCAACTTACGACCAGGTTTTTGCGTATTGAGAGCCATCCACGCGATAGGTAAGTGATTTAAACGTAGACTATCCCAACCAAAATCATATTCCTTCTCCAGTCCAATCATCAAGGCAAAGCAAGCTTGCATTTTAGCGCGTTTAACAGCCGTTAATTCCGTAAATTCCACAGGTAAAATGGCCTGAGCTTGCACAGGTGGTATGGCGCAAATGATAGCTTGGAAGCCGCTGTCAACATCACCATTTTCTAGCTCAATTTGCCAATTATCTCTTTGGCGCTTAAGTCTTGATATACGTTGGCCTAATTTGACGGTTTGGCCTCTCGCTAAGAATTTCGGCAAGCTATTCATACGCGGCGTGCCGACAAACCTATCACGGCCCGTATCTTCAATCATCTGTCCAGACTTTAAATATAATGCCCGCCCAACCCATGACGCAACAGCTCCCTGCTCAATTGCCGCGTCAATAACAGCGCGAAACCCTGCATCTTGGACTGTGAAATATTGTGCCCCGTGATCAAATTCATATTCCCCTGCATAGCGCGTAGACATGCGCCCGCCAACACCGCGAGATTTGTCATATATCGTCACATCGCAAGTTTTGCTCAAAACACTCGCAGCCGATAATCCTGCGATTCCTGCACCAATGATGGCGATTTTCTGCCTCATACCATTATCTTTCTCACATACTTAAACTTGAACATTATACCTAGAAAATGATCTAACACTTACAACAAAACCCTAGTCATTAATGCAAAGACCCTTCTAAACCTTAGAGCTTCAGCCCAAGTTTCATGAACACATATTTATTATACAGCTTTAATAACCTTTGCCCAATAATGATTATTCTAATAAAGACAGACTTTACACTAAGAATACAACAGAGCAGCATTATGATAACGCTGTCAAAACTATGTGGTTAATTTTGGATTTCATAAAGGGTCATCATGACATTAAAACTTGCTATTAATGGGTTTGGCCGCATCGGTCGCAACATTTTGCGCGGCTTATATGAAAGCGGTCAGACAGACTTACAAATCGTTGCAATTAACGACTTAGCCGCAACAGATAACCTCGCCCATCTACTCAAATATGATTCCGTACATGGACGCTTTCCGGGCAAGATTACTCACACGAAAAATAGTATCAACATAGGCGGAACGGACATTGAAGTCACAGCGATA
>JBDVGI010000141.1:0-1042 GCA_039962885.1 Litorimonas sp. | reverse complement strand
ACGATGAGCGCGGCACGAACTTGATATTCCGAAACTTCCGTAATACTGCGCGGGTTGGGAAAAGCGATGTTTCAGATGAAGTCGTGAAACGCCTCGCCAAGCCCGATGCTAAATTTGAAGATGTTGCTGAGTTAGTGAGCGGGGCCGCAGGTAAACAAGTTCTTCAAAGCGGTGATTTGTCAGGCGGTATGTTTTGGGCAGGAATGGTGCAGGGCCTTATTCACGATATTCCGTCCGTCCAAGAGCTTATGGATCAGATTATCGATGAGGCGACTGACATTTTATCTGTTAGATTAAAAAGCATGTCAGCCTAGGTGCTGTTTATCTAAATAGGGATTATTATGGCTGGTGCTTTAAAGGGATTACGCATTATTGAGTTTGCGGGCTTAGGGCCTGCGCCGTTTTGCGCGATGATGTTGGCCGATCACGGGGCGGAAGTTATCCGTATTGACCGTATAGGCGCTAAGACGCGAACATCTGACCCGACGCTACGGTCTCGCAAATCTATTGCGCTTAATCTCAAAGACCCAAGCGCTATTGCTCTCGCAAAAGAATTAGTGAAATCGGCAGATGGTCTCATAGAAGGCTTGCGTCCTGGCGTTATGGAGCGTTTGGGGTTGGGGCCAGAAGAATTGCTGAAAGATAACCCGAAGCTTATTTACGGCCGTATGACAGGGTGGGGACAAGACGGGCCTTATGCGCCTGTTGCGGGCCACGATATCAACTATATTGCTTTGGCTGGCGCGCTACATGGTTGCGGCAGAGCTGGCGAAAAGCCGACGCCTCCCGTTAATTATGTAGGCGACTATGGCGGTGGGGGCATGATGCTCGCCTTTGGTATGGTGAGTGCATTTCTAGCCGTGAAAAACGGCGCGAGCGGACAAGTTATTGATTGCGCCATGACAGACGGAACGGCCACCTTAATGGCGGCTATTTGGGGATTGCATGCGGATGATTTGTGGCGTGATGAACGCGGTGTCAATTTGCTCGATAGCGGCGCACATTTTTACGACACCTATGAAACCAAAGACGGAAAATATAT
>JBDVGI010000140.1:0-10384 GCA_039962885.1 Litorimonas sp. | reverse complement strand
AGACCACAAGCAAAGCGCACCAATGGCCCACCTAAATCGCTTGCATGTTTACGCCGCAATTGTGGATCACAATGTATCGCAAGGCTTTCAAACCCGCCATATGAAAACCCAATTCCAAAGAGTTTCAGGGCATTAATGAATTTTAGGACATCTGCATCAGACGTTGCCTCCAACACAACGCTAAAAATGCAAGCGGCGCCTGTGAAATCACGTGCCCATAATTCATGATCAGGATGTTCAGCTAGAGCAGGGTGTAAAACACGCGCAACTTTTGAATGGGTTGAGAGCCATGTTGCAATGCGTAAAGCGCTCGCTTGTTGGTGAGAAAACCGCTGTATGATGGTTCGAAAACCACGTAAAACTTGGTTGGCATCATCTGGAGAACTCGAGTTCCCTAAATCTTTGGCTGTGTTTGTCACGCGAGTTAAAATTGCATCTGATGCACATATTGCTGCTCCGTACATAACATCACTATGGCCGCCATAATATTTTGTTGCCGCATGGCAGCTGATATCTACGCCTAATTCAATGGGTTTATAAACTAAACCTGCGCTCCATGTGTTATCAATTAAAGTTGTAACGCCGCGGACTTTCGCTGCTTTGACAATGGCGGGAACGTCTTGAATTTCGAAGGTGAGGGACCCGGGGCTTTCCATAATGATAAGGCTTGTATTATCGCGAATAAGCGCAGAAATACCTTCGCCAATATGCGGGTCGTAAATCTCTGTCTCAATGCCCATTTGTTTTAGGTGACGTAAGCAGAAGTTTCGAACTGGACCGTAAGAGGAGTCTGTCAGTAAGATATGGTCACCAGATTTGACCATTGCTAAAATCGGATAAGTGCAGGCCGCAAGACCTGACGGAAACAATACGGTTCCTACGCCGCCTTCAAGCTCTGTGAACATATCAGCAAGGGCTTCATGAACTTGCGTGCCGTGACGGCCATAACCACGCACATCACTGCGGTATAAATCTTCTGCACGTTCAAATAATAAGGTCGAGGCCCGTGTAATAGGATGATTAACAGGGGTGCTTAACCCTATTTTGGGTCGGTTTAAATGCGTGAATTTCGTTGCAGCTTTCATATCAGGCATTATTCCAACCAAGACGGAACGGGAAGGTTCTTTTCGCGTAGAAATTCTGGGTTATAAATCTTCGATTGATAGCGCGAGCCATAATCACATAAGATAGTGACAATTGTATGGCCTGGCCCTAATTCTCTTGCCATGTGTATTGCGCCTGCTACATTAATTCCAGATGAGCCGCCAAGGCAAATACCTTCTAGCTGGTTAAGTTCAAAAATGATCTGAAGAGCTTCTGTGTCTGAAATTCGGTAAGCGCGGTCAACAATGATGTCTTTTAAGTTTTCTGTGATGCGGCCTTGGCCAATGCCCTCGGTCACAGAGTTGCCTTCTGATTCAAGTTCACCATGTTTGTAGTAAGAATACATTTTGGAGCCGCCCGGATCAGCGATCCCAATTTGAATTTTAGGGTTGCGAGCTTTGAGCGCCATTGACACGCCGCCTAATGTCCCGCCAGAACCAACGGCGCAAACAAATCCATCGACCTTACCGTCTGTTTGATCATAAATCTCTGGCCCTGTTGTATCAATATGGGCTTGACGGTTTGCTACATTATCAAATTGATTGGCCCAAATGGCCCCGCAAGTTTCTGTTTCATTTAGCTCTTTGGCAAGACGTTGTGAGGTGTGAATATAATTCCCAGGGTTAGCATATGGCACAGCGTCAACTTCGATAAGTTCCGCGCCAAGGAGTTTAATAGAATCCTTTTTTTCTTGGCTTTGCGTGCGTGGGATAACGATTTTACATCGGTAGCCAAGCGCGGAACATACCATAGCAAGGCCGATGCCCGTATTGCCTGCCGTACCTTCAACAACAATACCACCAGGACGCAAATCGCCAGCTTCTTCTGCAGCGCGAATAATTGACAAAGCTGCGCGGTCTTTGATGGATTGTCCTGGGTTTAGAAACTCAGCTTTTCCATAAATTTCACACCCCGTCATTTTTGAGGCATCTTTTAGATATAAAAGCGGTGTATTCCCGATCAACTCTAATATGTTTTTAGCCTTCATGACATCCTCAAATGATTTGTAATTGCAGAAAGGCTTTGCCGTATTCTGCATGGAAAATCCATAGGTTTTGCGTAACGTCTATGTTATAAAATGCAGAAACTTTAGAAAGCTATGAAATGACGAGGCCGAATGCTGTAATATCACTCAAAACACGAAAAGGGAGTGAGTTTAAAATTGGGAATGCAGAGCGCATGACTATATTAGCAGGGCCGTGTGCAATGGAAAGCCGCGATCATGCTTTGATGACTGCCGAGCGCTTGCGCGGGATTTCTGACAGAACGGGGATGAATATTGTCTATAAGTCCTCTTTTGATAAAGCTAACCGAACATCCATTCACTCTGCACGCGGAATAGGTCTGGCCAAGGCTTTACCTATTTTTGATGAAATCCGAACTCAACTTGATATGCCGTGCGTAACGGATATTCACACCGCCGAGCAAGCCGCCGAAGTTGGTCAAGTCGTAGATATTTTGCAAATCCCTGCATTTTTGTGTCGCCAAACAGACTTGCTCGTCGCTGCTGCGCAAACAGGGAAGGTTCTGAATGTGAAAAAAGGACAATTTCTAGCGCCGTGGGATATGGAAAACGTCATTCATAAAGTAGTTGAAGCGGGAAACCCTAATGTTATGGCGTGTGAACGCGGGGCTAGCTTTGGCTATAATACACTTGTCACGGATTTTCGCGGGCTACCGATTATGAAAAGCTTTGGATGCCCTGTTGTTTTTGATGCCACACATTCCGTGCAGCAACCCGGCGGACAAGGCGGAACAAGCGGCGGGCAGCGCGAATTTGTACCCGTACTTGCCCGCGCAGCGGCCTCTATTGGAGTGGCGGCCACCTTTATGGAAACTCATCCTGACCCTGCTAACGCTCCATCTGATGGTCCCAATATGATTCCGATGGATGAATTTGAAAACTTACTTAATGATATTAAGCGCTTCGATGCTTTAGCTAAGGCTTAATCGGCTTTGTCGGTACATCCGTGATTGTCCCAACAGGGCTCTCAATCACATCGATAACATCAAAACCATCTAGCTTTTCTGTTCGTTTTGGTAATGTGCCATTTTTAAGAAGCATATTAACGCGCATGACGGCGTTTTGCTTTAGGTCTTCATAAAACAAATTAGAAGGTAATGTCCGAAATTTAGCACCAACTTGCAAAGGGCGGCGCAGAGAGCGGCTACGCGGTTTATCCACGAGCAATAACCCGTCTTGGCATTGGGCCCCGACTTGTTTTGTGAGAGGGGCGGGATCTATGTCAGGCTCAAGACCTTCTGCGGCGACTCCGCCTTTATGTAGGCGCCGCGGCACGTAATCCTCGTGAGATTGCCAAACAAGAGGGTTCATACAGGCAATTTCACGGCCAGCGATCGCTTTATAATCCTGACCATCATGTATGAGCAATTTGGTTGTGTATCTATCCGCGATGATTCTATCTTTTGGTGTAAAGGTTCCAAAACTGACAACACAGCCTGTGTCTGTTTCTGTTTCACATAGTTTTAAAGCTGATAATGAGGTGTCGAACACCTGAAGCGGGAGAGGGTAGTCAATCACATAGGCCACGGCGAGGCGGTTTTTAAGAGGACTTTGAAAAAAGTCTTTTAAAAGACGCTGTACGTGACTTGCTCCTTGATTGTGTCCGACAAGGACAATTGGTCGTTCAGGGGGTGAATTTTTTAGAAACACCTGAAACGCGCGCTTTACATCTTGATAAGCAAAGTCTTGCGCTTGAACTGCATCTTCGCGCGCGGTCATGAAAGAATATAACGAGGCTTGCCTATAATAGGGCGCAAATAAACGCCCGGCTTGGCCATAAGGCGAGACATAATTAGGTCGTACAATGCGTTGTAACTTACTTTTACGTTTTAAGTCATCGCTAGGCAGATTCCAATGTTCGCCGCCGCGGTAAACGCTAGGCACCACAACAAAAACATCACCTTTAGCTGTTTCTGTATAAGGGTCTTGTTTTAAATCAGGTTGAGCCAACCATGCGTCCATATGGGTATAATCGGGAGCCGACGGAGGGGTGTAAGTTTGAAAGGGTTGCCCTGGATCTTGAATGCTTTGGAAAATGTCATCTCGGTATATGTATGCAGTTGCGAGTACACAGGTGAAAAATAACCCGCTAGCGAGGATAATTTTATGAATTCGCGCTAAATTGATACTTTTCATCATATCCCTGCCATAAATCTATGCCTATAGGGATAAGAGATTTATGCGCCTTGTATAGGTGTTTTGCATATGAATGACATGAATTTAATGGATTGACCTTGTGACAGATAAAGAAAATCAGACTGAGACGCCCAGTAAAGCTCGACGGGTGGTCGATAATACAAAGTTTCGATTGGTGCGCTGGCTGCGCAATCGATTTTTCACAGGTGTTGTTATTGCCCTGCCGATCATTGCTACCGTTATGGGTGTATCGTGGATTGTACAAAAAATTGACAATAATGTGTTGGGTTTACTACCAGCGCAGCTCAACCCGAAAACCTATATAGGGTTTGATATACCGGGACTTGGATTAATTATATCCTTTATAATCTTATTCGGCACAGGTGTTGTAGCCTCTAACTTTATTGGTAATTCGGTTTTGAAGGCAGGTGAGAAGCTCCTTGCACGCGTCCCAGTCGTTAGCTCTGTTTACAATGCCATTAAGCAAATTGTGACCACAGTTGCCGCGCAAAAGGATCGAGCGTTTCGGGATGTTTGCTTGCTCGAATATCCGCGCAAAGGGCTTTATGCAATCGGTTTCGTCACAGCAGACCTTAGCGGGGCGCCAGCCCAAAAACTTCCGAAAGGTTTTGTGTGTGTATTTGTTCCAACAACGCCAAACCCAACATCGGGATTTCTATTATTTGTCAAAGAAACAGAATTGCAAATTTTAGATATGACGCCAGAAGAGGGCGCAAAGATGATAGTCTCTGGCGGTATGGTATCATCCAACGACGACCTTATAAATGCAGACACTCCTGAAAAGGATTAGGTCTATCCAGCCCTCATAAGGGCAATGCCATAATCTTGTTCAAATAGATATAATAACTGACGGGCAGCTCGCCCGCGTGGAGATGACAGGCTTGGATCATTTTGCACGAGCAAGCGCGCATCTTGAGTGGCTGTTTCTAATAAATCTTTATGTTTATCCAAATTCGCCAATGTGAAATTCGGCAGCCCGCTTTGTGCTGCGCCAAGCAGATCACCCGACCCGCGAAGTTCCCAATCTTTTTCCGCGATTAAAAACCCGTCTTCGCTTTCGCGCATAATTTCTAGCCGTGCCTTACCGCTGACAGATAACGGTCCTTTATATAGAAGCAAGCAAGAGGAGGGCTTATCAGATCGCCCCACACGCCCGCGTAATTGATGAAGCTGCGCTAGGCCGAACCGCTCTGCATGTTCTATAACTATAATCGTGGCATTGGGGGCATCTACGCCCACTTCAATGACCGTGGTTGCGACTAGAATGTCATACCTACCTGCCTTAAACGCCTGAGAGATACTTTCTTTTTCCTGCGCAGATAAACGGCCATGCAGTAAACCCACACGCGGCCCAAATATAGCGGTCAGCTGTCTGTGGCGGTCTTCTACGGATGTAAGGTCAATGACTTCGCTATCTTCAACAAGAGGACATACCCAATAGACTTGGTCGCCTGTACCTATGATACGGCCAATTGCATCTATGACACTGTCAAGTTTTTGAAGCGGCAATATGCGCGTATCAATTGGAACGCGTCCTGCGGGTTTTTCGTCCAAGATAGAAATATCTAAATCCCCGTAGCTGGTTAGAGCAAGCGTGCGGGGGATAGGCGTTGCTGTCATCACAAGTAAATCTGGCGCGGTTCCTTTTTCTGTTAGCCGTAATCTATCGCGTACACCAAAGCGGTGCTGTTCATCAATGATAACAAGGCCGAGGTTTTTGAAATTAGTTTTATCTTGAAACAGCGCGTGGGTGCCGACAACAACATCAATGTAACCTTCGCGCATGCCCGTTGCTAAAGCCTGCCGAGCTTTGCCTGTGTCACGGCCCGTTACCCCTTCAACAGTTAGGCCGGCAGGCTCTAAAAAGGTTTTTAGGGTTTCGACATGTTGCCGCGCTAATATTTCTGTTGGCGCCATCAAAGCGACTTGTACGCCCGCTTCGGCGGCATAAGCGCAGGCGAGCGCGGCCACGAAAGTTTTCCCTGCGCCCACATCGCCCTGTAACAATCTGGCCATTCTATCGGGCGAGGACATATCGCTCCGAACATCCTCAAAGGCTCTGATTTGCGCGCCTGTTGGCGGGAAAGGTGCTGACTTTAAGACGTCCTCAACGTAAGTGCCTTCGGACTTTAGGGTTTGCCCTTTCATGGCTCGGTTGTTCTCACGAACAAGAGCCATAGCAAGTTGTTTGGCGAAAAGTTCATCATAAGCCAGTCTGCGGCGTACGGGACTTGTGGTGTTAATATCCACAGGATGTTGAGGTCGATGTAAAAGCGTCAATGCACGAGAAAAGTCAGGCCAACCTTGTTGTTGCATGAATGCAGGGTCTAGCCATTCTTGTAGCTCTTCAGATTGCAATATAACATCAAGCGCGCCGCCAACCGCTTTACGGGCTATTTTTTGAGATAGTCCTGCCGTGAGGGGGTAAAGCGTTTCATAAATAGGGAGGTGTTCCGCTTTGTCCAAAGATAAAACATAATCTGGATGCGTCATTTGCAGTTCTGTATTGAAAACTTCGCATTTACCAGAGATCAACCGCGTTGAACCTTCAGGGAAAAGGCTTTCCATTTGCGGTTTTCTAGCTTTGAAATAGACAAGCATAATTTGCCCAGTTTCATTGAATGCTCGGATACGGTATGGACGGTTTTTATGTGACGGAACAATGTGTGACCCGATAGTCACCTGAAATGTAGCAATATCTCCTGCCAAAGCATCAGCAATGGAAGGGCGAAAGCTGCGGTCAACTAAGCTATTTGGCGGGGTGAGAATCAAATCGCGTAAGCGCTCTCCCATAGAGCGGCCCAGGGCTTCGCCCGTCTTATCTCCAACTCCGCCCAAGCTGCGGACATCAGCGAAATATGGAAAAAGTTGAGCAGGGCGCGACATAAGTTCTAAATGACCTGATAACTGCATATCTGCAAGTGACAGGGGCACGATTTTTCGATAAAGCGCCCATCATGACAGATACCTCACCACATGATAACTTAGATATTCGCCGCAAACGACTGACCTACCGTGCCAATTATCGCGGTTTTAAAGAAGCGGACATGATTCTTGGCGGCTTTGCCAAAGCGTATGCCCATGAATTGTCCGAAGACGAATTGACGATGTTCGAGGCACTATTAGGCGCAAAAGACCATGATATTTATGCTTGGGTTAATGGGACTTTGCCCGTGCCAACGGTGCATGATACACCTTTATTTGCTCGGCTTTGCGCTTTTGACCCTAAAGTCGTTTAATGCAAATTCAGCTTGCGCGTTATATTGGGGCAGAATCATCACTCACGGCGGCAGGCCTACCTGAAGGAGCGGATGCCCTTGTCTTTACACAAGCGGTCAAGCGGCTAGGGAAACGGGCTTTATTCATTGCCCGCGACGACACGCGCGCTGCGAGTTTTATAGCTGCGTGTCGATTTTTTGCGCCAGATATTATGTGTTTGTCGCTGCCAGCATGGGATTGTTTGCCGTATGACCGCGTATCACCAGGGCGTACAATTGCTGCGCGTAGAGCGGGTGCGCTATATTCACTATTAAACCTGTCTGTTGATCAACCCCATATCATTGTCACAACGGCTAGCGCTGCCATGCAACAGGTGCCCTCGCGAGACGTCATTCGCAATGCGGGCTTTACTGCCCAACAAGGCGCTATTGTGAAACGCGAAACCTTGGAAACTTATTTGCAGCATAATGGTTATAGCCGCGCATCCACTGTTATGGAGGCAGGTGATTTTGCTTTCCGCGGCGGAATTATTGATATTTTTCCAGCAACCGATCAAACTCCAGTTAGATTAGATTTTTTTGGGGATGAACTTGAGACAATTCGAAGTTTTGATGTTGAAACCCAACGGACAACACAAACGCGTAAAGATATTACGCTCGCGCCTGTCTCTGAAGTGTTTTTAACGGACACCAATATTGCCAATTTCCGTCGCAACTACATTGCAGCTTTTGGCGGAGGCGTGAGCCGCGATCCTATATATGCTTCGATCATCGAAGGCATTCGTCCGCAAGGTATCGAGCATTATATGCCGTTATTTTACCCGCAACTTGAAACTATATTTGATTATGTTGGGCCGCAAACTCTTATTGGATGTGATGGTTTACTGTCAGAATCTCGACAAGAGCGGTGGGATTTGATTGAGGATTTTTATTCTGCTCGTCAAGAACACGCGCAAGCGCGCGATACTGGTTCTGGTGACCCTGCGAAATCGGCGGGGCTTTATCGTCCTTTACCGCCAGATAGGCTTTATGTTTCAAATGATATGTGGGGTGAGTTCACATCGTCTATGCGTTTGCGTGACCACACATCTTTCAACGCACCTGATAACGGAAAAAAAATTGATTTCGAAGGCAAGCTTGCTCGTGACTTTGGTGTTGAACGCCGAACAGAAGGCAAAAATGTATTTGAAGCTGTCACAGATCATTTAACGGCGTTGCGCGGCGACAAGCAAAAAGTGTGGGTTGCGTGTTGGAGCGAAGGCTCTCGTGAGCGCCTAAGTTCAGTTCTTGAGGACCATAATTTTCTCGCACCAAAAATCACTCACAACCAAGCACGAGACTTAAAGGCAGGGCAAGCAGGCTTGGTAATTTTACCCGTCGAAAATGGGTTTACTTTAGACGATTTATCCGTTCTGTCCGAGCAAGATATATTGGGCGATCGTCTTGTGAACCGCGGACGCAAGCGTAAAGCTAAAAACTTTATCAGCGAAGCGGGCTCAATGGGCGAGGGTGATTTAATCATCCATATTGACCACGGGCTTGGTCGGTACCTTGGGCTTCGTACTCTTGATGTAGGCGGCGCTCCGCATGATTGTTTGGTGCTTGAATATGCAGGCGATGCGAAATTATTTCTGCCTGTTGAAAATATCGAGCTGCTCTCGCGGTATGGAAACAGTAATGATGGTGCTGTGCTTGATCGGCTCGGCGGAGCCGCGTGGCAATCTCGGAAAGCCAAAGCCAAGGGCCGACTGCGAGAGATGGCGGCGGAGTTGATTATCATCGCGGCTAAACGCGCGATGCGTACGGCGGAGCCATTATCGATGGATGATGGCACCTATAATGAATTTGCCGCGCGTTTCCCATATGCTGAAACGGATGACCAATTGAGCGCCATTGACGATGTGATAGGTGATTTAAAAAGCGGTAAGCCTATGGACCGCCTTATTTGCGGGGATGTCGGATTTGGTAAAACCGAAGTTGCACTGCGGGCAGCCTTCGCTGTTGCGATGAGTGGTAAGCAAGTCGCTATCGTGGTGCCAACTACAATTTTATCGCGGCAACATTTCAAGACATTCTCCCAGAGATTTAAAGACTGGCCTGTAAAAGTCCGGCAGCTCTCTCGGCTTGTGTCTAGTAAGGATACTAAGACAACTAAAGAGGAGCTTACGACTGGCCGTTGTGAAATTGTTATTGGAACACATGCACTGCTAGCAAAGACGATTAAGTTCTCTGATTTAGGTTTAGTTATTGTCGACGAAGAACAACGATTTGGCGTACAGCATAAAGAACGCCTAAAGGCATTGCGAGCCGATGTGCATGTGCTGACACTGACAGCAACGCCGATTCCAAGAACTCTGCAGATGGCCTTGTCAGGTATTCGAGATTTATCTTTAATTGCTACGCCGCCTGTCGATCGTTTGGCTGTGCGAACTTATGTTATGCCCTTTGATGAGGTTAGTATTCGCAAGGCCTTGCTTCGGGAGCGTTATAGAGGCGGGCAATCCTATTTTGTTGCGCCGCGTATAGCAGACATTCCGCGACTTGAAGAATTTTTACGAAATGCTGTCCCAGAAGTTAAATACGTCATTGCCCATGGTCAAATGGCGGGCGGGGTTCTCGAAGATATTATGACAGCCTTTTATGACGGACAATATGATGTACTGATTTCTACATCGATTATTGAAAGTGGTATTGATATACCGTCGGCCAATACGATGATTATATATCGTGCAGACCGCTTTGGGCTTGCGCAGCTCTATCAAATGCGCGGGCGTGTAGGACGTTCAAAGGTCCGGGCTTATGCTTATCTAACAATGCCTGACGAACATGTTGCCACGGCGGGGGCGTTGCAGCGTCTTAAGATTTTACAGTCTCTTGATAC
>JBDVGI010000139.1:0-4955 GCA_039962885.1 Litorimonas sp. | reverse complement strand
AATTTAATCTCGTTAAACGCCGCTTACGCGATCAGCTTGACCAAGCCAAAGCTAACCCAAATTTTATAGCTGCGCGGGAAATGGCAAAGCTACGCTATGAGGATGATCACCCCTTTCATTATATCGATGCTGGCGACCCTGACGCTTTCGAGGCCATAACTATTGATGATCTCAAAGCGTTTCATGCAAATTATTATAGTTTTGACAAAGCCCGCCTTGCCATTGTCGGAGCCTATGACGAAACCTTGGTGAAAACGAATTTCAGCCGTCTGGAAACACAACTTACAACCGCACCAGATGAACCCAAACGGCCTAAAATTAGTACCGTAGACACGTCCAAAGTCTATATTTATGATATCCCCAAAGCCAAGCAATCTGTCCTAAACATTGCGCGGCCTTCCTTAACGGCGATGGATAAAAATTACCCTCTAATGGAGTCGCTTAACTATACGCTAGGCGGCGTTTACACCTCCAAGCTCAATAGTGCCCTGCGGGTCGATAAGGGCTATACTTATGGCATTCGGTCACGATTTAACGGAGCCGAAGACACAGGCACATTTAGCGTCAACACCTCTGTACGCACCAATGTCACATATGACGCGATTGATTTGATCCGTGAGATATTATCGCAATATGGCCCCGATATGAGCGAAGCAGAACTCGCGATATTAAAAGATGCTTTATTACGCGGACAAGCTTTAGGGTCAGAGACCTTGCAACAAAAACTCGGCACATTACGCGATATTATACGTTTTGATTTACCCGACGATTATGCCGCGAATAATGCAGAACAACTCAAAGCCTTAACCTTGTCCGAAGCCAAGGGTCTATTGAAAGCCTATATCCGACCTGATGCAATGCGTTATGTCGTGGTCGGAGATGCAGCAACGCAAAGCGCGCGGCTTAACGATTTGGGTTATGGCAAAGCGGTTAAACTTAACGCCAAATAACTCCCCGCGCCTGCGCGGTTTAAAAGCAAAATAAAAGGGCGCTTAGACGCCCTTTTATTTTAACAATGTCTGGGTTTATTGCGCGATTACAGATCCAACCAAACCATCGAGCATATTTGCGATATTCGGGACAGGTTGCGCGTTCGCGTCACCGCCATAACTCTCAACGATCGCCGCAATATTACTATAGTTGACTATGACTTGGCTATCTTTTTCAAAGACATCAATTTTCAGAGGGAGTTCAATGCCCATTTCAGGATTACGCGCCATTAACGGTGTTCCGCCCTTAGGGTTCCCGAATATGAATAAAGTCGACGGCGAAAGCTCCAGCCCAGCCTTTTTCGCGCCTTTGGAATGCGGAACTTCACCAAATAAATTTAAAGGCCGCGCGGCAATAGCTTCGCGAATTTTAGTCTCTGTTACATCAAAACTATGCGGGCTGATTTTTTGTAAATTTTTATGCGGCATAACTTGCTTCACTTTCGAATTAGAATGATTAACGTTATCCTCTGTAGACACTGGCGAATTTTGACAAGCTGCCAACGCCAAGGACATTGCTGTGCATAAGACTGTATTTCGTATTATGATTTTCATGACATGCTTTCTTACTTACAAACGTGTTGACTGTATTTTTTAAAACACTAGTTTTTCACAACATTGACGAATGCCGAACCAATAAGCAAGCCAAACTCTCGTGAGCGAAGCCATCTTTAAACGCACGATAACTTTAGAGCTCGGCGCGCACACGCTTGAATCTAAATTTCTTAGGCCAAATTATTGGTCTAAGAAACTCCGTAATTTACGCGAACGACTTGGATGTTTAAGCTTGCGTAGCGCTTTGGCCTCAATTTGGCGGATACGTTCACGAGTCACAGAGAATTGTTGCCCTACTTCTTCGAGCGTATGATCCGTATTCATCCCAATTCCGAACCGCATACGTAACACACGCTCTTCGCGCGGCGTCAAGCTGGCCAGAACCCGTGTTGTTGTCTCTCGCAAGTTAGATTGGATGGCCGCTTCAATCGGTAAAATCGCATTACTATCTTCGATGAAATCACCAAGCTGGCTATCTTCTTCGTCACCAATCGGCGTTTCCAGAGAAATTGGCTCTTTGGCGATTTTCATAACTTTGCGCACTTTCTCAAGTGGCATAGATAGTTTTGCGGCCAGTTCTTCGGGTGTCGGCTCACGGCCAATTTCATGCAAAATCTGACGTGATGTGCGGACAATTTTATTGATTGTTTCAATCATATGCACAGGAATACGGATTGTCCGCGCCTGGTCAGCGATAGAGCGTGTTATGGCCTGCCTAATCCACCATGTTGCATAAGTCGAAAACTTATAACCACGGCGATATTCAAATTTATCAACCGCTTTCATCAAACCAATATTACCCTCTTGAATAAGGTCCAAGAATTGCAAACCGCGATTTGTGTATTTTTTCGCAATAGAAATCACGAGACGTAAATTGGCTTCAACCATTTCCTTTTTGGCTTGGCGAGCTTCGCGCTCTCCTTTTTGAACGGTTTGCACAATACGGCGGAACTCATCAACGGGCACACCCGTTTCTTGCGCAAGGCCGCCAATTTCGTCGCGCAGCTTGATAATAGAGACAGCTTCGCGGCCAAAGAAACGATTCCAAGCATCAGACTTACCCTTCATCTCTTCCACCCAGTTCGGGTTAAGCTCAGAGCCAAGGTAGGCCGTTAAAAACTCTTGGCGCGGCACACCATTCCCGTCGGCTAGACGCATCAGGCGTCCTTCCAGAGAAATGAAGCGCTTATTAATCGCGTAAAGTTGGTCAATCAGAGCATCAATCCGCGCATTGTTAAGCTGCAAAGATTTAATTTCTTCGATGATCTCTGCTTGTATAGCATCATATTCCTCGGCTTGTGGACGGCGCATTTTTTTGCCTGTCATCCGCGCACGAATAAGCATTTGTTGAAGTTTTTGGAATCTTCCAAACTGTCCAGATATACGGTCAAGTTTGTCCATGATTTCATCACGCAACGCGGCTTCCATAGAGGCCATAGACAGATTTGTCTTATCCTCTTCTTCGTCCTCATCGTCATCAATAGGTTTTTGGCCTTCTTCGTAATTGCGTTCAGGCAGTTTTGTTTTGCGTTCTTCTGAAAGCGGTTCAAGGTCACCTTCTTCGGCCTCTAATTCACCTTTCTCAATTTTCTCACGACGTACCGCAAGAGCAGAACGGTCTTCTTGGATATTACCAATAGAGCGGTTATAAGTCGTATCCAAATCAATGATATCGCGTAGCAAAATATGACCTTCGGCCAATTCTTCGCGCCAAATCATAATCGCTTCAAAGGTCAAGGCGCTCTCGCACAAACCTTTAATCATAGTATCGCGGCCCGCCTCTATGCGCTTAGCAATAGCAATCTCGCCCTCACGCGATAGCAACTCCACAACACCCATTTCGCGCAAATACATGCGAACAGGGTCATCAGTACGGTCAAGCTCTTCTTTCGAGTTCCCGCCTTTAACCGCTGTGGTCGTTGTGCGTGCTAGTGTCTTAGGACCAAGTGTTGGCTCGTCTTTTTCTTCAATGACAGAAATGCCTAGATCAGATAATTGCGCGAGAATAACTTCAATTTCGTCAGTTGTGATACCATCAAGGTCAATATATTTATTAAGCTCTTTAGTGGTAATCAAACCCGATTTACGCGAAATGGCAAGCATACGCTTAACTTCAATACGTTCCATATCCAAGCGTTTGCCAGGGATGAGCGGTGTATCCGTTATAATTTCATTTTTAATCGTATCTTCGATCTCAACGGCATCTTTCGCCTTTTTTGCCGGGGATTTTTTCGCAGCAGTTTTTTTCGCAGTAGTTTTTTTTACAGCAGCTTTTTTTTTGGCAACAGCCATTCGATATACTCCAATATTAAAGACGTGCTATAAAGCATCTTCTTTAAGAAATAACTATAGCCCCGCCGCCAAGGCTTGAACCGAGGCCAGAAGAGCAAAACCTTTTAATCGCGTACGTCTTTCGAAGCGCGCATCAGACGCCGTAAAACGTCTTTATTGTCTGTGCGGAGGGTTTCCGCCATACGTGAGCGTGTGCTATCGGCGACGTTTTCAACATGACCTTGGCCCATGAGGGCGTCAGCTTCTGCGTTCCAGATCGCTGCTCGTTCTGTCAGTTGTGCGTCCGCTCCCCCCATTGCTGCCTTAATTAAAAGTCGCTTTTTGGTGAAAACGCGATAATCTTCCACTAATCTCTGATTTTCTATATGGGCATGAAGTGATTGCTTTTCAACCTCTTTTGTCGTGCGCCAGTAAGATAGAATCGCTCTTTGTAGGCGCGAGCAAGCCCCATCTTGGAATTTGAGCGCAAAAAACCGCTCATCCACATGATCAAGAAGCTCTGGAAACTCCAGAATTGCACCTAACAGCGCTGTCTCTCGGCGTGTATTATCTGCCAAAGATTGCCCTGCGGCTTTCGTTTCAGCTTTATTTGATTTCACATCTTTAGGCTTCGAGCTGCCTTGCCAAACCCGTTTTTGAGATTGAAACCCAAAAGCCTTATCAAAACGGCCCAAAAGCTCTGTCCGGTAGAGCTGTTTTACATCCTCATGACCGATTTCATTAAGCGCAGCAAACAAGCGTCCCTTTAACCCAGCTTTGTCTTCTGGGGTACTGAGCGGCTCCGCAGTGAGTTCGCGCTGCCAGAGCATGTCCACAAGCGCTATCGCATTATCCAAGATGGCTCCCATAGCAGGCGCGCCCTTAGCACGTATCAAATCATCAGGGTCTTGTCCTTCTGGCAAAAGCGCAAAGCGTAACGATTGCCCTGGCCGTAATAATGGAAGCGCGCGTTCAATCGACCTATATGCTGCACGCAATCCTGCTTTATCACCGTCAAAACACATAATGGGTTCTGGTCCCGCTCGCCATAAAAGCGCGAGTTGATCCTCGGTCAAAGCCGTCCCAAGCGGGGCGACAGCTTGCCCAAATCCAGCTCGAGAGAGCGCAATAACGTCCATA
>JBDVGI010000138.1:0-5125 GCA_039962885.1 Litorimonas sp. | reverse complement strand
GAAATAGTATCAATGTGAGTAAATTTTGCGTCGGCAGCATCATCACCTGCTTTTGACTCTCCGCTTTGCCAAATCGCGGCATAATCGTGTAGGCGATAATAAAACTCTTCAAAATGCGCATCAATAACTGCGATTTTTGGGCCAAGTTTGGCTCTTACGCCCGTTTCTTCAAATAGCTCGCGCAAGGCTGCGTCTTGCTCTGTTTCGCCAGCTTCAATGCGTCCGCCCGGAATTGACCATTCGCCTTTGCGCGGGGCTTTGCCGCGTTTGATAAGCAGCACGTCACTGCCGCGCAGACAAATGACGCCGACACAATCTGTGGGCTTGTTAGAATGGGTTGGGTTAAGACTATCTGCGGCTAATGGGAGTTTTGACGTTTCCTTGCTCATATGGACTGTCTATAGAGACTTTATGTGTGGACGCTATAGCCTGGCTCAGAATTTAACGGAAATTATCGCGGCTTTCGGCGCGCAGCCTAGCGATGTTGATAGTACGGATGCACCTTTGTGGGATTGGGAGCCCAATTATAACATTGCGCCCGCCAGTGTGGTGCCTGTTCTCGCCTTTGATGGTCAAAAACAGCGCAAGGTCGTTCCAATGCGCTGGGGACTGCATCCGCATTGGAAAAAAGGTCCGCCCGAAGGCCGTCCATTGTTTAATGCCCGCAGCGAAACTGCTGCAGAGAAACCGAGCTTTCGTACGCCTTACCGCCGCCGCCGCGCGCTTATTCCTGCGACGGGATGGTATGAATGGGAAGGGGTGGAAAAGCCCAAAACGCCTTATTATATTCGCCAAGGAAGTGAAGAAATAGACAAAGAGGCGCCACTTGCCTTTGCAGGGCTTTGGGATAAGTGGCGCGTAAGTGAAGGCATAGAGCTGCTAAGCTGCACGATTTTAACAACTCCTGCTAACGGCGAAATGAAACACCTTCATCACCGTATGCCTGTTCGCCTGCCGTGCGAAAAATGGGATAGTTGGTTAGATTGGGAGGTTAATTCTGATTTTACATTGTCGCAGAAACTGGGCGGGGAGGATTTACATTTCCATGAGGTTGGACGAGAAGTAAGTTCTGGCCGTGCCAGCGGCGCAGGGTTAATTATCCCTGCTGTGTTTCAATCCTAACAACGCGCGCATCAAAATCTGCCATGGCGGCGCCGCGCTCTCCGATGGGGCGATCAGGGCCGCGTGTTGTGTCGCGGTTGGTATGGCGCTCCATTTCTCCGTTAATTTCTGCCCCGACAATAATAACCCAATTCGTCAGCCATAACCAGACGAGTAAAACGATCACAGCTCCAAGGCTGCCATAAGTTTTATTATAAGTCCCAAAGGCTGCGACAAATTTTGAAAACCCGACGGAGATAATTACCCAAGATATGACGGCAAAAATAACGCCTGGCATAACCCAGCGTAATTTAGCAGGGCGGCGACAAGGCCCGTAACGATACAAAGTTGCGCAAGAAAACCCGAAAGCGAAAATCAGCAACCCCCAAGGTAGGTATTTTGTAAGGCTTGCTGCTGTGCCGTCTAATTTTAAAATTTCTAACACCGAAGGCACGCCAATAATCACGGCTAGTGAAATAAACATCATCATAATCGCGCCAATAGTGAAGGTCACGCCAAGGGCTGAGTTTCTTATAAAACCATGACTATTCACCTCGCCATATGCGATATTTAACCCGCCTATCATTGCTCTGATGCCAGCGCTTGCCGCCCAAAGTGCCGCCACAATACCCAGCGCGATTTTAATGCCGATGGCTTTATTGGCGCTGCCCGTGACGGCTTGAACTTGGTCGTTAATTAAAACCCATACATCCGCAGGCAGGATGTCAGAAATTGCGTAAAGCTGTTGCTGGGCCACGGCAGGGTCCGCAAACAGTCCATAGATGGATAGCCCTGCTGTAATCATCGGAAAGATGGCAAGCATTGAGAAAAAGGCAACACCCGCCGACACGATGGTGACATTGTCTTGGCTTATCTCTTCATAGCTAAGGCGGGTGATAATCCACCAATCTTTGAGAGAAAAACCAAGCGGGCTGACTGCGCAGCACTCATGTGTGTCTGTATTGGCCAAGCTATTTTCCGAGGTTATTTTTTGGGTGGTTGCGGCCGTGTGAAAACTAGTTCTGAATCGCTGGATAATGCAGGATCGAAATTATAACCATCGAGGTTAAACGCCTTCAAATCACGGGCGTGTTCAATCCGATTTTGCATAATCCAGCGGGCCATAAGACCGCGTCCAAATTTTGCGTAATACATTAAAGCGCGCGCTTCTCCGTCTTTAATATTTAGGAATTTTGCTGAAATTACAGGGGATTGTATCGTCTTTTTATCTACGGCTTTAAAATATTCATTCGACGCTAAGTTGACGATTGTTTTGTCGGCGTGATCGCTCAAAGTGTCATTGAGGTTATCGGCAATATGCGTGCCCCAAAAATCATAAAGGGACTTGCCGCGCGCATTGGCGAGCCGTGTTCCCATTTCAAGGCGGTAGGGCTGTATGGAATCGAGCGGGCGCAGCACGCCGTAAAGCCCAGACAAAATACGTAGGTGATTTTGTGCATAGGCTAAATCTGCTTCAGGCAAGCTTTTGGCCTCAAGGCCCCAATAGACATCGCCGTCAAAAGCCAATCCCGCAGGTTTGGCGCTATTACTTTGATTATCCAGATTAAACGTCTTGAACCGCTCTGCGTTTAATTGAGCTAGGTTATCAGAGATATGCATGAGACGTTTTAGATCATCCGCGCTTTGCGTTTTGGCGAGTTTTGCCAGCTCGCGAGTATCATCACTTAGAATAGGCTGCGTTATTTCCAAGGATAAATCCGCAGGGTCCATATTTAATTTTTTCGCAGGGGAGAGTAGGGTCAACATAGGATATTCCTTTCCTCATGACATCGACGCCGAGATATTCGGGCCAGTATGCGTGGGTTTATGTTGTGGACAATGTAAGCGCTGTTTTTTGATTATTCAAGATGCTTATGACGATTGACGTGATTGATTTAGCCTATCGGTTGGTAGTTGGCGCTTAAATCATAACGCGCGGGTTCATCATATTATCTGGATCAAGGGCCTTTTTGAGAGTTTTCATTATCGCAATTTTCACAGGATCAGCGCGGCAGGACAGGTCTTGCTTTTTCATTATGCCGATGCCGTGTTCGGCTGAAATTGATCCGCCGAGGCTATCTATGATGTCGAAAATAGGTTGAGAGAGCGTGTCCCATTGCGCAAGGAACTCATCACGGTTCATCTCAATGGGTTGCGTGATATTGTAATGAATATTGCCGTCGCCAAAATGTCCAAACCCAACAGGGCGGCAATCGGGGATAATCCTTTGCATAGCGTTATCTGCAAGCTTGAAAAAATCTGGAATTTTATCAATCGGCACGGTGATGTCATGTTTGATAGAGCCGCCGAGGAATTTCTGTCCCGCAGACATATTCTCGCGGATTGTGAGCAGATCTTGAGCATGAGTGTCTGATTGCGCAATAATTGCATCACGTATCAACCCTGTTTCTAAATGCGGGCTAAGGTGTTTTTCCGCTAAAGCTTGGCCACCGGATGCAGAATCTACGTCCCAATCGGCTAAGATGTACCAAGGATGAGCCGCTGAAAAAGGGTCGCGCGCGGCGTCTATATTATCGACCACGGCGCGGTAACCAATAGCGGGCATGACTTCGAACATCGCTAGCCGTCCACCAGCCCTTAAGGGTTCCAATAATTGTACAGCCGCGGCGGCGCTATCGACGGCGATAAGGGCGCGCTGCACGTAACCGGGCTTTGGAAACAGCTTAAGGCTCGCCGCAGTTATAATGCCTAAAGTACCTTCGGCGCCTAAAAACAAACGGTTTAAATCATATCCCGTATTGTCTTTGCGCAAATTTGTCAGACCGTTAAATATACGCCCGTCTGCCAGAACGGCTTCGACGCCAAATACAAGCTCTTTGGTCGTGCCGTATTTGAGAACGTGATTGCCGCCCGCATTGGTGGATAGAATGCCGCCAATTGTGCAGCTCCCTTGCGAAGATATAAGCATAGGAAATATCTTATTATGTTTATCTACCGCGTCATGTACAGCTTGCACGGTTAGGCCTGCTTCAACAACCATAGAGCCTGCAAGTGGATTGATATCTCGAATGGCGGTCATGTTTTTGAGTGATAATAAAATTTCGCCTTGGGGCGTGTTGCCCCCGACAAGACCCGTATTTCCGCCTTGCGGCATAATTTTCAAACCATATTGCGCGCAGACTTTAACGGCTGTGACAACGTCTTGAGTGCTGCGCGGTGTGAGCATAATGGGGGTTTGGCCAAAATATTTATCTCGCCATTCTGATAGGTGCGGAGCGATGATGTCAGGGTCTTGCGTCCATGAGCTAGGCGGCAATGCTAGTTTTAAAGCTTCGATGCCTGAAGTTTGAGTGTTAGGCGCTTTATTTTCAGATGATTTAGTGTTGGAGTGACTCAAAACTGCCAATCCATATCAAAAGCTGCAAAATCATCTGCTTGCATTGCGCCCATGCGTAGTAGCGTGGCTTTGCGGCCATCTAAAGCGATAATGGTAGACGGCTCGCCTTGGGCAGTATCTAGCTCTCGGTAAGCTCCGTCAATGTCTTTGCCGAAAACCTCATATGCGGCGTCAAATGTGGTTGCACTAGCTTGTCCTGAACGGTTGGCGCTAGTGAGCGCGAGCGGCATGGTTTGGCAATAAGGGGACCAGCTTGATTGCGGACATCGTAGCGCCAATGTCGGACGGGCTTGTCCGTCTTGTCCGTATAGGCGTTTATCAAACCTTAGCGGCATTTTGGCTGGCATAACTAATGTTAACGGACCAGGCCAAAAGCTTTGGGTTAAAGCCTGTGCCAAATCTGTCCATTCTACGAGATTAGTATAATGTTTTTCCCAGCGCACGCACAGCGCCAAAGGCTTGTTAAAGTTACGACCTTTTAAGGCATAAATTTTATCAATAGAGGCTTTGTTGTCTGGACGAGCTGCCAGACCGTAAACCGTTTCCGTAGGAACTATGGCCACACCCCCGCGCGCCAATACAGTGTCTAGGGCGTTATAGTCATGGATGTTATTATGTGGACGATTATCAGCCATGTATTATTAAGGGTTAGCTTCGTTAAATTCG
>JBDVGI010000137.1:0-2426 GCA_039962885.1 Litorimonas sp. | reverse complement strand
ATGCTTTGCTTTACCGTCATCTCCAATCTGTTCATTTTTTTGGAAAAGGTTGCTGCTGCGCGTGTGTGAATAAGTATCAAAAGAAAACCCTGTTGCGAGAGGGTGCTTCGGGCGAAATCCTTTTTGCCTTAGAATAGCCGTGACGCGAATATCTGCATCCGTATAGGCTCCACCAGAATGTAAGCTCGCCGCGCTATCTATCTTAACAGTATCACCCGTAAGGAATAAATCTGCATTAAGCTCATTGCTGACTTTGAAAGGAGAGGGCGTGAAGTCACTGACCAAAACCCGCATAGGTTTCCAACTATGCTTTTTCGTAAAGCTTGATGACAATGTAAATTGATACCAGCCAACAGGCGCATTTTTAGGGACAGTAAACTCGCCTGAATATCCCCCAAATTCAGACAAGGTAATGTCTTTGACCTCATGGGCGCTCTTACCCGTCGGGTCCATGATGGTGAGATTATACGCTTCGCGCGGGGCAGGGACATAACGCTCATTATCTTGATCGCGAACATAGATTTTATATTGAACCGTGCCGCCTGCACGGTAAACACCTTGGGCCGTCGTTCCCCATGTGTGGATATGGCCATATTGATGGCGCGTTGACGATTGAACAGCACGATTTGAAACACGGTAAGTGTTAATTTCAAAACGATGATCAAGCGGCATAATACCCATTTCACCGCCCTTATCAACACGAACAAAAAGACGATCACAATCATCTTGATCTCTGGAGCACCAGTTTGATAAGATAAGTTTCGGGTCTAACTCCTTTGTGCCTTTCAATGTTGCGAGACCTGAAGCGTCAGTCACTGCTTGGCCTAATGTTTCGTTTCCTGCCGATAGTGTGCTGATTTGATCTTTATATATCTTGACGTTCGCGCCATCGACAGGTTCTCCAGTTTCCAAATCTGTGACCCAGACAGTGGTGTTAAAATGACCTAATTTTACATGTAGCTGATAAGGGGTGATAACAGCGAATAGAGCTCTCTCTTTATGATCTTTATTTATATATGGGCTGCTAGACACCTGACCGTATAAAGCCCCGCTTGAACTGCCGAGTTTATCGCGGAGATTTGCGGGTACAGCATATTGAATATCTTCAACATCTTTCGAGGACGTGATGTCAGCGCTTTGGTTTGTTGTTAGACCTTTAGGCGTAAGGCGCGTGAACTTATAGGTCGTCTTATCCATATTTGTGACATAGAGCGCGGCGTCGGAGTCGATTTGGCTTTCAAGGACAGCTGTTTTATGTGCAATTTCATAATTAGGGACTCGGTGATCTGTCTTGAAATGAACATCAAAGTTGGTCTCTAATTTACGAGTAAAGATATCTTCGAGGGCTTCATGTGATAATGCCTGATAGCTTTTAAAGGGCTTTAATTGCTCCGGCAGCCAAACACTATAAACAGCACCTTCGCGGTGAGAGTAACCCAAACGCGAACTATCACGAACATTTTCCCATGGATCATAATCTGTTCGTTCTCCTGCCAAATCAGGCGTTAGAGTTACATTGTCTCTGACTTGTGAGTTTTGAACAGGAGTAGAGAAAGATAAGGAGGCATTTCGCTGAGGGTTACATTTTCCAATTGTGTCTGCGTTTTCTGCGGTAATTAAAATCGAGTCTCTATCGTTCGTTTGGCATGAGACGCCTAAAAACTTAAATTCTGGGAATGTATTGAAATTGACAACAACGCGGTTTTCTATGCCGCGTTCGGGTCCGTCAACAGATACAAGACCTGCTGTGATGCTTAGGTCTACATTGCTATCAAGCGGCATAACCGTATCAGAACTTATAAGCCAGTTGCGGCGGGCTTCTCCGCCCGCAATGTCTTGCAAGTCATCATTGCTTTTTTGGCGTTGTGAGCGGCCTAAATCTAAATCATAATTCTCACCAGGAACGCGAATGAACCGCGGAGTTTCGCGGATATCAGGGTCGGGCTCAACTTTAATGTTAAACGTCGTTGGAACGTCGCCTTTTATATTAAATGAGAGATGTGATTCAACAGAGGCCTTACTGACGGGTTGATTGAAGCTGACCCGAAGTACAGGAGAGCCGGGACCTTGCCATGTTTTAAATCTCGCATAACGCGCTTGCGGGCGTTGACTGATAAATTTGTGCACGATTGTTTCAGATATTGTTGCGCCGTCTTCTGCTGAGATGCCGGGATGCATAACCAATGTATATTGTGTGGCAGGGGTGATTTGTGTTGCGTCACCTAAATTACAGGCTAAAGCGCTTGTGTTAAGCCAGCGCCACTGACACTCCAGCGGCGGCGTAATCGTGACGGGGATGTCTTCTGTGTTTCGTTCCATACGGCCTATGGGAACGATAGGACGATTAAATTGAAAAGTGATTTGGCGTGTTGCGGCAACGTCCTCGCCGCTAGGGACTATGCGTATAATCTTGACCTCTTTTTGGT
>JBDVGI010000136.1:0-2091 GCA_039962885.1 Litorimonas sp. | reverse complement strand
AGCTAGACATAGAAAAATAGCGCTCCCGAAGCCGTAACCAATAAAGACGGCCTAACTCAAAAAGCCATGCGAACAAAATAATCCAAGAGTTTTTCAACAGTATTGGACGTTTAAAGCCAATGGAGCGGGCGTCCTTAATGGGCGATTTTAAGACGCTCAGTTTTGATACTTTGATACAAATTCTACGTATAGTTTGGGTAGAAATTCTTAGTACTTAATAGAGTTTAACTTTACCATTCTCCTTTTTATTCATACGTATGTTCAACCTGAGGAGGGAAATAATGCGGAGGCTTTTTATCGGAAGTTTGGTTTTTGTATCGGCTTGTAATGGGGTCGAACAGAAAAGTTCTATATCAGATGTATCTTATACACTTACGCCGATATTCAACGAAATTGAGTCTCAGCTTAATGTTGAACTAACCTTTACAGGCGATATGGACGGAGAAACGACAATCCGAGTAGGTAGTCGATGGAACCGTGATGAAAAAGCGGGAAAGCGATTTAGGAACTTGTCTGTATCGGGTCAAAACGCAATATTGCCTGCCGAAATAAATAAACCCCTGCTATCCATAAGCCATGCACCCGGTGCCGAGCTGAAGCTGACCTATACTTTGACTTCAAAAGACATGGATGATGCCTCGCAAACCATTGAGTATTTTTACGTCCCCGTTTTGCAGCGCGATGTGTTCCATCTGATTGGCTCGACCAGTCTTATTGTGCCCCGATGGGATGATGATGATGCTATCTTTAATCTTGATGTTAATTGGGCCACTCTACCGGAGGGTTGGAGTCATGTTGATACTATACCTGACAGACCTATTCATCCGAAGGAGATCGGATCACAAATTCTGGCGATTGCCCCGTCCGATTATATTTCTGTGACCAGCGATACCTATGAGCTTACCATCCTGAAAACAGGAGAACATGATTTCGATGGACAAACCTTCCAGCTTGAAATGGCCAAAACCTATGAGGACCTCAACACATTATGGCGGGCTGATGACCCAAAGTTTCTCATCACTTTGTTAGGGGCGCCAGATTATGCGTCATACTCGTCGTTTACTGGTACAGGGCGTTTTAACAGCTTTGCATCGGCAGTGTCTAAAGATATTGATTTTGAGTTTCTTTCTCAATTTTTTGCCCATGAAGTCGCACACCATTGGATGCCAAACCAACTCGGTCTGTGGCCAAGTTGTAAAGACGATGAAAATTGCGAACCTCGCATTTCTTGGTTCTCAGAAGGCTTTACGGACTTTGTGATGACCCGTGCAATGCTTTCCAAAGGGCGTTGGACAGAGGACGATCTTCTAGCTTACACAAATCAGTATTTGCGTGACTATTATCTATCTCCCGCAAGAACCGCAAAGGCTCACACCATTGATGAGTTTTTTTGGCAAGATTATGAACATGAAAAGCAACCTTACTGGCGCGGTTTTTTGTTGGCTATGAATTGGAACCATGAAATCCAACAACACAGCAGCGGGACTTCCTCCGCCATGGAAGTTCTTCGAGCTATGTATAAGGAGGCGCAAACTGCGCCGAAAAATAACCAACCTGTATTAACTTCCGAATATATAACTCAAAATTTTAGCTCAAAGGCGGGTCGAGATCTGTTTGAGGATGTAGAAAAATATTATCATTTGGGCAAAGTGTTACAACCGCATCCAGACATTTTTAAAGGCTGTGCAACACTTAAAACAATACCAATTTCTTCGTATGATGTTGGCTTTGATGTAGAAAGGACATTCGCCAGTGGGGTCATTTCAGGGGTGGTTCCCGGTCACAATGCAGCCAAAGCCGGCCTCAAAGACGGTCAAGGTTTTGTAGCTAAAGTGTCAGGCGGGGGTGGTGATACGACCCAGCCGCTTGTTCTGACAGTTAATGATAATGGCAAACCGATCACGCTGTCATATCGACCAATTTCAGGCGACTATGTTCAAATTCCACAATTTGAAAAAACTAATAGCTGCAAGGCTGAGTGATGGCTCTGGAGAATTGAAACCATTAGTGTCCAGCCCATGTTGCCAGCGGCCTATTGAAACCGCAGGCGAATTAAGCCTCTCATCTCAGAGGCTTAGTTTGAGCGATTTT
>JBDVGI010000135.1:0-1980 GCA_039962885.1 Litorimonas sp. | reverse complement strand
GTTTCTATAACTCAAGAATATGGGCTGGATAAATATGAGCGTCTTGTACTCGATTTAAGCGTATCTGGTGAGGGTTTAGATCAGGTAGGGATAACTTTGGGGTATTTGAAGCCGTGGCCACACAAAGGCCGTAAAGCGCTTTCTAAGAAGCCTGATTGGTGTGGTTAGGTGATTAAAACTATGCTCGATAAGTTATTGAAGCTAACGGGTTGCAAATGTTAGTTGTACGCTTCTCCAAAGCGGACGCTAAATTGATTTACTGATTTTAAGAATTTATACTCATTTAGCTAATTCAGGCATATTCTATGCGAAAAATTAAGTTAAACAAACATGAGCATTACACTTAAAATGTATGCGAAAGGGGACATATCTGTGCCCCACTGACATTTAAGGCCATTAAGCGACCCCCAGTATCATAAAAACAAATTTTACTTGCACCTGATTCGACTTCATATTGAAAAATTCCTGTCATTGAGGGGCTTCTAAATTCAGAATTTGGTATATTAGATATATTTGGAGTACTTCTTTGTGTTGACTGCCTGTTCCTCGTTCTTTTTTCGAACTCGGATTGAGCCAAATCAATAACAAATTGACTTTGAATGCCGCGCGGCAATCCCGACCCGTCACCTAAATTCTTGGCATTTTTATTCACAGCATAAAAGCTTTTACATCCCGGCAAGTGAACTATTCCCTTCATATATTTGCCGTCTTCAATTAATGAGCCATACACTTGTGCGAAACCATATCCAGTTGGTTGATGAATCCATTCAATAGGTGAAATTTCGAACCTTCCTTGCTCATCCAATTTGGATGCCTTCACTGTATATTTTCCACTTGGAACGCGGGGGTTAGACTCATGTGCAAAGAAATAAAATATTCCTTCAACAGTTGTTTCCGATTGTCCCACAGGTGTGAGAGCCATTGTAAAGTTTGTTAGACCTTGACTACATATGTACTGACCTTCCCATTCGCCAGTTAGATTGTTTGCTGCGAATGCATTGGTGCTGAAGTTAAAAAAGAAGAACAGACTTATTATTATGTGATTTGCTAGTCTCATTTTTTCCATTTTCCAAGTATGATTCAGAAGAGTACTTGTATACCAAATGAGGGCTTTGTCACGTTAATCAAGCTGACCTAGCTTTCTAATTTTCAAAGCCTTACGGAAAAACTGATGCCGTGACTAAATTCCACTTGGTTTGAGCGTCATGTCTAGGTTTCCGTAATATTGATCTTGATATGAGGTGACGTCTATTAACTCTTCCACATCAGAGAAACTTCGATTGAAACGAAAAGAGGGATTTAACGTGACAAAGCCTCTCTTCCAAAGAGAACTCATAAAATAACTTGACCGTTCAGCCGTCCAACTGTCCTACCATGCTCAACACCCTCCGCTTCATCTTCAAATTGAATGAATCAGAAACAAGTCATTTTGACTTGGAGTTTTTCAACAGTATGGGGGCGAAGGAGACATTAGAAATTGCAGAAAGCTCGAATAGGTTGTATGCGTTATCATTCGTTTACAAAGGTTAGATTGATGCAGAATCCATTAGATTTAGGTGATGAAATTATTTTGGGGAACCTCGGAAAATTAAATGTCCTATTAGGAAAAAATGGTTCTGGGAAAAGCACTATTCTTAGACAATTTGATAAGTTTTTTGCAGAAGGCGACGCTTGCGTTAGATATGTTACTCCAGAGCGCGGAGGTGAACTAAAGCTAAATGGGAATTTGGAAACTAACCAAGCAAATAATGACAAGTACTTACCAGATTCGCGTAGGCAAAACCAATATCCACAATTTAGGCAGTCTAGTGTAACGGAATTCCGTCGACTTGAAACAATGGTGTTGAGAGCTATAGAGTCAGATCAGGAAATTCGTTCTACTAATTTTACATTCCAGTCGGAAATAGAGAAGATTAATACTCTACTTGATAATATTATTATCAAGCGCACTGCAAGTGGCATTTTTGAAATTTATAACAA
>JBDVGI010000134.1:0-4336 GCA_039962885.1 Litorimonas sp. | reverse complement strand
TGGCTCGACTCCATACCTGTTAATGAAGACAAGTTTCAACTTACGACGCCATATTTACAAATCGTTGATTCAGATAATCATAAAGTTGAATTGTTAGTACATTGGCTTAGCAAATATGTAGAAGACGACGTTCAGGATTATCGAATGGAGGTCTCCGTCCTCACATCAGGCTTCAACCCCTAATGCTTCGCCCAGCTCTCAATATCCCTAAGCGCGCGCTGCGCTAATAGCTTTTTACGATAGCGCGTTTTATCTTTGCCGCGTAATCGTTTTCCTTTGACCTTTGGATAGACAACCTCTTCTTCCATCGGGGGGAAGAGACCGAAATTGACATTCATCGGTTGGAACTTGGCTTTTGGTCCATCCATAAACCCGCCTGTCACATGCTCGACAAGCGCTCCGAGCGCGGTTGTTCTTGGCGGCATTGGGTAGCTATTGCCCCGAGCCTGCGCCGCGGCCATACGTCCCGTGATTAAACCAAGCGCGGCAGATTCGACATAGCCCTCAACCCCCATTATCTGTCCTGCAAAACGCAAATCTGGCCGCGAGTTGAGCTGTAATTGTGTGTTGAGCAGCTTGGGAGAATTGATGAATGTATTGCGGTGAATGCCGCCAAGCCGCGCAAATACGGCATTCTCTAACCCTGGGATTGTTTTGAGGATTTCGGTTTGCGCGCCATACTTCATCTTGGTTTGAAACCCGACCATATTATATAACGTACCCAATGCATTATCTTGGCGTAACTGCACGATCGCATGGGCTTTGACGGTAGGGTTATGCGGGTTGGTTAGGCCAACAGGTTTCATCGGCCCCCAGCGCAAAGTCTCCGCCCCGCGTTCTGCCATGACTTCGATAGGCAGGCAGCTCTCGAAATAGGGCGTGTCTTTTTCAAAGTCTTTAAATTCGGTTTGTTCGGATGCGATTAAGGCATTGATGAAGGCCTCATATTGGGTTTTGTCGAGCGGGCAATTGACGTAATCCGCGCCGTCCCCGCCGGGGCCTTTTTTGTCATATCGTGATTGCATCCAAGCGATGTCAAAATTTATGCTGTCTTTATAAACAATCGGCGCGATTGCATCGAAAAAGGCGAGGCTGTCTTCGCCTGTTTCAGCCAAAATGGATTGGGCAAGACTAGGCGCGGTGAGCGGCCCTGTGGCAATGATGGTGTTACCCCATTCGCGCGGCGGTAAGCCTTTGATCTCGCCATATTCTACGGTAACCAGCGGGTGCTGCTGCAAAATCATGGATACCGCCTCTGAAAATTGATTACGGTCAACTGCCAGCGCGCCGCCAGCAGGGAGTTTGGTCATGTCGCCCATGCCCATAATGAGGCTATTGGATTTGCGCATTTCCTCATGCAAAACACCAACGGCATTGCCGAATTTATCATCGGACCGGAAGGAGTTGGAGCAGACAAGTTCTGCAAAGTTTTCGGTTTCATGCGCGTCTGTCATGCGCTGCGGACGCATTTCATGGAGTATAACGGGGACGCCGCGCGATACGCATTGCCATGCCGCTTCGCTGCCTGCCATGCCTGCGCCAATGATGTGTACGGGTTTTATATGTGATGTCATAAAGCGGGATGTGGGCGATTGCGGGGCTTAAATCAAGGGAGGATTTACGCTTTCTTGCATTGGAATTTAAGTGACCGTATTAAACTCTGCTCGCGTTATTAGGTAAAGAATATGTCCTGATAAGGGATCATCTTGCGCGAGTTTTGGATGTTTGAAATTCCCGTCTATAATACGTTTCATGCCAATCTTTTCCATTACGGCTTGAGAGGCGAGATTGGCGTGAACTGTAAAACTGTGAATTTTGTCTATGTCCCATTTTTCAAAAGCAAGTTTCAGTGCGGCTTGCGCACCTTCGCTCGCATAACCTTGACCCCAATAGGCCCGACATAACCGCCAGCCAATTTCATAGCTCGGTGTAAAGGGAGCGTTGAAACTGACACGCTTAACACCAATGCAGCCGATAAGTTGTTCTGAAGATTTATGTTCCACGGCCCAAAATGCAGGTTCACCTGATGCCATAAGGGCGGTTTGTTCCTCTATACTAGCGTTACTATCGGCGAGCGATAATAACGGACCTAGATAACGCATAACTTCAGGGTCTCGGTTTATTGACGCAAACGGTTCGCGGTCACAGTCTTGCCACCCACGTAGCTTAAGGCGATCTGTCTCTATTAGTACGCAGCGCGCCATTTATGACTATCCTACCCGTGCTTTGCTGCGGCTTTTATCGCGCTCTAGCAAGGGTTTCAAGAAACGTCCTGTCCAGCTCGCTTTGACTTTGGCTATATCTTCGGGTGTGCCAACGGCGACAATTTCCCCGCCGCCGTCCCCGCCTTCGGGGCCGATATCAATGACCCAGTCGGCGGTTTTAACGACGTCCAAATTATGCTCAATGATAACCATAGTGTTACCTGTGCCGACTAGCTCATTAAGCACGCCGAGCAGTTTGTTCACGTCTTCAAAGTGCAGTCCCGTTGTGGGTTCATCCAAAATATAGAGCGTGCGGCCTGTGGCGCGTTTGGCCAATTCTTTGGCGAGCTTAACGCGCTGCGCTTCGCCGCCCGATAAGGTCGTCGCTTGTTGTCCGACTTTCAAGTAGCCAAGTCCAACCCGTTGTAGGGTTACCATCTTATCCCGAATGGTTGGCACAGCCTTGAAGAAGTCCGCCGCTTCGTCGATAGTCATGCCAAGGACATCAGCGATTGATTTGTTCTTAAATCGAATTTCCAAAGTTTCGCGGTTATAGCGCGCGCCTTTACACACATCACATGTTACATAAACATCGGGTAAAAAGTGCATTTCGATTTTGATAACGCCGCCGCCTTGGCAGGCTTCGCAACGTCCGCCTTTGACATTGAAGCTAAAACGGCCCGGTTTATAGCCGCGAATTTTAGCTTCTGGGAGGCCAGAAAACCAATCGCGTATTGGCGTAAATGCCCCTGTATAGGTGGCAGGGTTGGACCGCGGCGTACGGCCTATTGGGCTTTGGTCAATGTCTATGACTTTATCCAAATGCTCTATGCCATCAACACTATCGTGGGGCATGGGGACGATTGAAGACTTGTTTAAACGCCGCGCAACGGCCTTATACAGAGTTTCAATGGTTAGTGTCGATTTCCCGCCGCCTGACACGCCTGTTACGCATGTCATGATACCGAGGGGGAACTCAGCTGTAACATTTTTCAAATTATTGCCGCGCGCGCCTTTGACAGTCAGAGTTTTATGATCTTGTTTTTCACGGCGATGTGCGGGTAACTCGATAGATTTTTTACCCGTTAGATATTGTCCAGTGAGAGACTTTTTAGATTTCTTAATTTGCGCAGGCGTACCAGAGGCAACAACTTCGCCGCCGTGAACGCCAGCTTTAGGGCCCATATCGACGACATAATCTGCGGTGAGTATAGCCTCTTCATCATGTTCAACAACAATTACAGTGTTACCCAAATCACGTAAGTTCTCGAGCGTTTCCAATAGCCGTTCATTATCACGTTGATGTAAACCAATGGAGGGCTCATCCAGAACATATAGCACGCCCGTCAGACCAGACCCAATTTGGCTCGCTAAACGAATGCGTTGCGACTCCCCGCCAGAGAGAGAGCCAGAGCCACGCCCTAGCGTTAAATAGTCCAAACCAACTGCATTTAAGAAGGTTAGGCGATCACGAATTTCTTTGAGAATGCGCTCGGCAATTTTCATATCTTTGTCAGACAGCTCTGAACTTAATTTTTCAAAGCGCGCCAAAGCATCGGCAATACTCATTTCGCCCGTGATGGAAATATCCATATCTGCAACACGCACGCAGAGCGCTTCGGGCCGTAAGCGTTTACCGTGACAGGTTTCGCATTGAGCATCTGACATATATTTAGACAGGTCTTCGCGCATCCATGTCGATTCTGTTTCGCGGTAACGGCGCTCTAAATTTGGGATAACGCCTTCAAAGGGCTTTGTAGTTTTATAACTGCGCTTATCATCTTCATAGACAAAATTAATCGCTGTGCCCTGTGTGCCATACAGTACGACATCTTTGGCCCCGTCCGATAGGTCTTGAAATGGCACGTCCAATTTGAAGCCGTAATGTTTAGCGAGGGCTTTGAGGGTTTGCATATAAAGGCTGCTTGGCGTTTTAGACCACGGAGCAATGGCACCGCCCGCAAGGGTACGTGTCGGATCTGGTACAACCATTTGCGGGTCAAATTTGAGTTCCTTGCCCAGCCCGTCACAAACAGGACAGGCCCCGTGCGGGTTGTTGAAAGAAAATAAGCGCGGCTCAATCTCGCTAATGGTGAAACCCGAAACGGGGCAGGCGAATTTTTCCGAAAACA
>JBDVGI010000133.1:0-20457 GCA_039962885.1 Litorimonas sp. | reverse complement strand
CTTGTCGGCATAGTAATCTGACTTTCCTATAGGCCTGACTACGAATAAAAATACCTGTCCAAGAGTGACGTCAATCCCGCATCTGGTCTCAGATAGCCAAACTTTAAAATCCTTACCGATCTTTCCTTTCAGTGGTCGTATAACTTCAACATCCAAATATGTAGAAGTCGGAAAGTTGTCTTCGACCCTCATTTTAGTATGTCGATCCCACTTTTTTGCTGTAGCCCGTCCCCAAAAAACAGTCTTATCAGAAATGAACTCGCTAGTTTTAACTTCTGGGAATGGGAAATCACAAGCATTTGCGGCTGTAAAGAAGCTAAAATAACAAATTGCTAAAATGAAAAATCTTTGCATGTAATATTATTGCAATGAGAATTTTTCAAACGCAAGCGATTAACTATAAGAAGGCTTTCATTACTAATGTATAATACTGACCATAGTTTCCGAAACTGAGCGTCTTAAAATCTCCCAAAGTAAGACACTCAGAGATGACGATTTACACCCAAAAATCCGGTATTAAAATGTTCACTCACTGCGAAGCTGAAACGGGCTTGAAATCAATATCTTTTCTGATGTCGGATAGATTTTCATTTACGAATTTTTGAAATATGTTGATAGCTTGAGCGTCTGTAAATGGTTTAGCAGGATAAAGTTCCAATGTACGGCCTTCCTCAGAAATTAGGATAGAGTTTTCAAACTTGTCGATTTGATCGATCCCCGCAGAGTGTATAGCCAGAAAAAATCTATCTCTTTCATCAACGTTCAAAGCCAATGAATAACCATATTGTTTTTTGGGGCTGTAGTATAAAGATTGATTTGTTTCTTTTGGTCCTTCCGCACGGCTATTCGATTTAAGAGGAGACGGGCCATAGGGATGAGGAAAGTCTACCGTGGGAAGCTCTAGGCTAGATATACGATAGGAAAAAGAGCCGATTTCCACGTTCATTTCTTTTTCCGAATGGTATGATTTCGACCCAAGGTGAATGAAAACGCTTGAAAAAAAGGTAATTCCAACAGCAACTAGAATCTTTCGATTATCATGATACGGCCAGCAACATATCGCTACTAGCCCAACCAAGACGTGAACGAAAACGAGTAAGTAGGTGTGCTCGTAGAATGCAACACCAATAGCCGAACTAGGGAAATATCCCCAGACCAATCCAGAGACAAAAAAAGCAGAGATGGCAAGAATTGCCGAAATGAAAATTATTGAAAAAAGACAAAACTTCATATCCACTTAAAATAAAGGAAAGTTGTTAAGGAAACATTTCAAACTTTTAAGGAGAATCCAGAGTTCAACTAATCTGAAAAGCTAATGGCCGCTCTTGCCGCCAAATCAGACATCCCGCCAGCGTCCTAAAATCGCTCAAAGTAAGAGACTGAGAGTTCCAAGCTATAAAGCCTTTTCTCTTTACTTCAGTGCTTGCCGTATAGCAGTCAGTTCACTCAAGCTAAGGGCGCTATCATAATCACGCCCAGACTGGCTCTTCACTCGGAAGGGTAGCAGTGACAAACCGCCATCTTCAAGATAGGCAATCATTTTATCAAGATCACTCGGTGTTAAGGTCACGGTAGCGTCCTCGTAATTTTTACAATTTGAACTCGTACAACTCGCATCAACCCCAATGCGGGTGACAGACTTTGAGCCAAGTGCCTCGCCAAAATTGATCTGATATGGATGCCGCCAATCAGCAGACTCTAATGAAAGATAAATTTGGTAAATAACGTCCCCTCCATTCTTGGGAACGATCGCGCGCATAAATTCATCGCTCTTATTACTAATCAAAGATATGTATGGATCACCAGACGGATTAGGCTGCGATCCCATACGAGTTGTATAAACCACCTCCGTTTCCAGAGCATCATCCTTAATTACCATCTTATCCTTGAAATGTTCAATGGGTAGCTCACTATACTTCGCCAGAGTTGTTTTTTGGTATTCCACTGCAATTTCATCAACACTGACACAACTCGAAAGTAAGACGGCGGCTAACACAGTCGTTTTTTGTAAAATATAGTTCATAGCTATATCCGACTAAGACAATCTGCATTTTGAAGGATGTGTATTCGGCGCAACCCTCTTAGCGGTTGTTATCAAACCATACGGGTCATAAATTTCTAAACGTCCATCTGGTTTTTGACGGGCGTATTCGTCATGGCCATTATCTATATGCCAATCCCCATCCTTCTGAATGACAGCGTAACTATTATGACCGAGTTCTTCTTGACCCAGATTGCGTATGAGTTGGTGATAGGAATAGGTTCCGTTTGGGTTTCTCCAAATTTCAATGACATAGTCCTGATCTGGCGCAGTAATTAATTGCGTGTCACACCATGTGCCTATCAACTCTCCTAACCTTGGGTAATCTGCTGCCATTGCAGTTGATTGGATTGATAACACACCAAGTATACAAAACCCCCACACCTTCAAATATCGCTTCATTTCACTCTCTTTCATTACAGATATGTATTTACCTCGTAGTTTCGTTACCTTTATTTGCAATCAATTGCAATAAAAAGACGGTTTGCAATCGATTGCAATCTTTCAATACCTCACACTTATTCATTCAACCCCTTAATCTGAAATCAGAATAAGGAGTCGAAATGCAGTCAATGCAGAAATTTCTAGGCAGTCAGGTGAAAGTATTTCGGAATATGCGGAAGCTATCTCAAATAGAATTGGCAGAACGCATTGGCGTTAGCAAAGAGACTATTGGGAAGATTGAAAGAGGCTCTGCTGCTCCGTCATTTCGTACCATAGATAAGTTATGCCGTGAATTGGCTATATCTCCAAGAAGTCTATTTCCCGCTCAAGAATATGTGCGTCATAAATCTGCATCTACGGCATTGGAAAAGCTCATATCCAAAGCTTCAAAACTGGAGGACAATGAGATCAATTGGTTCATTGACCTCCTAGAGGCAGTTAAAAAGAAGCCCTAACGACATATAAAATGTCCCTATCAATAAGTGTCCATAGAGTTTCTGGCTATTAGACTTGGCTGGAACCTTCCGTAATGCTTATACAGAGAGTTGTTTCTTATGGGTGGATGAAGGGTTTCCCGCCGTTTGATACGTCTAAGCGGGCATTAGGTAGTGTGAAATCAATTGCAATCAAAGACGTGGGCGGCTCAAATGTGCAATCAGTTGCAACTTTGACCTCAGATTGCAATTGATTGCAAGGTACTTATCACAGGACTAAATAGCTAGTTGTTTGATATGTTAAATAGGGGACTAATGGTGTTCTCAGCCCCATAGTTAAAGCAGGGACAGGCATTGTCCGAATTAGTGTCCGAATGTCTGAGAAATTTTGAAATAAGATGGTAAAATTAACAATACAGGTGAGACAAATCCACGTCAGGGTAATCCACTCGATCGATCATCTCTTTTAATTTCTGTAATGATAGATCTTTTGGTTTTTTATATGTGCCGTTTTGCCCACCCTTCAATGACCACCCCGCTAAAGCGTTTTCGAAGTCAATAGGCACTTCTCCATTACTACAGGCGACAGAGAAATTTCTCCGGAATGAATGAAATACTGTATTCTTAGTCTTGATCCCAGCTTTTATTAAATAGCGTGAATATTTAGGTGAGAATAATTTTCGATAAGTTGGATCCAGCCCTGTGGCTTTTTTTAATTCGGGGAAAAGTCGTTTCCCTTTGTGAGTTTTGCATTTTATTAAATAGGCAGAAAAGCCAAGTTTATTGAGTTCTTTATGTATAGGAACACGCCGCATAGCGTTTGAATTTTTCAGATGATCAGTCGTAAATTGAGTTAAATCAAAGTAGCAAACACCTGTTTTTTCATCAAGTTTAACTTCATCCAGAGTAAGTAATAGAATTTCCTCCATCCTAAAGCCGTGGAATAAAGCTATCAATGGTACCCAATACATCGCTGGGCCCTTGGGGTAATGAGGTTGAAAGGCGTGAGACTTGAATAGCTTCGCCAATTGTTCATCAGTAAACTTTTCCATGGCTGTACTAGCCTTCTCAGCAGCACTGATATGGAACTCAAGCTCCGCACATGGATTTATCGTAACAAGCCCCGTTGAAACCGCATAACTCATTAAGCTTTTCAACCTTCTGATAATTTTGTTTGCATTAGCTTTGCCCATTAAAGGTAATTTGTTTTGTTGAGCATAATTGGATGCCTCCATAAGCGTCTTGCCCTTCAAGACCTTTAACTTCTTCGCATTCTTAGGATACGCCTCCAAAATGGATCTAATTTGAATAAAATGATTTCGCGTTAAATTTTCGACCAAGAAGTTTGGACCCACCAATCTGGTAAGGTATTCAAAGGCTGCATTCTTGTCCCCAATTGTTTTCCCTTTGCCGACACCGCCTTTTAAGCTCATGTACTCATCAATGAGTTTGGATAATGTTGTTCCAGTAGCAACCACAGATAACTGACCAACATTATTTACAAACACACCGCCATTAGGAGTAAGGTGTATTTTATCACCAAGACGTGAAAGCTCCAATTCTTTGAGCTCAATCTTTGAGCTGACTAGATATTCTAATAAGTCTAAGTATTTTGGATCTTCAAAATCAATATTTGGAATAGACTTATCTGCCTTTGACGGGTAACCCGCCTCCAGCAGTATTTGGTTAGCCGAATACTCTACGGCGTTATACTGTTGCTTTTTATTGATTGAGGTTAATTCAACTAAACTATGGCGCAATCCAAGCTTGTAGTCTTCAAGTTCTTTTGCATTTTCAAACATCGCCTTTGTTCGCGCTATAACCTCCGCTGTGCGAAGTTGGTGCCATGATTTTACTGCGTTCAAAGGCGCAAACCCCACTAAAGATGCAGGTGCCGAGTTTTTTAATTTTGCCGATGCCGTCTCGAAAGTTTTATAGATTTCAGCCATCACGTCATGGTAATTCTTCTTGGCTTGCATCAAATCGCCTGTATTCAGAGTTCGAGTTATTTCAGTTTTGCCTATTAGGCCCTGTATTGCCGCGGGGACAGGAACTCGGACAGAATAACGCAAATTTCGGATTTTCATATAAGATGGTAATTTTGCCACAAAGGTCTCTTATCAAGATACTGTAGCAGAAAGCTGTAGCAAATAATAAGTTCTTTCAACCCCTTATAATAAAAACAATGGGATAAAGAATAATGGAGCGGGCGATGAAATTCGAATTCACGACCCTCACCTTGGCAAGGTGATGCTCTACCACTGAGCTACGCCCGCTCATATTTTGCGTAGTGCGGGCAAGCCCGCTTGGCAGAAACCGCTATATACGCAAAATTTCAGTAATTACAAGCCCGTCTTCCAAAATTTTTTACGCCGTGTGTAAATTATTCTCTCTACGGCATGAGCCCGATCGAAATGGACTTATATGACTGATTACTTTGGTTTTGGCGTCAATAACGCAGCCCCCGTCACGTCTTTTGGCGGCTTTAAGCGTCTTTTCGTCAAATGCGTATCAGAGGGCTTATTCCCACTGGGAGCCTCACCCTTCATATAATGCCTTTGCCACCCTTTAGAGACCACTTCTGGGTCAAGCAAGGCTAGCTTTGTGTTGAAGCTATCGCGGCTCTTGTTCCAATTGTCATAATCCCGCTTTAGAACTTTATTCGAACTAAAAGATTTTATCTTAGGCTCGATCGCTTCAAGCCTGTGATGTTCAGACAATGTTATAAAACAAAATGGCTCGTCCTTTTCAAAGCGCACTGTTCCTGGCCGTGTCATTTGCCAATTCATTGTAAATGGGAAAGGTAGCCAATCACTTTCAACAAGGCCCGATAACGGGTAAACTCCGTCTTTGGGCCAATTTGGCGGCCCCCCACACATCACCGCCCAACCCGGCGGAGTTCGAAATAAATACCCCGTATGAAATGTGACAATACCCTTGCGGAAATGACTTGAGGCAAGACTAGCAACAGCCTCAGGCCTATCGGGGGAGGATACCGTTAAGTCTCCCTCATTTGGCCCGCCATTCCATGTGACGTCAATTGCAAAAGGACAGGTTAATTCCCAACCCGTAGAGTTAGCCATTGTTAAAGGCAGGCAACGATATGGATGACGATCAACAAAACTATCCATCCAATCACGTCGCGCGCGGCCGGGGACTAACGGCGGTGCACCGCTTTCATGGATTTTATATGCATCAAGAAAAAGCTGTTTTTTAGGGTCCATATCGTTATATCTGCCTTGTATAAGATAAAAAGGAAAGCCTGAATGCAAGATGCCTCGCCTGTCAGCCGCGAATATTTATTTACCTATTTAGATAAAAATAACATTCCTCACGACACGATCGAACATGAGCCTAGTTTTACAGTAGAAGACGGGGCAGAATTAAAGGCTAAAATGCGCGGAGCCAATACGAAGAACTTATTCCTAAAAGACAAAGCAGGCGCGTTTTTTCTGATTTGCGCACAGAGCGACACAGAAATTAAAATTAACAAATTACACGGGGCTTTGGGCTGTAAACGACTGTCATTTGGCAAGCCTGAATATTTATTAGAGCATTTAGGGGTTACGCCAGGGTCCGTCACCTTATTTTCCGTCATAAATGATACTAGCCACACTGTGCAGCTTATTATTGACGAGGCTCTCACGGAACATGACATTTTCAATTTCCACCCACTCCTCAATAATGCGACAACAGCTATTTCAAGTGCGGATATGATAAAATTTGCTAAGGCTACGGGACATAACCCAATCGTGATCGATTTTGGCCAATTTAATCATTAAAGTCTGCCCAGTACGCCTCTTGCATTTTGTGCATATACTCCCACATAATCCTCAGATACACTTGTTTTAAGAACATTTCTTAAGGATATATAATGGCTGAGACGATACCCAATATGACGCAAGACCTTATCAAAGATAGCTCAGACATGGCCTTCATGGCCGATGTTATTGAGACCTCCAAAGAAACTCCTGTCATTGTTGATTTTTGGGCGCCTTGGTGCGGGCCGTGCAAACAGCTTATGCCTGCGCTCGAACGCGCCGTAAAAACAGCAGGCGGTAAAGTCAAAATGGTAAAGATTAATATTGACGAAAACCCGCAAATCGCAGGGCAGCTACAGGTGCGCTCTATTCCTGCAGTATTTGGATTTAAAGACGGACAACCCGTTGATGGCTTTATGGGCGGACAGCCTGAAAGTGAATTAAATAAATTTGTGGCGCGGTTATCTGGTGATGTAAACCCTGCTGATGAAGCCAAAGTGCTTGTTGCCCGCGCCAAAGACAGCTTAGCGGCGGGCGACCCAGGCGGAGCGGCTCAAGATTTTGCCAGCGCAATGAGCCTTGACCCTGAAAGCCCCGAAGCTATCGCAGGCTTGGCGCGCTTATACCTCGAGGGCGGAAATGATGAAGGCGCGGCGCAACTTATTTCTGCAGTTAGCGATAAAATTGCCAGCCACCCTGAAATCACGGCAATTGCCTCAAAGCTTTCTTTAACTGCTGCGCCCGTCGAAGATGATGCCGCAGCAGACTTTCTCGCGGCCGTCAATGCGCAGCCTGATAATCTTGATGCTCGCCTAGAGCTGGCCAAAGCCTTGGCAGCCAATGGACGTAACGCAGAAGCTGTAGAACATTTACTGTATTCTATCGCCAAAAACCGCGCATATAATAATGAAGCCGCACGTATGTTTTTACTAACAATATTTGAAGCCGAAGGCACCGAGTCAGACGTTTCCATCAATGGTCGCAGAGAATTATCGTCAATATTATTTGCATAAAATTAATTCAGGCATAGATCTAACCTATGAGCACACATTATAAATCCCTAACCCGCCGGACAACGCCAAAACAAATTGCTATTTTTCCGCTCGGCGGGGCGATGCTACTGCCTGCTTGCGATTTACCACTAAATATATTTGAACCGCGTTACTTAAACATGATTGATGATGCGCTTAAGTGTGACCGCCTTATTGGCATGGTGCAAAACCCAAATAATGAGCTCGCTAAAATTGGGGGGCTTGGCCGTATTACACAATTTTCTGAATCAGAAGATGGGCGTTACCTTGTTGTTCTCAAGGGATTGAAGCGGTTTACAATCACAAAAGAACTAGATGTAAAAACCCCTTACCGTCAAGCCGAAATTAGTTTCGAAGCCTTTGAGGCAGATGCCGATATTCATGCCGCCAAACAAACATCCGAAGCCTTCTCCGATACGGACCGTGGTGACCGCGCGGCCTTAACAGTTGCCATGAAGACATTGGCTAAGTCTTTGCAAGTCCAAGTTGATTGGGACAGTCTTACAGAAATTCCGCTTCCAATATTAATTAACCAAGCCGCCATGATTAGTCCTTTTGAGGCAGAAGATAAACAATCCTTATTAGAGGCCCCAACAAGTGATGATCGCCGCCGTTTATTAATTGGATTAATGCATTTATATTCTAATAAAGATAATGGCGTTATACGAAATTAATAGGCTTATTTTAACTCCACCACATACAATAAGAACATCTATGCCAAACACACATAACAGCTCAGAGCCCCATAGTTTAAAAGCCCGCATTGATCCAAAAATGCTAGGCATTTTAGTATGTCCAAAAACACGCGGGCCGCTAACCTATGATAAAGCAACAAATGAATTAATTAGTAAAAAAGCCAAACTGGCTTACCCGATTCGCGACGGCGTTCCAATATTACTTGAGAGCGCGGCGAAAACTTTAGACTAGAGTAATTATAAAATTCAGATTGAAATAAATTATGTCCGACTTAACACAAGCCCAACAAGACGCCCTAGACGCCGCCACATTTCGGCGACTTTTGAAGCATCTAGATGACAATAAAGATGTTCAAAATATAGACCTTATGATTTTATCCGGGTTTTGCCGTAACTGCCTATCAAAATGGTATAAAGCTGCCGCGCAAGATACGGGGCTTCCCGTTGATTTAGACGCAGCGCGTGAACGTATTTACGGTATGGATTACGGCCAATGGAAAGACCAATATCAACCTAAAGCTACGCCCGAACAACTTGCCGCCTTTGCAGCGCTTAGTAGTTGTTAGCCGCCCTATCTTGACGCGGGGCTTATACGCCCCCATTTAAACGTTATGACATATAATCCTCACCATGATTACGCCGACGCCAGCCAATGGCGCGGCACGACAATTTTATCTGTTCGTAAAAACGGCAAAGTCGTTATTGTCGGCGATGGACAGGTGAGCGCAGGCAATACGGTGATGAAAGCTAGCGCACGTAAGGTTCGCACCCTTGCGGGCGGGAAAGTGTTGACTGGCTTTGCTGGCGCAACCGCTGATGCCTTTGCATTGCTTGAACGACTTGAAGCAAAATTAGAACAACACCCAACGCAACTCGCGCGCGCTTGTGTGGAACTCGCTAAAGATTGGCGTATGGATAAATATTTGCGTCAATTACAGGCCATGATGATTGTCGCTGACAAATCTGAAACATTTATCCTTACAGGCAATGGTGATGTTGTGCAACCTGATAGCGGTATCGCCGCCATTGGGTCTGGCGGAAATTATGCACTTTCTGCTGCGCTAGCGATGGATGAATATGAAAAAGATGCTGAAACTCTCGCACGCAAAGCAATGGGAATTGCAGACCGTGTATGTGTTTTTACTAATGGAAACCTAACTTTGGAATCTCTGAAAACAGATTAGTCCCCTACTGTGTGAGTAATTTATCGCATGAAGTAATTTTTTATACCATCAGTATATATCTCAACCGCCTGCCCAAAAGGATCATCACCAATTAACCAATTTAGTAAATCAGTGATGTGTTCTGGCTTAGGCTTAGCATAAAATCTGTGTCCGTTATCTTTTAGGTGCCCAATAATGACCGCGTTGACCGCAACGCCTTGTCTATAGTTTACGCAAAAACTCTCAAGCATTCCCGCTCCGCTCGCAGCGTCTATTGTTTTTAAGGCTGGCCCATCTTCTGCCATATGCCGAATGATCCGTGTAGGATAAGACGCAGCTTTATTGCTATATATTCCAACCGCATGTTTGCTCATAAATCCGCCATTGGCATGTATCAACCCATAATTTAAACCGCTCTTATCTCTTATCTGATTGACCATATCTACTATGCCATGAAGCGAGTAATTATTTCCCGGTCCGCCAAAAAAAGCGAGGCCTCCCGTCAAGGTTAAATTATCTTTATAAACATTAAGGCCTAAAACCTTAGCGCTTTCTTTTAACACAATTGGAAAGCAACTGTATAAATCATATAAGTTTATATCCTGCGCTGTTACATTAGCCGTGGCCATGGCGTGCGTGATACAGGCCTCTAGCACTGGGGATTTATCAATGTCAGGCCTCTCCAAAACTGGAGACTCACTCCCTTCAACATGAGCCTGCAAATAAACAAAACGCGATGGGTCAAGTCCCATATCAATTGCACGGCCATAACTTGTCATTATCACTGCGGCCCCTTGATTAACAGCATCCTTCGGCAAAATTGCTTTGCTATAAATATCCGTAAATAATGGATTCGCAGGGGTGAGGGTTAGTAAATCTTTATCGATATCTGAATGTGCTGAGAATGGATTACCAATTGATGTCTGCAGCATTCCGCCCATAATTTCTGAAATAGTCTTACGGTAATCTTCGCGCGAAAGCCCTTGACGGGCACGGCGAGCATTTTCCAATAGGCCGTAATATTCTATCGGTGTATAAAGCTGATGTTGCATGGCCGAGCGGCTCATAAGAGGCGGACAATTAGGCGTGAAAAATCCGCGGTCTTCTAACGGCGCTTCAACATCATCTGACCAGTCTAGCGCCATCCCTACGCGCATCGCCGTTTTCATATTTGCAATAGCCTCCCCGCCGCAAATCATCACAGCTTTTGCAGCTCCCGCTTCTATTTCTTCAGCGGCCTCAGCCACCAAGCTTTGCGGAGTGTCCCCGCCAATAACCGCATAAACATGCCGCGATGAATATATGCCTGCGCCGCGCGCTATCGCCGCCCCCATGTTTTTTGAACGCCCAAAGGGACACGGAAATAATGGCCCGCTATCGGCAAATGTGCGCGCGCAAAAAACTGTATCAATTTGGTTTGCTACGACGGCACGTATTTGCGCGTTTTCGTGAGTATCGGATAGAGCGCGGGTCGCTGCTTGAGTTCCCATATACACAGGCCCTTTAAATTCAGACGGAGTAGACATGTCTTGCGCAGCGCTGTCTTTATATTGACCCACACCAATAATGACCGCACAGTTTTTATCTGGAGCTTTTACATTCATACGAAATGCTGTAGGCCAAATAAAAATAGCTCACAAGCAGATATGATTAAGGGGTAGAGCATTATGACATCGCAACTCACGGGTCCCCAAATTACATCTGCCCTAGAGGCAGGTATTATTTCCCGAGACCAAGCCGCATCTATGCGGGCGGAACTACAAAGCAAAAAAACCACCGCAAACGTCCGTCAGAATGACCTGCCCAACCAATCCACGATTGGCCATGAAGATAATATGCGGTTCCTACGCAGTTTTTCAGATGTCTTTATCGCCATTGGTCTTATCCTACTGGCACTCGGAGTGCTGGGCTTGACACATTTATTAGGCGGTGGCGTTTTATTTATTGGTGCAGCAGGGCTTATGTGGGTCGGCGCAGAATATTTTGGCCGCAAGAAACGCGCTCACTTGCCCAGTCTTATCATAGCCCTCAGCTTTTTAATGTTTTCACAACGCGGCTTCGCGGCTCTTTTGGGAGGGGGCGGATCACTTGCAGCTCTTGTCACACTCGGCGTAATGGCCCTATTTTATTGGCGAGTCCGTTTACCATTTTGCATAGCCCTTATCGCGGCGTCAGCTTTATTTTTGCTCTTTTCTCTCTTAGCGCAATTCGCGCCAAGCTTAACCAAAAACAATCTTGGCGTTATCCTTGGATTATCAGGGCTTGTTATATTTAGCGCTGCCTTAGCCTATGACACCAACGACCAACACCGTACAACCCGTTTTGCAGATAATGCGTTTTGGCTGCATTTTTTAGCGGCTCCATTAATTATTCACGGTATGGCAATTACGGGGGTTGCCCTTAAGACCGATAAATTATTCGGGATAGTGCCAATTTTTAGTTTAGATAGTTTTGATGCCATTATTGTATTACTTATAATTAGTTTCCTGACTCTCATAGGCCTAGCCATTAACCGCCGCGCCCTTATTGTGAGTGCATTGGGTTATACAGGTTTTGCCATCACATCCCTTTTCATGGCCGCCGGAACAGGGGTTGGGACGAGTTTAATTTTCACTCTCATCATCCTTGGCGGGGTTATTGTATTTTTAGGCGTTGGCTGGCATGAAGCCCGCAAGCTTATGCTCGCCATTTTACCAAAATGGCGAATTTTTCCACCGCCATTTGATCCAAATTTCAAGGCATAGTAAACCTTGAAATTCAAAAAAATGCGCCCATCTATCAAGCATGACAGAATTTTCCCCTAGAGAAATCGTATCCGAACTAGACCGCCATATTATTGGCCAATCTGCCGCCAAGCGCGCCGTAGCTATAGCCCTGCGTAACCGCTGGCGGCGCGGCAAGGTTGATGTAGATTTACGCGATGAAATAACCCCGAAAAACATTCTCATGATTGGCCCAACAGGTGTTGGGAAAACAGAAATATCACGCCGTCTTGCGAAGCTTGCTCAGGCTCCATTTATCAAGATTGAGGCCACGAAATTTACAGAGGTCGGCTATGTTGGACGCGATGTTGAACAAATCGTCCGCGACCTTATCGAAGCCGCAATTGCTATGCTACGCGAGCAAAAACGCGAACAATATAGTGCCCAAGCCGATAAAGCCGCAGAGACGCGCATTCTAAATGCACTCGTCGGGGAAAATGCGAGCGACGCCACACGCAAAAAGTTCCGCAAGCAGCTCATCAAAGGTGAGTTAGATGATAAAGACATAGAGCTTGATTTATCCGATTACTCATCCCCCTTTCAAGGCATGGATATACCGGGCCAGCCGGGCGCATCGATGGGAATGCTCGATCTATCTTCTATGTTTGGTAAAGGCGGCAAGACCAAAAAAGTCACGATGAAAATTCGCGACGCTCACGCGCCATTGCTCTCCGAAGAAGCGGATAAATTGCTCGATGATGATGCGATCAAACGCGAAGCCGTACAACGTTCTGAACAAAATGGGATTGTCTTTTTAGACGAAATCGACAAAATCACAACGCGCTCTGATGCGCGCGGTGGGGATGTATCGCGCGAAGGCGTGCAACGTGATTTACTTCCCCTTATTGAAGGCACAACCGTTTCAACCAAATACGGTCCTGTTAAAACTGACCATATATTATTTATCGCCAGCGGCGCGTTTCACATCGCCAAGCCCTCTGACCTGTTGCCTGAACTTCAAGGCCGCCTACCCATTCGGGTCGAGCTACGCGGCTTGACCGAAGATGATTTCGTACGAATTTTGACCGAACCCGAAGCGAGCCTCATTCGGCAATACAAAGCTCTCATGGCAACCGAAGATGTTACGCTTGAATTTACGGATGACGGCATCGCCCATATTGCCAAAGTTTCAGCGCAAGTAAATGCCAGCGTCGAGAATATCGGCGCGCGCCGCCTGCACACCGTGCTAGAGCGCCTGCTGGATGAGGTCAGTTTCACCGCCACAGATAAAGGCGGCCAAACCGTGACAATTGACAAAACCTATGTCGAGGAACATGTCGGAAAACTCGCCGCAGATCAGGACTTAAGTAAATTTATTTTGTAAGATCAAAACGGGTTTACTTGCTAAAGCCTCACCCCTTCAGAAACACATACCACGCGCCGCTACCGCCGTGGCGGATATGGGCTTGGGCGTAGGTCGCGATTAAAGGCCGAATTGTCGGGTCTTCGATCCAACCGATAAAGCTGCGACGCAAGATACCCTCCCCGCGCGTGCCTTTGCCGGTTATCACCAATAGACATTTATAGTTTCGGTTCGAGGCGCGAATAACCGCCCGCTGCAACGCAGGACGGGCTTGAGCTTGGGTCATATCATGTAAGTCGATTTTTGTATCAATCGAAACTTGGCCGCGCCGCGTTTTCTTATCTTGGTTGACATCAAGGCTTTGCGGCACGGGCCGTGCGGGTTCTGGCATTTGCGGCGGCACGCGTAACATATTGGCAAAATCTTCGCGGCTAGCCCCTATTAAAGGATAGGGCTTGGCGCTCTTATGACCATGCGAGCGGCGGCGAGGCCTGACTGTTCGGGCGACTCTGCCCCAGATCTGTTTCTCATCCGATTTTATCGGACGGTCTTTGGTCATGATGTCGGGCTTGGTGTATTTTTTAAAGCCAGCGCTTTGGGTAAAAACACAAACCAAACCGCGCGGTGCTTCATCACCCCTGCCCGCGCGCCTGCTTGTTCGCCAGACCCAAAAAACAAGTCCCCGCGGAGCGGGCCGCGAATGGCACTGCCTGTATCTTGCGCCATAACTAAGATGTTTTGCCGCGTTCCGCGAAAGTCGCCACCTTTTTGCGGTAAGGTTGTCTCTAACCAAATCGGGACGCCATAAGGATGGTAGCGCGGATCTACCGCCAGTGAGCCCATCGCCGTGAGCGGCACACGCATAGCTCCGCGCGGGCCCTCATTGCCTTCAATTTTCTGTTCCGTGAAGAAAATATAACGCGGGTTTTCATTCATCAAGTCCCGCGCAGCTTTTCGGCCATTTCGCGTCATCCAATCTTCAATGGCTTGCTTTGACGCTTGCTGCACGGTTAGCTCTCCGCGTTCAACAAGAACCTTGCCTATGGATTTATAACTTTTGCCATTATTTCCTGCATATGCAGCCCGCAAAGACGTCCCGTTCTTATACCGAATACGGCCAGATCCTTGAATTTGTAAAAAGAACACATCAATTGGGCGACCATAGGCAATGACCCGTGATGAGCGCGCAGATAAATTCGCCCGAGATAGGCTCTGAATATCTTTATTTGCAGGCTTGGCTAATATCGGCTCATAAAACTCTGCATCAGGTTTAAGGCGCACTTCCATTTCAGGTTCATAATATCCCGTTAAAAGTCCGTCTCTTTCCGTATCTGTAGATTGCTGCACAGGCGCAAAATGCGCTTCAAAAAACCGATGCGGCTGAGTTGCTATAATCGCGGCTTGGCACGGTTGAGCCCAATCAGAGTAACGACCATATTGCGGAAGATTTGGGTTTAGCATTGCACTTTGATCCGCCTGCGCCCAGCTCTTGCAGCTATTGCGGAAACTAGCAAATGATGCCTCTATATCTGACCACAACCAGCCTTCTAGATTGGCAAATTCATTGGGCAATTCATAAACGGGTTGTTCTGGCGGCTCTGGCGCTGGCGGCGGCGGGGCAGGAATTGGCTCTGCTGGCTTTGGGGTCAAAACAGGCTCGGCAATAACTATGATGCCTGGATTTTCAACATCAGGGTTTGGAAAGTTCGCACCAGTCTGGTCTATTCTTGGAACTGTCGTACAAGCAGACAAACAAGCAAGGCCAATTATTGCTGTATATTTGAATAAAGACATCATATTTTTATGTCGCCTTATTCGTACAGAAATTCAATGCATTTTAAATTACTTATTATCCGGTTTCCGTTTTGGTTTTTTAACAGACTTCGTGTCTGGTGTCGGGTCAGCTTCAAGCTCGTCGCCCTCTGATGGAACAACATCGGCCAGTAACCAGTTTTGGCTTGAAGATTTTAAATTCCGCTCATATTCCCAAACTTCAGAAATAGAGGATAACACATCAGGGTCACCCTCAACAACATCGCCCTCTTCATTTAATAAAGCCGACGTTAGCTCCGCTTCGTAAACCACATGAATGCGGGCAATGGCACCGTCCATTTTCACATCTTGCACTTTGACACTTTTTAGACGACCCAAATCTGTTACTTGGCGATAATTTTTTGACTCGCGGGCATTTATAGCGTCTTCATAAACCATATAAACATCATTTGTGAGCAATGACTTTAGCAAATCTTTATCGCCGTTAGCAAAAGCTTCCAATATCATTGAATAAGCCGCTTTAGCCCCGCTGATAAAATGGCTTTCTGTAAAACCATTATCAATAGCTTGAATCGGACTAAAGATTGTTTTTGTTTTCTGTACCATTGGCACAACATTAGACCCATTAGGGGTTTGCGGGCTTTTAGGTTTGAATATTTTATCCAAATCTAGCGCATCATCTGAGCCCTTGCCGACTTGTTTGCCAAGAACGGAATACATAATAACACATGTAACCGTAGCCAGAGCCGCCCAAATGATAACTTCGTAAATCATAATTCTACCTTTATTTCCCGACTAGCTAAGGCTTTACAGACATAATCGCAATAAGGAATTGCCGTTTGCGGCCTCCTATGTTAGCGCATGGCTCATAATTGCACAGCCTAAAATGTGCGCAACATATGAGTTTAAATATGGCAAAAAAGCCAAAAAAAGAAGATATACCAGATACGCCAGCTGAAGCGACAGCTGAAGCCGCTCAAGGGCCTATGCTACGTGTTCTTGCGCAATATACAAAGGATTCGAGTTTTGAGAATCCAAATGCGCCTGACAGCCTACGTACAGGGCTAGAGCCTCCGCGTATTGATATCAATATCGAAATAGGCCGCCAAATGCTTGATGAAGATGCTGTTGAGGTCACGCTGATTTTGAAAGCTACCGCAACTCGTAACGACCAAACAATCTTTATTGCAGAGCTTGAATATGCGGGTCTATTTGCCTTCCAAGGCGTTAATGTTGAAGAAATTCAACCAATGATCCTTATTGAGTGTCCAAGATTATTATTCCCATTTGCACGTCAAATCATGGCCGATATGACACAAAATGGCGGCTTCCCGCCTATCATGTTAGAGCCGCCGGATTTTGCAGCTATGTTTCGCGAAGAAATGATGCGCCGAGCTGCTGATCAGCCATCAAATTAAAATTAAAAAGCCCCGTCTATGCGGGGCTATTTTTGTTGATGATAATATAGTGTTTATTAGGTCTATGTATTCATGCTGTCGAAGAATTCAGCATTATTTTTATTATCTTTAAGTTTTGACAGTAAAAACTCAATCGCGTCCATGGTTCCCATAGGGTTTAAAATTCGCCGTAAAACATAGGTTTTTTGTAAATCTACAGGGTTGATTAAAAGCTCTTCTTTTCGCGTACCTGATTTCGTCACGTCAATAGCAGGGAAAATCCGCTTATCGGCAACCTTGCGGTCAAGAACGATTTCACTGTTGCCGGTACCTTTAAACTCTTCGAAAATCACTTCATCCATGCGCGAGCCTGTATCAATCAAAGCCGTAGCAATAATTGTTAAAGAGCCGCCCTCTTCAATATTTCGCGCCGCGCCAAAGAAGCGCTTAGGGCGCTGCAATGCGTTGGCATCAACGCCGCCGGTTAGAACCTTACCTGAACTTGGAACAACTGTATTATAAGCGCGGCCAAGACGGGTAATGGAATCAAGCAAAATAACAACATCTTTGCCGTGTTCAGTTAAGCGTTTCGCTTTTTGAATAACCATCTCAGCAACCTGAACGTGGCGCGTTGCGGGTTCGTCAAATGTAGATGATACAACCTCGCCCTTAACAGAACGCTGCATATCCGTCACTTCTTCGGGCCGCTCATCAATCAGCAAAACAAGGACATAACACTCAGGGTGATTGCGCTCTATGGAATGCGCGATGTTTTGTAGAAGAACAGTTTTACCTGTGCGCGGCGGAGCAACGATTAAAGCGCGCTGTCCTTTACCAATTGGCGCGACAATATCAATCACCCGTCCTGATGTATCTTTCCGCGTTGGGTCTTCTATTTCCATCTTCATGCGTTCATCAGGGTATAGCGGGGTTAAATTGTCAAAATGCGCTTTATTACGCGCTTGTTCTGGAGTTCCAAAATTCATTGACGTTACTTTGCTCATAGCAAAATACCGCTCATTATCTTTAGGGCTACGAATTTGACCACTAATTGTATCGCCTGTGCGGAGACCTAAAGACCGAATTTGTTGAGGACTAACATATATATCATCTGGACCCGGTAAATAATTAGCTTCTGGCGCACGTAAAAACCCAAAACCGTCCTGCAGAACTTCTAAAACCCCAGAGCCGTTAATCTGCATTTCATCGTCAGCCAAATCGCGTAACACTTGAAAGAAGATATCTTGCTTCCGCATGGACCCAGCATTCTCAACTCCAACCTTTTCGGCAAATTTAATTAAATCCGCAGGTTTTAATAGTTTTAGGTCATCCAAGCTAATAGATGTCATACTCTCGATGTCTTGAGTGTTTAGGTCTGTCATATTACTATCGTTATGTTTCAAAGGGGGTTTATTTAGGGGTTTTCAAACTGTGTTTTACAGGAAAAATCATAACGGACGTTATGTAATCCTATAAATATAGATAATAATTTTCTAGGTCAACACTTTAAAAAGGCTTTAAAACAACGAGTAAAACAATAAAGATTGTCAAAATAGACGGAATTTCATTGATCATGCGAAAGAACTTTTCAGACTTCGGACGCTCTCCATGCGCAAATTTTTTGCGGGTCGCTGTTAAATATCCATGAAATCCAACCAGACTAAATACAAATATAAGTTTCAAGGGCAACCAAAATGTAGTGGTCAAGCTTGCCGCATTATATACAACCAATATTAAACCCATTAAAACAGCACAAATCATAGCAGGCGTCATAATAATCCGCTGTAGCTTTTCCGCAGATTCTATCATTTTTGTTTCTAATTCGCCGCCTTTTACTGAACTGCTGTGATATACAAAGAGACGGGGCATATATAAAAGCCCTGCCATCCAGAAAACAACGGCGATAATATGTATCGCTTTAATCCATAAATAGAGATTAAACATAATTTGCTTCTATGCCGCGCACATGATTAACCACAGCCTGAACATTTTCAATTTTTACATCTGGTGTAACGCCATGACCGAGATTAAATATATGCGGTCCTCCATCGCTATCTCTTAATACATTATCGACAGCCCTTCGTAGAGTTTTACCACCGATACGTAATGCCAATGGGTCAAGATTACCTTGAACAGGCATATTATCAGGGATTGTTGCGCGGAAATCTTGCAATGGCATTTGTGTCCCCGCTGCTATTGCACTAATTCCAGTCTCGTGAGCATAACGAATAGCATTTAAACCCGCGCCTCGCGGAAAGCCTATAATAGGAACTGTAATACCAGCATCTCTAACACGGGTAATAATATCCCACGTTGGATTAATAACAAGACGATCAAACATCTCAGGACTTAAACCTTCAGCCCAGCTTTCAAATATTTTAAGAGCGTCAGCCCCTGCATTCGCTTGTCCGATTAAATATTCCGCACTTGATATAACAAGCGCTTCTAATAAATCAGCCATTGCTTCTGGATTTTCATAAGCAAATCGTTTTGGAATTTCTTTATTTGGGGAACCTTTCCCTTCAATCATATATGTTGCCACTGTCCAAGGGCCACCGCAAAAGCCAATAAGAGCTTTATCGTTTGATAAAGATTTACGAGTTCTTGAAACTGTTTCATAAACGGAGGATATACGCTCAGCAGCTCCTTGTGTTTTGAGTTTTGATATGGTTGTTACATCAATTGGTTCCAATACGGGACCGGTACCTTTGACAAATTCAACTTTTCGGCCAAGCCCTATCGGGATCAGTAAAATATCCGCGAATAATATTGCTGCATCCATATCATAGCGTTCAATAGGTTGTAATGTAACTTTAGAAGCTTTCGCGGGGTTAAAGCAAAAATCTATAAAGCTCTTGGTTGAGGCTCTGACTTCTAAATATTCTGGTAAATGTCTGCCAGCTTGCCGCATTAACCATATAGGCGGTGTTTCTTGGGTCTGGCCAGATAAAGCCTTGATGAGCTTATTATGTTTGATATTTGACATCTAAAATAGGACTCTTTTGAAATTTTTTTCTAGCTATTATGGTTTTGTTTATACCTAAATTATCCAAATGGAACCCGTCTTTAATCTATATATATTTAAGTAATGATAGGAATAGAGCTAGGGCATATGTGAATCTTATTAAGGTTTTAGTAATAAAGATTAATATTGTATAATATGTTTTTCATAAAATATAATATATGAATGATATTAAAGGTGTGAATATTTAAAAATATAACAATATTACAATATGTTATGGTAGTATTACTGTGTGGACAAAAACCTGTATAACTTTATCCCCAGCTTTCAATTTATTAATATAGGAAATTTAATACTGTGGATGAATGGAACGTGATGTTAAAACTTATCTTCATGACTCAATAAAATGTGATGATAAATCTATCCTATGTGGACAAGTGGGATAAAATTGCCATAGAGCAGGATGTAATGTCAGAACGAAATCCTAATATATCTATATACTTTCATGTTCATCTTGTGAGTGATTCTACAGGTGAAACCCTTGTTGGTATGATGAAAGCTTCAACGGCGCAGTTTCCCTCATGTACAGCGCTTGAGCACTTACACGCTTTAGTACGATCTGAAAGTCAGCTCGATAATACTTTACAAGATATAAAAAATAAGCCAGGTATTGTGCTTTATACGATTGTTA
>JBDVGI010000132.1:0-4280 GCA_039962885.1 Litorimonas sp. | reverse complement strand
AAAGCCAAAAATGCATTTATGGTTCCCCATGGCTCATTCCCAACGGATATTGAAGGAACTCCCCCAAGACTGAATGAGCGATCAAATATTATCGTCACCATGGGGAAGTTTGGAACTTACAAGCGGCTTGAACGCACGATTGGCGCGGTTCAAAATTTAAATACAAGAAGAGGCGATGACAAAAAACTAAAACTCATCATTGGCGGTACAGACCATCCTGCCAAAGCTGGTTACCTTGAGCAACTCGCGGTCAAGCATAACTGTGACGCAAATATTATCTTCCATGGATATGTTGCCGAAGAGGATGTAGCAGGATTTTTTACCCAAGCCAAACTCGCTATATTTGATTATGACAGTACTACGGGAAGCTCTGGCGTTTTGCATCAAGCCGCTATTTACGGCACCCCAGCCGCCTATCCCATGATGGGCGATTTCATCGATGTAAGTGAGCGTGAAGGCCTGCAAGGGTTTAACTTTAAAGCTCTCGACCAATCGACATTAGAGCAAGCCATTTTGGACTGTTTTAACGCACCGAACCGTGCGCAAATAATTGCAGAAGATAATCTGGCTGTTTCCAAAGGCGTTACAATGGACACAGTCGTATCCATTCAATTTCAACTTCTCAAACAGGTGAAAGTCAAAAAATTCTATGAACTTAGACAAGCTAAACACGCGGCGCTAAAAATTCAACAAACCCGCTAGAAAAAGGATAATTAGGCTACTGCCTCACGTTTAAAATAATTTAAATCCAAATGTGTTAGCTACTCAAGTCAAACAAACCACCGCCGCCTTTAGTTCACTCTCATTATCAAGGATAGTAAAAGAAAGAATAGTTAAGCGGTAACCATTTTATAACTTTACTGGTAAACATTTAACATTTTAAACTCTGTTATATTATTGATTTTACAGTATAATACACTGGCATTTCGTCGTATTCTCGGTACGCTATTATTTCTAATTAACTCATTGATATATAATTAGTGTTAAGGGAATGAAATTTATATACCTTACTTTCTTCCCCCATTTCAGTCAGCAATGGCTAGCAAGTCAATTTATTGAAATTAGAATTTTATCCCATAAGCAGTCGTTAGAGATCAGTCGATTTCTGTGTCTAATATTTGTCAGCGATTTATTGGCAAGCGGTTTATTTTGGGCGTTTACCGCCTCTGGTCAGAGGCTTAGTTTGGGCGATTTTAAGACGCTCAATTATACCACCTATGACTACAATTACACTATCTATCTTGTGAGCTATTAACTGGCTTTAGAAATTTCTGATAAATTGGTCATATTGGTCCATTTTTCTATCATCTCACTAACTCTACTTATGGCGATTGGTTTAGCGAGGTAGTCATCCATATCATTGTCCAGACAGTCCTGACGGTCACCTGTTAAAGCATGTGCCGTGACCGCAACGATAGGTGTACGGGGGCGGCCAAGCTTTGCTTCCCAGTCTCGGATAGCTTTTGTTGCTTCATAACCGTTCCAGTCAGGCATTGAAATATCCATGAGAATGATCTTCGGCGAGAGTAATTTCCACTTATCGACGGCCAAACGTCCACTTGGGACAATTTTGAACGAAACGCCCATGTCCTCCATAATGTACTTAATGAACATCTGATTGACTTCATTATCTTCGGCAATCAGGACATCTATTTTTCCTGTCTCGGCACGTGTTTCACTATTTCTGGTTTCAATGGGGGTAGTTTCTTGAGTTATGTTAGGGGAGAGTACCGCCTTTTCGGTGGGTTTAGTCGATTGCGACATCGCGGTTGATACCGTTCGTATGAGTTCATAGTGACGTGCGGGTTTCGTAAGATACCCCTCTAGCCTAAGCTCCTTGAGCTCGTGCCTCAATCTGTCGTTGTCGACAGATGAAAATAAAATTATGGGAATGTGTTTATAATCGGCATGTGTCTTGGCAATACGGATAAAGTCTTCACCGGTCATTTCAGGCATTTGATAATCGACAATGATGAGGTCAATATTAACATTTTTTTCTTTAGCCTTCGCTAAAACCGCTAACCCTTTCTTGGCAGAGTTAACGGATATACATTTGCAAGTTTTGCTGTTGAGCTGTTGTTTTAAAATATCATGATTGATGGCAATATCATCAATGAGTAAGATATTTCCGTATATGGCGGGGAGCTGTTGAGGGATAGGTTGGCTTGGAACTCTCACATACGCCTCCAGCGGAAGCGGAAACAGTTAAGCTTCATGTTAGCCTTGAGCTTAAAGTCTGCAACAATGGCAAGAAGGTGATTATCAGCAAGACACCAACTATAGCCCCTGCTCCAAACCCATCTCTGATAAAGGCCTTAAAGACGGCCTATGAGATTAAACAGCAATATATGGCGACTGATGCAGAACAACTGTCGGTAATTGCTAAAGATATGAAGATGGATAAGCGCCATGTTTGGCGTACATTAAAGCTGGCGTTTCTAACGCCCGATATACAGCTAGCCATTTTGTCTGGCATGCAACCTCGAACGCTCATCTTGAAGGATTTTCTATACCAAGCCATTCCAACATCTTGGGAAGATCAACGGACGGCCCTCGGGTTTTAGCTTTTAACCCTCGAACAAACCGTAATAACTGCATCTTACTACCATCACCACTGCATCATCACTGACCAAAAGCGGAGTTCCAAAACCGCGATCAGAGACAGTTTCAGAAAACACCCATAAATCAGCCTATCAGAGACATCTCTCCAGCACACTCTAGCGCTCATGAGGGCTAAATATTTGAAATTACGGCACTAATAGTGAGTGATAGAAAATGGTCGGTTTGCGCCAAAGAAAAGTGGCGGTGGCCGCAGTCTAGATTGAAGTCGTATCTCCCTGTAAATTCCCTGTAAAACAGGAAATCTACAAGGAAAATTTGCAATTTTTAGCTTCAAGTGCCATTTAAATACATTACATACCTCTGAAAATATTGCATTTCTCAACAAATTCCCTGAAAAATTAACAGGGAGTTGCAAGTAATAAACAGGGAACTAACTAACATGAAGGAACTGCACAATTTCTAATTAACATGATCTTATCGAAGAAAAATGTTGACAAATTACTCGTTACGTACTACGTAAAATTATGATCAGAAGCTTTGCAAATAAGGACACTGAAGCTTTATTCAATCGAAAGCATATTCCACGATTTGGACAATTTGAACGTCCTGCACGGCGAAAGCTTGAAATGCTAGAAGCGGCCATGGTTCTAGATGACCTCCGGTCACCACCAGGAAATAGATTAGAAGCACTGAAAGGTGACAGGAAAGGTCAACACTCAATACGTATAAATCAACAATGGCGTATATGCTTTATCTGGCAAAATGATGGTCCCCATGATGTTGAAATCGTAGACTATCACTAATCACAGGAGACAGTAATATGAAAAAACCACCACCTATACACCCAGGCGAAATTCTTAAAGAAGATTATCTTGTTCCTCTCGGTTTGTCCGCAGCGGCATTTGCAAAAATGTTAGATGTTCCAACTAACCGCATTAGCAGGGTTCTTAATGGCTCATCCGCTATTACAGCTGAAACCTCGATTCTACTCGCTAAAGCTCTTCGAACAACACCAACATTTTGGTTGAATCTCCAGTCAAGATATGAGCTATTAATTGCGCAAGATAATGCTCCGTCACTTGATCACATCAAGCCTGTAATTGCCGCTTGAGACTTTGTCACGTTAACACCCTTTTTCCGTCTCAATGCTAGTTGAAAGGCATGAAAACATCAATCTATTCCCGTCACCGCTTCCACCCTGATATTATTCGTCGCGCTGCTTGGATGTACTTTCGTTTCACTCCCATCTTCTTTGATATTGCAGAACTGATGGGCACCACCTCATATCAAGAAACACACTCTGGAAATTCAGACATGATGCTAAAGTTGAGTGAATTCTAGTCACGGCATCAGCTTGTTCATAAGGCTTTGCAAAACCAAAAAGTTCGATCTGCGTGATTAACGCGGCAAGGCTTCATTAAGCAAATCAGGTTTACTCGCTTGGAGACCCTACATCTGTATGTCTCTCCCATAAAACTTCATCCTGCCGCATATCTATAATTGAATTGATATCATCAGTTATATGGATTGCGAATACACGCTCAACATAACCACGAGGACTATATGTTGTTCTTACCTTGTCCGTCGTCATATAAAATGGCACGGATTTCGGCCCGGGCTAAGAGAGACTTTGCTCACCTCTTTGGTTGATATTAAGCGACGGCTTTACGGTATTGCAAGCGTCGATGTTCGATAGTCTTATTCTTGATCCTTTCTCT
>JBDVGI010000131.1:0-4875 GCA_039962885.1 Litorimonas sp. | reverse complement strand
ACCCTAGTTCTTCTTTTGGGAGACCAATTATTTCTAACTACGAATGCCCTGCGCCGTCTCTCTCTATGACCAAGCTTGCGGATAGCACAGGCCCGCATACGGTTGGTGATGTCATTACATATACTTATACAGTCACAAATGACGGCAATCAAAACATTAGTAATGTTGCTATTACGGATACGCATAATGGATCTGACCCTGCACCAATACCGGGAAATGAAACACTTTTAACAGATGCAGCCCCCGCTGGAGATTCTACAGATGTGAGCGTTGATGGAACATGGGATACTCTCGCACCTGGTGATGCTATCACATTTACGGGTACATATACTGTGACAGCAGCAGATGTGAACGCCTTGCAGTAATATATATTTAAAATTAAATATAAAAATTTTCTATCTAAGGTCAGTGAACGTCACTGGCCTTTTTTGTTGAAAATTAAACCTCGCAAATGAGGTCGCCAGTTATAAATGAGGGCGCCAATTATAGGTGACATAAGGTTTTCTGAAGAAAGAGATTCAGATTTTGTAAATACTTTGAAAAAATAAAAATAAGTTAATATACTGAAATTAATATATTTTTTAATATATCTCACATTTTGTTGCGATTCATAAAATTTAAACCATGTCTCTTAAATTAATAGAAATCATGTTCGTATAGATACAGCCTTGGTGAAGAGTTTGTGGAAGTGCCGTAGAGCACAAAACATGGCGGGGCGTAAAGTCCATGTCCTCATACTTTAAAATTAAATACCCTTTTAGGGGGAGTGTGGGTTTATGGAATATTGGGATTATTTTCAAGCATATAGCAAAGCTATTTCCGCACGGCAATTTTTGTGAGTGACCTGCGCTGAGACCTTTTCTCAGCTGTTGTTTCGACAATACATATATTTTCAGGGCGCCCATACTGAACGACAAGACGATACGGAGCCGCTATTATGCGTAATATTCTTCAAACTAATGCGAGAAACTTGCAAGTTTCATATAAGAAAGTTATTTTATCCACTGCGTGTGTATTGCCAATCGCGATAATCACAGCAACGCCGGCTCATGCGCAGCTGGTAAACACAGCCACAGTGACAGGTACGCCCGCTGCAGGTAATTTAGCTAATACAACAGCCACGGAATCAGTTACGCTTATTACGCCGATCACAGCGGAGCCTGAGAGCTTCCCTGTGATTAACGGTGCGAATGGCGGCGTGACGAGTTCTGTTCTGGCTTCCGATACGCTTAACGGCGTGGCTGTTGACCCAGCGGATGTGACATTGACGGTCGGCGCCTCTGATCCAGAGCTTAGCCTTGACCCTGTCACGGGGCTCATCACGGTTGCCCCTGGTACGCCAGCTGGCACTTATACAGTTGAGTACACAATCTGTGAGGACTTAAACCCAACGAACTGCGCAACTGTCACTGAGACTGTGACGGTCGGCGAGGCGCCGATCACGGCAGCACCTGATACTGTTACGGGTATTGATAGTAATGAGGGCGCAAGCAACGTCATTAATGTTCTATCGGATGATACGCTTAATGGTGTGCCTGCTACGCCGCAGACTGTAACAGTAACTGTTGCGCCCGGCGCGAGTTTACCTAATGGCATTACGTTGAACCCAGACGGTAGCGTGGACGTTGCTCCTGGTACGCCAGCTGGGACTTATACAGTTGAATATCAAATTTGTGAAATTCTAAACCCTACAAACTGTACGACTTCGACAGTGACTGTCGTTGTTGAGCCTGGAGCTGCAAGCCTTAGCGGTATTGTTTTCTTGGACAGCAACGGTGATGATGAACGTAGCAGCGATGAAACCTTATTAGCAGGTTGGATTGTTGAAATTCTTGACGCCGATGGCAATGTTGTCGCAACGACAGTCACTGATGAGAACGGGTTTTATGAAGCCGAAGACTTAGTTGGCGGGGAATATACGGTACGCTTCCGTAACCCTGACACGAATGCTGTTTTTGGTGTTATTGAAGATGTTGTCTTAACGCCAGGCCAAACTGCTACCGAGCAGAATTTGCCGATTGACCCATCTGGTGTCGTGTATGATGCGGTCACACGCGAACCTGTTGAAGGCGCTGTCTTGACGCTCACAGATGCGAATGGGACGCCTTTGCCGCCGATTTGTTTCATTGATCCAAGTCAACAGAACCAAACGACTGATGAAATGGGTATGTATCGTTTTGATCTTGTTCCAGGCGCAGACCCTGCTTGTCCCTTTGGCCAAACAAACTTCTTGATTAGTTTTGATGCGCCTGAATCTCATCTTGATACAAATTCCACTATAATTGGGGCAGAGCCGGGTTTCCTATCTCCTCCTGCAGGAAGCGGGCCATTTGAAGTCTCTCCTGACGCAACAGCTCCGCAAAATGGGGATGCGACAACATATTATCTTGGCTTTACACTGGGACAAGGTTCACGTGATGTGATTAATAACCATATCCCGCTTGATCCGATTAACTTTACCCGCTCGCCTTTAACTGTAACAAAAGTTACTCCGCAGCGTGATGTTAATATCGGGGACTTGGTACCTTATACAATTACGGTCACTAATACTGAAGACCTCCCGCGCATTGATCTTGATATTATCGACTTTGCACCGCCAGGCTTTAGCTTTGTAGACGGAACAGTCCGTTTGAACGGACTTCCTGTGGAGCCAGAGCTTGATGGTCGCAACTTGATTATCAATGATGTTGATTTTGCCGCCAATGAAACACAAACCTTATCTTTAATTATGGTTGTTGGCGCGGGTGTCAGTGAAGGTACCTTTACGAACCAAGCCTTTATTCGGGATACATTAGGCGCAGAAATATCAGGCCGTGCTGAAGCGCGGGTGCGTGTGTCGCCAGACTCATTGTTTGATTGTTCAGAAATCATCGGCAAGGTGTTTGATGATAAAGACAAAGATGGATATCAGACCAAAGGCGAACCAGGGCTTGCAGGTGTACGTTTGGCAACAGCTACAGGTTTGATTGTGACGACGGATCAATATGGCCGTTACCACATTACATGTGCGGCTGTGCCGAATGAGAATATCGGGTCTAACTTTATCTTGAAGGTTGATGAGAAAAGTCTACCGACGGGTTATCACCCAACCTCTGAAAATCCTCGCGTTATTCGTTTAACTCGGGGTAAAGTCAGCAAAGCTAACTTTGCGGCAGCCTTAGAGAATGTTCTTACGTTAGAGCTAAATGACGCGGCCTTTGTCGGTACAAGTGCCACACTTAAGTCTGAATATGCGGGACAACTTGGTCTGCTGATTGAGGCGCTTAAGGGTCAAGAATCTACATTACGTTTAAATTACTTCACACAATTTGAAGGACAAGACGAACGCCTATCTGAGCTTGCGTCGCAAATCAAAGACATGTGGAAAACTTACGGGGATGACTACGACTTAAATATTGAGAGAAAGACAATTATTGCAAATCGAGGGCGCGCAACCAGTACCGGAAAGGAGGGTTAAGATTATGACTTTTTTATCGAAAAATACATACCGACTCGCAACTGTATCCATCTTGGCGCTCACAGGTCTTGCTCTAGCGAATGAAAACTTTGCGATTGCGCAAAATACTGCGGCTCCGTTATTCTCTTGGGGATTTGATAGTAATGAAGCCAAAACAGATCAAGCTCTTGCGGATGCTAATGTCCAAATCAAATATGATGGCGTTGATATTGAACCGCAATTAAATGTCACGGCTAATGATGGCGAAGTTATTGCCGAGGCGGGCGAGGCCGTTACATTCCAAACATATTGGAACTATGGCGCTTTTATTGAAAAATCTGAAATTCGAATTTTCGAAAGTGACAAATCGGTACAATCCGAGCCATTCATGGTCTTGCCAGTTGATGAAACCCATACAGCAAGATTACCTGATGCTGCGAGTTTACCTCGCAACGTAATCTATGTTGTGAGAGTCTATGATGCTAAAGGCCGCTTTGATGAAACAACGCCTAAACCGCTTAGCATTTTGAAAGATACGAGTGTGTCCCGCATTCCAGAACTTCGTGGTTCCGAAACTTCTGTCTATGGCGCAGCTTACGGAATTGACAGAACAGCGACGCGCAATATTCAAGTTAAGGGCGGCGGAATTACTGTCTATGGCACAGAGGTGTCAGACGGAGCCCGTGTCCAAGTTTTAGGGCAAAATGTCTTAATTGATAGTGATGGCCAATTTGCTGTGCAAACAATTTTACCTTACGGGGAACACCGCGTTAAAATTGACATTGTTGATGATGAACAGCACGCGGTTTTTGAACGCGATGTGCATTTGGATGATACCGAGTTTTTCTATGTTGCCATTGGTGATGTGACACTTGGTTCCAGTGACGCAGTCGGACCCGCGAATTTCTTTGCGGAATCTGATCGTGACTTTGATGATGTGACAGGTATTGGCCGAGGTGCTTTTTATGTCAAAGGACGCGTGAAAGGGGATTATACGGTCACGGCTGCTCTTGACACAGGCGAAGACCGTATTGGTGATGTTCTAAATAATCTTGATGATAAGGACCCACGCCAACTTTTACGCCGCTTGGATTCGGATCGTTTCTATCCTGTTTATGGCGATGATAGTACCTTAAGAGAAGATGCGCCGACGCAAGGTCGTTTCTATGTGAAGGTCGAAAAGGACGATAGTCATATCCTTTGGGGGAATTTCGCTACCCAGATTGTTGGGACAGAATTTGCGCACCTTGATCGCGGTCTTTATGGCGGTATCTTAGACTATAACAGCAAAAATACGACGGCTTACGGTGAACGCCGTACGCAGGTGACAGGCTTTGCGGCTGATCCAGGAACATTACCGGCTCGCGAGGAGTTTCGCGGAACGGGAGGGTCTGTCTATTTCTTAGAACGTCAAGATTTGTCAATCGGGTCTGAACGTG
>JBDVGI010000130.1:0-2469 GCA_039962885.1 Litorimonas sp. | reverse complement strand
TAATCCAAGAGTTTTTCAACAGTATTGGGCGTTTTGAGACACTCAGTTAACATGCATTCCTGCCGTTAAAGTGAGTATTACAAAACATGCTTTCAGCAAGACCGCCTTGTCATTTCGCAACGGAAGAGATTATCAGCTTGTATGGAATCTGCAGAGGGCGCGCCGGTGCCTTGATAAAGTGCGGCGATTTACGTCTAACCTTACCAAAACCTAACAGCAAACTTGCTATTGTTTAAGTTGTTAATAAGGGCGGATTGGTGTTGGGTAAGTCATGGAGCGAGGCTGGTATAATTCACAATCGCCGTATCCGTCTGTATCGCCAACCCAGCTTGGCGTTTCGGTTCTGGCGGCTTTGGCAGTGCATGTTGTTTTGTGGCAAATTTTATCCGCCCGCCCGCCGCCTCAACTGGTCACGAATGTCCCGAGCTATGTGTCTGTGAAGCTTATTCAAGAGGTGGAAGCGGAGCGGTTCATTCCCTCGGATCCTGATGCGATAGTCCAACCTGAACCTGTTATTAAAACGCTCCCTGAAATTGTTCAACCCGCAACGTCTGTCCCCGTAGATATTCCCGCGGATATTATTGACCCTGTCCCGCCTCTAGGGGTTGTAGAACTTTCCCCATTGGAGAGCCCTAATGCACCGCCCGCGCTGGATGATAACGGGCCGAAATTGATTATCGACACGTCGACATCAAATGGCCCTGCCGTGGATGAGAGGTTTCGCCTGAAAAACTGGAACGGGCCGGTTCATCAAGATCTTCAGAAATTAGCCGCCACGACCGATTGTTTTGGATTCGAAACACACTGCGCGGAGCAACGCAAAACGTTGTTTGCGGCGTATCAAGTTACGGAGGAACAGCGCGCCCATGTGCAGCGCGCTCCGCACACAGGTTTGTCGTCTGAATTTTACGGCCTTAGTGAGCGTGAAATTCGGACGAAATTAAATGTGCCATTTGCAGGCGAAAATGGGCAGGTGATTATTCCGTTCCTGCTAACGATTGACGGCCCGATATGGGACGCGCTACACGGCGTCAATAAATCTTGTGAGCATAAATTTGCGGGGATTAAGGGTGGGCGACATTCATTTAAAACAGATTGCGGGAGTTATGGCCGCGCTGATCCAAATGCATTTACACGTTTTGAGCAACTAAGAGACGGAGAGATTGTGCCGTTTCAAAACCTTCCTGATAAGGAAGATGAGTGATTAATCAAATGTCGTGTCATTTAAAATTTTATCTGAAATTTTCAAACGACCCAAGTGCGTTTTCTGAGCAAGTGCATACCAAATCACGGATTGTATGAGTAAGGATATGAGTGTCAAAATGCATAATAAGACTGCATGAGTAGTCCAGCTTTCTGTGTTAACGGTAATGCCCATAATGGAAGAGGTTATATTAAGGGCGTCTGGCTTGGAAAAATACACAGCTAATAAAAATGGGGATAATATGATTGGAATAATCGCTTCAAATATTAAGCTCAGTTTAAATATGCCCCAATAGGATAAGTCTTTAAATGCCATGAGTTGAATCGTATATGGATTACACTTGTGTTTCAACAATGTTAATTTGAGAGTTCTTATGTCTAAAGACACGTTTTTCCTTCTCGCGCCAGGATTTGAAGATAAAGGCCGCCGTGAATATTGTCCTGAGTGTGCAGAGGTTTGGGGGCTATTGTCGTATTTTCCTGCTATTAAACATAGTGCCGATATTCAGTATCAACCGATCGCTAAACCGCGCGCACAAATGGTGCAAATATTAGGAGATAAGAACCAAAACTGTCCAACATTAGTCCTGCATGCAGATAGCCCAAGTTTTGAGAATTGCGGGATTATGCAAAAAAACGGACATCGTTTTATCAACAATGCCCGTGATATTGGTTTATATTACGCTCAAAGATTTGCCACGCCTGCGCCGCGCGGACATCAACGCTCATAAGCGACATAAGCTGTGCTTAGTTATCTTGGATAACTTCGCCTGCAGCGGGGCCGACAAAGCCGCGTTCTACATTTTCGCAAATATCAATCACCTCGCGGCCACCGCTATCGACATATATGACCTGTGCTTGTTTGATGATACGGACTTGTTTGACCGTCGTTTCAATCGGAGCGTAAGGCGGATTATCAATCGATGATATGGCGTATTGAACTTTTGTCTCAGCAGGGATTTCTTGCCTAACAAGCGCGGACACAGGGACGCAAGATTGAACGGGGGCACTGACAACGACAGGAGCTGGCGGAAGCTCTGGAACAACTGCGCAGGCCGATAGACTAAAGGCTGATATAGCTGAAAATGTGATAAACGGACGCATAAGGTCTCCGATGTTCTATGTGTGAATTATACTATAAGGTGGTTTTGGACAAAATTGTGACAAAATTGGCGTTAAAACATGATTTTTTAGCAATGTTGAGTTTTGAGGGAATTATGATGTAAGGTTTAAGGATAAGGTTAACGCTTTATGCTTAAAGGAGGG
>JBDVGI010000129.1:0-19051 GCA_039962885.1 Litorimonas sp. | reverse complement strand
AAGGCTAATCTTTACCGAATTGGTGAGGGCAAAGCCCCTAAAGCTGCTCCGCGTCCGTTTTTGTCGTTTTTAGGACAACAAATTCGTCAAAAACAACAAACCAAACGCTACCGCGCATGGTTATCGACTAAAGAATATGAGCTTTTAGATTAAGGCTATTGGATGAAAGCAAGGCCGCTTAAAGTCCAATGGAACGGTAGTGCAGCGCAATATCGTTGATGGCGGTATAGAATGCCGCGGTTCGTAAATCTTCTAACTCTGGCCGTTCAATTAACGCTTCACGTATATTATTATACGCAGCTCGCATCGTGTCATCAAGACCTGCGCGTACGAGGTCAATTTCATCTGCGCCTTCTGTGTATTCGGACTTAAATTTCTTTGTGAGTTTTAAGTTTCCACGGCTTTCAAGCTCATTGAGTAGTAGCATGTTTTTGGCTTCATCGCGGCGGCGTTGCAAACGACCAAACCGAATGCGGTTGACGTTTTTCACCCATTCAAAATAAGATACAGTCACCCCGCCTGCATTGGCGTACATATCAGGAATGACGGTAATACCACGGTCGCGCAGTATTTTATCAGCCATAGCGGTGACGGGGCCATTGGCGGCTTCGATGATTAACTTGGCTTTGATATTATGTGCATTAGAGAGATTTATCGTGCCTTCAAGTGCGGCTGGGATTAGAATATCACATTTGTCTTCGATGGCCTTGGGGTCATTTTTTGTGACCTCACCGCCGTCAAATTTCGATAAAGGCTCCCCTGTGGCCATATGTTGTTTCAAAGCGTCAATATTAATGCCTTTGGCGTTTCGGATAACACCTTCGCGTTCAATCACAGTAATGATCTTGGCGCCGTCTTCTTCGGCCAAGAACTTTGCAGCGTGATAACCCACATTCCCAAGTCCTTGGACAACAATTTTCTTGCCGTCTAATTCACCGCGTAGCCCTGTTTTCTTTTTGTCTTCGGGATGACGGAAAAATTCACGTAAGGCATATTGTACGCCCCGCCCTGTGGCTTCGGTACGTCCTGCAATGCCGCCAAGATGAACGGGTTTGCCTGTCACACAGGCGCTTGCATCCATATTCGTATTGTTAAGGCGGCGATACTCATCCACCATCCATGCCATTTCGCGCTCACCAGTGCCCATATCGGGGGCAGGGACATTCAACGATGGATGGATAAGGTCACGGCGGGCTAACTCAAAGGTAAACCGGCGGGTGATTCGTTCTAATTCATCTTCGTCCCAAGCTTGTGGGTTAATGCACAAACCGCCTTTAGAGCCGCCAAAAGGCAAATCGACAAGGGCGGTTTTATACGTCATCAGAGCCGCTAAGGCTTCGACTTCGTTTTGGTTAACATCAAGAGAGTATCGAATACCGCCTTTTACGGGCTCTTTGTGTTCAGAATGCACAGCGCGGTAGCCTGTGAACGTATGAACTTCCCCGCGCAGTTTTACACCAAAGCGGACGATATATGTTGCGTTGCAGATACGAATTTTCTCAATTAACCTAGGAGATAAATCCATGAAACTGGCCGCGCGATTGAACATTAAATCGACGCTTTCGCGAAATCCAAGCTCTTTATCTGCTTTTTTATGTGTATTTGACATGGAACCTCATTATTTCGAATATTTACTGAATACAATGCGTAAATTACGGAAACTATAGAATAATATGCCTTAACAATATTTGAATAAAAATACGGATTTTTAACCAGCTATTAGAGTTTTTCTGCGATTAAATACACTAGATATGGCTAGATATTTAAGGCTCCGAGATGACAGATAAATTATACCCTAGCGTTCCAGACTTGGCAGGCCACCCTGCGGGGTTCCCGCATGCTCAGCCAGCTCAAATACATAATACAACACCAAACCATCCTATGCCTGTTTTACCACAGACTATTCAACCCAATCCCGTGCGCTATGATGTCAATCCGCTTGCGGCTCAGGTAGTTGATAATAATACCCCAGCATTTGAAGCTGTGCCCCAACCTGTGCCTGTTCAACCAGAAACCTTATTGCAAGACGTGATGTGGCCTAATGCTCAACCGAATGGGCAAGAACCCAATCCTGCATATCCGCCTATGCCGCCAATGCCAGCGATGCAGCCTACAGGCTCACCTCAAGCGGTAGCGTATCCAACGCCTGCTGATGATATTGTACCGCCGCAGACACATGGACGGCGAGGCTTAAACCCAGAATCTTTAATGTCTTCGGTTCGGCAACATCTCGCGTCGAAACCCATGCCAGAAAAACCTCAGACGATTGCAAATAAAGTTACGGCAGATATTGTAACTGACCCGACTAAGCCGCGTTCACAAAGGTCAGTATTTCTAACGGGTGCATTATGCGGCGCGGTTATTAGCTTAGTTTTAGCGTCCGTTATTGGGAATATTGGAAGCCGGGCCGATAGTGGTGCTCTCGAGACTGTTAAGGCCAAAAATCAACCAGTTGCTCAAGTGGAAAAGCTAGATAACATAGAAACGCCAGAGGGCTTAGAAAAATTAGAACTAGAGAGCCTTGAAGCACTAGAAGGTCTCGAAAAATTTAAGAGTGTTGAAAAATCTAATCATGATGTTTCAATAGTCGTTCATGATAATCCACTTAACACAGAGTATGCGGGCGCTATAGATATTGTTCAGCCGCAAGACATCGTGGGGGATACGTTTTTAGACGAGCAGTTCTAGGCGGGCATTGTTCGGTGACCGCTATAAGCTGATGTGTCAGCTTATAGAAAAGTGCCTATTTAAGAACCTTATTGATTACGTCCTGCTTTGTGGTCACGGGCCTTTAAAAGCCGCAAGCGCAAGGCATTGATTTTAATAAAACCGCCAGCATCGGCTTGATCGTAAACATCATCTTCTTCGAATGTTACATGTTCTTGCGAATAAAGTGAGTACGGGGAATCGCGGCCAATAATATTGACGCTACCTTTATAGAGCTTAAGCCGTACTGTTCCTGTCACAAGGTCTTGAGATTTATCAATCGCCGCTTGTAGCATCTCGCGCTCGGGAGAGAACCAATAGCCGTTATAAATAAGTTCGGCATAGCGCGGCATCAGTTCATCTTTCAGATGGGCTGCGCCTTTATCCATTGTAATTTGTTCAATACCGCGATGAGCCATTAGCAAAATTGTCCCGCCAGGCGTTTCATATATGCCGCGGGACTTCATACCTACAAATCGGTTCTCTAGAAGATCAAGACGGCCAATACCGTTGCTACCGCCCAATTCATTGAGCCGCGTTAATAAGGTTGCAGGTGTCATTGCAACGCCGTTAATTGACACGGCATCACCGCGTTCAAAACCGACCTCAATAATCGTGGCTTCATCGGGGGCCGCTTCGGGCGAGACTGTGCGCTGATAGACAAATTCAGGAGCTTCGACGTTCGGGTCTTCTAGGGCTTTGCCTTCGGATGATGTATGTAGCAGGTTGGCATCCACAGAAAACGGCGCTTCGCCGCGTTTGTCTTTGGCAATTTCAATGCCGTGCGTTTCTGCATATTCAAGTAATTTCGTTCGGGAATTTAACTCCCATTCGCGCCAAGGCGCGATGACTTTTATGTCTGGATCGAGGGCGTAATAGGCCAGTTCGAACCGGACTTGGTCATTGCCCTTGCCTGTCGCGCCGTGGCAGACTGCATCCGCTCCGACCTGATGGGCTATTTCTATTTGGCGTTTAGAGATGAGCGGGCGGGCAATAGAGGTGCCGAGTAAATATAACCCTTCATAAACCGCATTGGCCCGAAACATAGGAAAGACAAAGTCCCGCGTAAATTCTTCGCGAAGATCATCAATGAAAATCTCTTTTACACCCTGAGCTTCGGCTTTTCTGCGCGCAGGTTCTAATTCTTCGCCTTGGCCAAGGTCTGCTGTGAAGGTGACAACTTCACACCCTTTTTCTTCTTGCAACCATTTTAAGATGATAGAGGTGTCAAGACCTCCAGAATAGGCAAGGACAACTTTTTTAGGTGTACTCATGAAGTAAGCTCCAAATATAGGCAGGCGTTTCCTAGCCTATAAGTGTTAAATAAGTAAGCTATTTTAAGGAGTATTTGGCCTTATTTTTTCGGGTCAAATACCGTCCGCCCCAAAATCCATTATAAGGATGTATAAGATCGGTCTGTCCGTTGGCATTGACCAGTTTGCGTCCGTCATTATGCCACCCAAAGACCCCGCCCTCAAGGTTTAAGACGGTTTGCGCGCCAGCTTGGCTCAGCTCCGTTTCAAGCCGAGTGGCGTAAGCAGATGATCTACGTCCAACAGAGCAATATACGATGACAATTTTGTTTTTTAAATCGAGCTTATCTAAACTGCGCTCATCACTATCAGGATCTATTTGCACCGCATTTTGAATGTGGCTGATCCTATATTCAGGCATAGGGCGAATATCGAGTAAAATAATGTTAGGTTTGTTTTGATTGAGCCAAACCTGCAAACCAGGGCGGCTGACATGACGTAAATTTGGATGATCTTGCGTAATTTTTTCGTGCACTTTTTCAAGACGTTTGATTTTTGCAAGTTCAGTTTTTGTAGGTTGGTTTTTTGTGGTTTGCGCCGCTGTGGTATTGAGGGCAGGGAGTTGCGGGCCATAGGGGCGTGCAAAGGCTGATGACAGCGTTAGAAAATAGACCGCGCTTGCGATTATTGTTAAGTTTGGTCCTGTCAAAAGTCGCATGTCTTTATAGGGCTTTCATATATTTACAAAATTTCGCCTAAGGTATAGTAACAGACTGCTCGGGGAGAGGCTATGCGCGTTTTTATCACATATTTTTGTAGTTTAAGTGTGTTGGTGCTAACACTAAGCTTTGGCGTAATGGCATATGCGCAGGACACCGCGCCGCCAAACCACACATCAGAACCCGCAGCTCAAACTGAAACCTTACAAGTTGAAACGTCCGAGCAGAGTGTATCTGAAGAACCGCCTTTAATTCCTCCAACTATAGACGAACAAGACGACATTCAGGCTAAGATTGACGCAGCAGATGAAGCGCAAAAACAGGCCTATGAAGCTTTACGGCAAAAATATGAGACAGGCCAAACCCCTGTGTTGGATACGGGTGATGGTGTTGTATTAGATGCGGTGGATAGCCCCGCAAAGCCTAGCGTCATCCCCAAAAGCATGGACGATGTCAAAGCCCTTGGCAACAAACTGTTAGGGAAGATATTGGGGTGGTTGAAAAGCCCCGCATTTTTAGCGCAATTAGCTGCCGTCTTTTTAGCATGGTTTCTATCTCCTATGTTGACAAAGTCTGTTAAAAAGCGCGTCGTATTGTTCCGCGATGCGCCAGTTGAGGGCGCAAAGCTTAAGGTGGTTCGGGATTATGTTTACCGTTCGCGGGAGTTTTTACGGGCTGCATTTCAAGTTTTATTGCTGACAGTATTTGCGATTATTCTCAAAAATATACCGAGCTTAGGTCAAGACTGGCTTGTGAAATTGGCCCAAGGTTTGGCCGTAGTTTTCTTACTTTATAGCGTCATTAAAACATTCATTACTAATGAGATGATTCAAAAGCTTGCGATTTGGATTACAATTCCTATCGCGCTGCTAATGGTGTTTGGATATTTCGATAACTTGACAAACTTCCTACGCGGCACAGAATTAATGCGCATGGGCGATACGCCGATTACGCTCATGACTGTGTTGCAACTGGGTATATTTGGGGCTTTGTTCTTTAAGCTTGGCGGCATTGCAAATGATAAAGGCCAAAAAGCAATTCGTTCTCAAGAATCGCTCGACAGCTCCACGCGTGAGGTTGTCTCTAAAATTTTCCAAATTCTACTTTTTGGAATTATTTTTATTCTTGTCATGAGCGCCGCTAAAGTCCCGCTCTCTGGCCTTGTCGTTATTTTCTCTGCTCTATCATTGGGAATAGGGCTTGGCCTACAACCCGTTGCTGCGAATTTTGTATCGGGCATGATTATTCTCTTTGACCGCTCTGTGCGTGTTGGGGATTTTGTCTCTTTGGATGACGGACGTGAAGGTTTTGTCGAAGCGATTAATATGCGCTCTACAACAGTTGAGACAACAGATGGTAAAGACATTATGGTTCCTAATACGACCTTTGTTGAAAATGCCTATGAAAACTGGACACATAAAGACCCGCGTCAACGCTATGAGGTCTATTTTTCTGTGGCATATGATACGGATTTAGACAGCCTTGAAGATATAGTCATTCCCGTTTTTACAAATCATCCAAGCGTGCTTGATGAGCCAGAAAAACCTGATCTCGAATTGCGCGAATTTGCAAGTTCGGGAATTAATTTCGCGGTTGAGTTTTGGTGCTCAGGCATTGATGATGGGCCGAATAAATTCACGTCTGATTTAAATTTCGCGATTTGGCGCGTGCTGCGTGATAATAATATACGTATGCCGCTGCCACAAACAGAAGTCCGCCTTTTAAAATAAGCCATTGAATACAGGGCTGCTAGAAGTAGGGTTAGCCCGCGGCTTTACATCCATTTTGGCGATAGGCGGCTCTTGCGGATTTAAGATGCGAGATCTTTTTTTGAGGACTTGCGGGCTTACCTGTTTTGTTCTGCTCGCGGTGACCTTTGCGTTTCGCTGAAAAGTCTATGTTGTTGTTAGCGTCTCTAGCATGTGCAATTTCCGCTATGCCTTGATGTTGCGCCTTATTGGCCAGTGAGCTGGGTATGTTCGCTTCTAGGCCAGATGAATTGCGCTGGGCCTGTAGCTTTTCTAAAGTCTGATAGGAGGTCTGCAATTTACGAAGTTCATCACAGCTGAAATCGGTGTATAATGAGGGGTCTTTATGGGTGGATGCGCAAGCTGCCAAACTCCCTGAGATGGCCCAACATAATAAAAATAATTTTTTAGACATGGTTTTCCCTTTATTGCGCGGCTGGCTTTGGGTAGACCACAGCCAATACCATAAAATGTTATTGGATTATATATGCCAAAATCTAAAAATCCTGTCATGCTTATCACAGGCGCGTCGGCTGGGATTGGCGCAGCTATTGCGCGTGAATATGCGGTGCGGGGGTGGGATTTGGTTTTAACGGCACGCCGCACAGACCGTTTGGATGCACTAGGCGCAGAGCTGTCAGCCGAATTTGATGTTAAGACCTATAGCATCACAGCAGATTTATTTGATATGAAAGCCGTTCCAAAACTAATCTCTGCTATCAAAGCTAAGGGACTTAAAATTGACGGAGTGGTGAATAATGCGGGCTATGGTCACCCAGGATTATATTTGGACAGTGAATGGAAAGATCACGCGCGGTTTAATCATCTTATGGTGGAGGTTCCATGCGAGCTAACCCATGCGCTGTTGCCTGATATGATAAAAAACGGTTTTGGACGTGTCATGAATATCGCTAGCCTTGCGGGTCACATGCCAGGGTCTCGTGGTCATACTTTATACGCCGCTTCGAAAAGTTATCTTGTCAAATTTTCCGAAAGCTTGAATTTGGAACTTAGCGGCACGGGCGTCAATGTAAGCGCGCTTTGCCCTGGTTTTACCTATACGGAGTTCCATGACGTTAACGGAACGCGCGAGGCGATGAATAAGTTACCTGCATTTATGATGATGGACGCAGATGAATGCGCGCAATTAGGAGTTGAAGCGTTAGAGCGTAACCGAGCCGTATATATAACGGGGCGGGTCAATAAGTTTCTGGCTGTATTGGCGCGCTGGCTACCGACCTCGATGACCCAAAGTTTGATGGCGCGTAATTCAGACAAATTTAGGAAAACATGAACATGCAAGATGTCAAAACTAATAAAGCCGACCCGCGCCTATTCGTTGCCTTAGATTTGCCAAATATTGAGACCGCCCGCGCCATGACGCAGCGTCTTGGGGACAGCGTTGCAAGTTATAAAATCGGGTTACAGCTATTACCGATTGGCGGAGTTGCGCTGGGTCAAGAGCTCAAAGCGCAAGGCAAACATGTGTTTTACGATTTTAAATTTCACGATATTGGCGCAACTGTTGAAAAGGCGACGCGCTCTATTTCTGGGTTGAATTCAACGGTTGATGCCGATTTTTTAACTGTGCATGCACGGCCAGATGTCATGACTGCGGCGGCTATAGGGAAGGGAGATTCAAATTTGAAAATCTTGGGCGTCACGGTTTTAACGTCATTAGATAGGCAGGCGCTTAATGATATTGGATATAATGATAATGCCGAAGACCTCGTTATGCGCCGTGTGGAACAAGCCCTAAAGGCAGGCATTGACGGTGTCGTGTCTAGCCCGCTTGAAGCAGCGGCTATTCGGGCCTTTGTACCAGATGGGTTTCTAATTGTAACACCGGGCGTGCGGCCAGCAGGCGCAGATGCAGGAGATCAAAAACGTATCGCGACGCCGCGGGCGGCTTTGAAATCAGGCGCGTCGCATCTTGTGGTTGGGCGGCCTATCACTCAAGCTGCTGACCCAAGCTTGGCGGCGCAGATGATTACGCAAGACATGCAGTTTTAACCCATAAAAAAACCCGCCATAAAGACGGGTTTTTCTCAATATTTAAGCTGACTTACCAGCCGCAACCTTGTGGTTGTGGGGCTGGGAAGCCGTTTGCGCCATAACGCGATGTCCACGCAGGCTTTACCTTTGTGTTGCAAACAGGCTGTTGAACCACTGGACGTGGTTGCGGGCGAAGAACTGGACGCGGCGCACAACAAGCGACTGGGTAACGCACATAAATGATGGGGCGTACAACGCGGTAATAAGTTGTTTGAGCGACTGGCGCAGGCGCGACAGGTTTCACAACATTATAGCACCCTAATACGCGGCCACCATTTGGATTGTGAACATTTGTCGGGCAATCTGTTGCGCGAAGGCTTTCATTATGTCCAAGACCAGCCACTGTAGTTGGCGCGCCAGAAAATCCATATATTTCTACGTCAGACCCTTCATAGCTATTTGAAATAGAGCCAGTGCCATATTTCGCATCAGCATAAGCTGGCGAAGCCACCCCTGCATATGTGTTTGTTGTCGTGCTGTAGCTTGTGCCTGAGCTATATGACGGGCTAGAGTGATAATGTGAACCAGACCCATATTGCGCTGTGGCATAAGTTGAAAACGTTGCTGTAGCTACTATAAGAGCAGCCCCTTTGAGTATACGGGATACCATATTTCCCCACCTTTCTTTTCCCGCGCAATTGCGCTTAATGAAGTTCTATCCAGCGTTCAGACTGGACAATCAAACCGATTCTCTTATTGCGAGAATTTCTATTATGTATTTGAAGGGCTCTACTTTTATTGCCGTAGAGCCTGATATTATCTTATCGCCCTATGTCAGGGCCGTAAATTTAGCCCTTAATATGTCCAAGGGTTATTTGCGGCTGGCGTGCCATAACCTACAGCATTGGGTGCAACTTGCTGCCCATTGTGAAAGTTAGAATGCGCGGCGTGCGGAGCATGACCAGGTACATTACAAACAGGTGTCGGAACTCCAATAACAGGGTGGACAGTTTGCGATGGCAACCGGCGTTTACAGATAACCTGAGTGGCGACTGTATCTCCAAATTGCGTTAGGCCTGATGTTTTTTCCCAATATGTGCCATCTGCGCCAACATTAGAAGCAAATGTGCCATTATTGGCGACAACAGGTGCTGTTGGCTGTGCAAAGTTTTGTGCATAGCCTACGCTGTGAACAGGGATGTTTAAGGCAGGCTGTGCAAGTACAGGCGCTGGACCTGTTGGTCTAAGTGCAGGTAATCCTTGCGCAAATACGGGGCCAGATAAAACAGGCCCAGTTAAAAGCGGTCCTTGAACAAGCTGTGCGTTTGGTCCAGCATTTTGTAGCACATGATATGTTTCAGGGCGCGGTGCGACCCCGCCACGTACGAATTGCTGCGGCGCTGTGCGGCCAGAGTTTAAGACTTGGTCAGCGCGTTCTGGGCTGCGATCAACAATAGAGGTTGGAATATGCGCAATACCTGGTGTGAATGTATTTTCGCCATATTGACGCGGTGCAAATTTTGATGGGTCATAACCGCCGCCAATCCATGTCCGAAGAGGCTGTTGAACAGGAGCCGCTAAAACAGGGGCTGCGAAAACAGGAGCCGAAACTAAAGGTGCAGGCCTTACCGCAACTGGCGCTGCTGCGCCAGAACCAGCCCGACAATAGACCGTTGATGAAGGATTACATCCGTTTGTAAATCCAGATGGAGCATCGTTTAAAGCAACATTTTGTGCCAAACCATGAACTCGTGTGATGGATACATTCGGTGAGCGCTGAAATTTCACAGACCGCAAGTGCCCTAATGGCTCTGTATTGCGAATTGTAACAGCGTCATATTGCGGTGTGTAAGGGTCAACAACAACTGGGGCTAAATTACAATTTTGCCCCGCATAACATCCATTTGCATATGCTGTGCCCGCGGTCATCGCTAGAACACCTAAAATGCTGACACCGCCAGCTATCACAGTTTTGATCGGCATTCTGCCTCTCCCACGTTAGCGTGCAAAGAGACATTCCTTGCACAAGTTAATCTTATGAGCGCAGAATATCAGCAGATAACTTACGACTTAAAAGTCGTAACAAATACCACCGCGTTCCCAATCGCCGTAGCGTGTGGGTTCTGCACCTTTTGGACCAGCTTTTTCAGCAGGACGATTTGCAATCTCAGCCTTAAGCGCCTCGCGGCGTTCTTCAGCTTCGGCTAAGGCACGCTTTGCAGCGGGACTTAGTTTTTTAGCAATAGGGACAGTTTCATCAGGCATATTTGTCATGCCCCTCACTAACCCTATCTATGCATATCGTCAAACTTGAAACATCCAGTCCGACCCCTTGCTTGATCTTAAACTTTAAGACAGGCAAAGGTATGAGCCGTCTTGGTACAGTATGAGCGATAAAATTTTATTAAGTGCGCGTTTGCAATTTGTTTACCATATTTGTTAATTCCCCGCGCAGTTTTCAGGGCTATCGTTTGGAGCGTGGCTCTGCTAGGGGGCAGAATATGACTCATAAACCATCAAAAAAACAAGCCTCTGGCGAGGGTCGCCGTCCCAAGGCACAGCCGGCAAGGGTGCAAGTTCCTGTACGGGATTCCGTTAAGACCCGCAGGGCAGCTGCGATGGCGTTGCAAGATATTTTAAAAAATGGAACAGTTTTAGAGCAAGCTTTAAGCTCTTTAGCGGATTATAATGAGCTGTCATCGCGTGATCGTGCCTTTGCGCGCGCTATTGTCGCAACGACATTTCGGCGGTTTGCGCAAATTCAAGGGGCCTTAAAGCCCCTTATTCGGAAAGCTCCGCCCAGCTTTACGCTTTCAGTTCTACAAACGGCAGCGGCGCAAATTTTATTTTTAAAGACACCTGCTCACGCCGCAGTCGGAGAAACTGTCGATGTCTTAAAGTCTCGCAGCAGTTCTAAGGGCTTTGCAAATATGGCGAATGCGGTGTTACGCAATCTTGTCAAAGACGGGGCCAAGCGCGCGGCGAATGTGGCGCCAAGCGCAAATATTCCAGGCTGGATACGCTCAGCTTGGGAGAAATCTTACGGGAAAGTAGAATTACGCAAGATGGCTGCGCGTTTGATGAAAGACCCTGTTTTGGATTTATACGTCAATGGTGACGTACAGCTCTGGGCTGATAAGCTTGAAGGAACTGTCATTGGAACACAAACCGTGCGTCTACAAACTATTGGAGATGTCACAGCTTTGGACGGGTTTACCGATGGGCATTGGTGGGCACAGGACATTGCCGCGACCTTGCCTGCGCAGCTTGCTAAACATTTTTCACATGGTTTGGCAGGCAAGACAGTTTTGGATTTATGCGCTGCGCCAGGCGGGAAAACATTGCAACTTGCCACAATGGGCGCAGAAGTGACGGCGCTAGACAGGTCTGAAAAACGCCTAACGCGTTTGAGTGAAAATCTAGAGAGAACCAAATTAAGTGCCCATGTGGTCTGTGCAGATGCGCTAGAGTGGAACACGTCGGAAAAATTTGATGTCATTTTACTCGATGCTCCCTGTTCTGCGACAGGTACATTCCGGCGTCATCCTGATGTACTTTATAATAGAACCCCTAAAATGGTGTCAGATTTGACGAAATTACAGGACAAATTACTCAAAAGTGCTGTGAAATGGCTTAAAGACGATGGAATTTTGATATATTCGGTCTGTTCACTCCAGCCAGAGGAGAGCGGGCCGCGTGTAAATCGCTTTTTACGCGACCTGCCAGATTTTCGCCTTATTTCGATTCCACACTCTATATGTGCTGATCTGGGTCTTGAACTACCAAAAACACGATTTGAAGGTGGAACATTACGTAGCTTACCGTCTGATTTACCGACAGATGGCGGCATGGATGGATTTTTTATCGCGGTATTTACGCGCAAAACCGAGGCTGAATAAAAAAAATGCAGTTTGTAAATCCTGTATTAACCTTAATTTGGTCTAAGCTTTGCAAGTGAACCGCTACGATGTTTCAAAATGGGAGGCTCCAATGAGCACTAACACATTAATCAGAACAGGGTTGATTGCCACATTAAGCATATCAGCACTGTCAATTTCAGCATTTACAAATGCACAAACCTCCAGTCGTTATGGCGGGAACGATATTGGGTCATATGAAGGTGGACATTGTCAACAACCTTGTTTGCCAGCTGCCCCTGTCCAGCAAGTGCCTGTCCAGCAAGCGCCTGTCTTTATACAGCAGCAACCAGCGCCTGCAGTTGTTTACACACAGCCTGCACCTGTATATTCACAACCAGCGCCAGTATATGCGCAACCTTCGCAAATTCTACCTGGATCATGTCCGGCAGGAACAAGTGCTCAGCCTGATGGGACTTGCCTAGAAGGATCATACGCTCAGCAGCCGTCATACAATGCGGGACCTGCATTTACGACGCCGTCATATGCAGCAAGCAGTAGCTATTCAACACAAACAGCTCCTGCTGATTGCCCAGCCGGAACAACGGCGCAGTCTGATGGAACATGTTTGCAAAGCGGTTCAGTTGGTTATACTAGCCAAAGCTCAACTTATAGCGCGCCGTCAACAAGCTACGGTTCAGGCAGCACAAGTTACGCAACGTCAAGCTCAAGCTCAAGCACAAGCTACGGTTCTGGTTCAACTAGCTACTCTGGCGAAACTGCCGCGTGTCCAGCAGGATCATCGGCACAGGCTGATGGCACTTGCTTACAAACTGGCGATCTTGGCATTAGTTCTTCGTCAAGCTACGGTTCAGGCAATAGCTATCAAGGGGCCTCTGTTGACCTTTACACAGGTGATGCAAGCGCAGCTACGGTTTCACAGCCTAGTGGTTATGCAACGCAAAGCACTTACGGTTCATCGGACGATTACCTGCCAGTGCGCAAATAAACTTATATTGACATTGTGAATATATGGCCCGCCTTGTTTCAAGGCGGGTTTTTTTCTGCGTAGCTGATGGTCATTGCACATTCAGTCTATATTCACGGGCCTATATATATTTTCGACTCTTGCGCTACGCTATCTTGCATGGTTTGGCCTGCGCTGATAGTGGTGATGTTATGAGCGAAAATATATTGATATCCCCGTCTATCCTATCTGCAGACTTTGCGGCCTTAGGACAAGCTGTGCGCGACATTGATGTAGCGGGCGCCGACATGATTCACATCGATGTTATGGACAATCATTATGTCCCCAACCTCACGATTGGGCCGATGGTTGTGAAGGCTTTGCGGCCGCATTCCGATAAGCCTTTTGACGTGCATTTGATGGTTAAGCCTGTGGACGGACTTATCCCTGCCTTCATAGAGGCGGGGTCTGATATTATTTCTATACATCCAGATAGCGGCCCGCATGTCCACAGGACTTTGCAAACGATTAAAGATGCGGGGGTCAGAGCTGGCCTTGTGCTTAACCCTGGAACGCCTGTTGATGTTGTTGCGCCAGTTATTGATATGCTGGATATGATCTTAGTTATGAGTGTAAACCCAGGTTTTGGCGGACAAAGTTTTATTCGGTCACAACTGGCTAAAATTGAAACCCTGCGCGGTATGATTGAGTGCTCTAATCAGGACATAATTTTAGAGGTTGATGGCGGGGTTAACCCGATCACGTCCCAAGAGTGTATTGCGGCAGGCGCCAGCTCTTTAGTCGCTGGTAGTGCGGTTTTTAAGGGCGCTGGTAGTTATGCCGAAAACATCCAAGCTTTGCGAGGGTCATTGGCCTCGCAGGTCGCTTAGTGAATTACTGGTTTTAGTTAGGCATATAAAATGTCACAACGCATCCCATTATGGTCGCCTTATGTGAGCCTTGTTAAGGCTCGCCTGCAACCAATATTGATGCGAAGCTCTGGGCGCGCGAGTTTTAATGGCCGCATTGCCGCTTTCCATCCTGCCGCGCCGAGTTTTAAATTTGGCAATAGTGAAAATGCGGAAAACTTATTGAAAGGCCAATTTATACTTGGGCATCAAAGCTTAGATGTTGGCTTGCAAGGGGATCCGTGGACGGTGGCTGTTCCGTCAATAGAATTTGCCCAATGGTTGCACGGATTTGATTGGCTACAAGATTTATTAAGTCCGAAAAAAAATGCCCCCGTGACCCGCGCAATGAACTATGTAGATAGCTGGATTTTAACCTATGGGAAGTGGAATGATTTCTCGTGGCAAACCGACATTATCGCGCGGCGTTTATTTAACTGGTTGACGCTTTGGTCACCAACATTTGCAAAGAGCGATGAGAGTGATGTTGGACGCAGGCGGCGCAACGTCGTTTACCGGCAATTAAAAGCTTTAAAAGCTAATTATAAATATACAGAAGCTGGACTTAGTCGTTTGCGTGCGGCGGCGGCTTTGGCGATGGGCGGTGCAAAGCTCACCGAAAAGGCCGATGGTTTTTTATCCCGAGGTTTGGATTTACTGGATACAGAAATAGAGCTGCAAATCCTACCCGATGGCGGACATGTATCGCGCAGTCCAGAGCAGGCTTTAGAGGCACTTAAAATTCTATTAGCACTTGATACGTTGCTGCAAGATAGAGGTGTTGAAGGATCCACTTTTATGTCACGTGCGATTGACCGGTTAACTCCGGTGGTCGCGTTTTTTAGGCATAGTGACGGGGCGCTTGCTGGATTTCATGGTGGAAGCGAAGGCCAAAAACCACTCATTGATACGCTGTTAAATGCGGCGCCGGGAACTCCTAAGCCATTTAGTTACTGTCCGCATACGGGTTATCAGCGTATCGAGCGTGGGAGTAGTATCTTGATGGTGGATACGGGTTCTACGCCTGCATGGCCTTTTGATGTTCGCACGCATATGGCTCCTCTAGCCTTTGAGCTATCGACGGCGGCGGGCCGTATGATTGTAAATTGCGGCTGGAACGATACGCAGCCTAAAGCTTGGAAGCGGCCTGTTCGCTCGGCGGCGGCCCATAATACGCTGACTTTAGATAACCAATCATCAGGGAAGCTCTTGCCCGATGGATGGAAAACACGAGCTTTAGGGCAAGCTGTTTTGGTGGAGGCTGGCCCTGTTAAAGCCCAGCGCAAGGAACAAAGCTCTGGTGTGTGGCTTGAAATGTCACATGATGGGTATCGGGCGAAATATGGCCTTGGGCATCGCCGCCGATTTTTTGTTGATAATGGCGGCGGCGATATTCGCGGTGAGGATAGCCTTTACGTACCGCTTGGCGCGCAACCTGTTCGCCGAGATGAAATTCCATTTGATATTCGGTTTCACTTCCACCCTGATGTGCGCGTTAGCCTATCACAAGACCAGCAAAGTGCTTTGCTCGTGATTGGGGGAACATCAGGATGGCGCTTTCGCACAGATGGCGGCTTGATGCGTGTTGAGGGTTCGGTTTATCTGGGCAAAGGCCATAAGCCTGTTAAAAGCCAACAACTTGTTATTTCTGGCAAAGCCTACGGGGATGGTGACGGAGAATCGCGTTCTAATCGTGTGCGTTGGTCATTGCGAGAGCTGAAAGCCCGCGCGTCATGACAGATTATGTCAGCTTAGAAAAACAAGGCGGTAACAACGTCGAGACGGCAAGCTTGGATGCAAGCAGACAAACGCCTATTTATCGCCCTCCGATCCTTTTTCTAAGAAGTTTAGCGCTGATCTTATTTGATGTCCTATTGGCTTATGGGTCTATGCTGGGGGCTGTACGTTGGCGCTATGACTTTTTAAATAAACCTATTCCGGTAAATGTGGACTACCGAGCGGCCTTGATTGCGGCAGTTGCTACATTTCTGGTCTGGGTTGTCATGCGCCAAGACCGCGCGATTTGGCGATTTACATCGTTGAATGATTTTCGCAGGCTTTTTATTGGTGTAATGATTGTGACAATTATTGTGCCGTTAGCCTTCTTTTTGTTTTTTAATAGAGCCGTGCATTTCCCGCGCTCGGCGCCATTTATATCGGCAGGCGTCTTTATAGGCTTTATTGTCAGCTCGCGCTTGTTAGTATTAATTATTCTGAATGGTGATTTCCGTGCGCTATTTCATCGGCGTTCAGGGTCGTCTATGAATGCTATACTAATTGGTCCTGCAAATGAGCTACATGATTATTTAAAAGAAAAATCTCGCAAAAAAACGGGCCTAGCTTTTAACCCGCTTGGTCTTATTGAAACTTCTGGGCAATATAAAGGTCGCTCTATTCGTGCGATCCCTGTGCTGGGCGGAACCCAAGACATAGAACGTATTTACGATGATATTGCGGGCCGCCAAGAAGGGGCTGTACAATTAATTTCAGTGGACCCAAACCCTAGCCGTAAGGACACGGCTAAGCTGATTAAAGTTGCCGCCAATATTGGCGCGCCGCTTGCGCGCAACACACCTGAAATGGGCGGGAAACTTAGCGCGTTTGAAGCGGCAGATTTAATTGGCCGAGAAATGCGGCGCTTGGATATTGCACCTGTACGGCAAATGATACAGGGAAAGAACATTTTAATCACAGGGGCAGGCGGCTCTATTGGCTCTGAATTGTCGGAGCAAATTATGGCGCTTAGTCCGTCGCGATTAGCCCTTGTCGACAGTTCTGAATTTAATCTCTACACACTTGAAAATGTCTTGGCTCCGCATAAAGATGTTCAAACCGAGGGGCGTTTTGAAACCTATATTGGTGATGTAACAGATGCCGCACATATGGCCGAGATATTTGATATTGAACGGCCAGATATTGTCCTGCACGCAGCGGCCCTGAAACATGTTCCTTTAGGTGAGAAAAACCCGATAGAAACTTTGCGGACAAATGTTTTAGGTACGCAAGTCACATTGGATATGTGCGAGGCATTTGATGTCAGGCATTTCATATTAATTTCGACAGATAAGGCCGTTGACCCCGCCAATATTATGGGCGCAAGCAAGCGCATTGTCGAAATGTTGACATTGGCTCGGCAAGCCCTTGTCCCGAATATGCAAGCAGCCGCTGTGCGGTTTGGGAATGTTTTATCATCGCGCGGATCTGTTGTAAATTTATTTGAAGACCAAATTGCACGCGGCGGACCTGTGACAGTCACACACCCAGATGTTGACCGGTATTTTATGAGTGTCGATGAAGCATCCGCGCTTGTCCTACAAGCTGCGGCGCTAGGCGCAAGTCAAACGATGAACGAAACTCACGCGAGCTCTAATATCTATGTGCTTGAAATGGGAGAGCCTGTAAATATTGGCCGGCTCGCACGGCAATTAATTCGGCTGCGGGGTCAAGTGCCTGATCTGGATATTGAAGTGCGCTATACGGGACTTCGTCCCGGCGAGAAGCTAACGGAACGGCTAACTCATAATGAAGAAAATCTTGTGCCTACGGCTATTGACGGCGTGCAAAGGTTTGCTGGAGAGATAGCTGACCCCAATTCCGTCATGCGCCGCGTCAAAAAATTACTCACAGCCATAGACCATCGTGACCGCAAAGATATTCGCAAAACCCTTAAAGCTTTATTGCCTGATTATACACCTAATGGGGCTTTGGACAGTAAAATGAAATAATGCACGGTGCTGGGCTATCATAAGCTGGCCATAAGCTGAGCTCCATGATAGAGCGCGCCTAATTCAGATTTTAACGGAAATATTATTATGCCTGTCCCTAATCCTGACCTCCCGCCCTTTGACCCTGCGCGCCTTGCGCCTGTCAAACGTGCCTTATTATCTGTCTCGGATAAGTCCCGTCTTATTGACCAAGCTAGTGCCTTGCATGCACGCGGTGTGAAACTTGTTTCGACGGGCGGCACACGAGCAGCCATAGAAAAAGCAGGTATTCCAGTCAAAGATGTTTCTGAGCTGACAAAATTCCCAGAAATGATGGATGGCCGTGTAAAGACTTTGCACCCCATGGTGCATGGCGGCTTGCTTGGTGATCGTGATTTAGCAAGCCATAAAGACGCGATGCACGACCACGGCATCCTCTCTATCGACTTGCTTATCGTCAATTTATATCCATTTGAAAAAGCGGCCGCGAGCGGCGGGTCTTATGAAATGTGTGTCGAAAATATCGACATTGGCGGGCCAGCGATGATCCGCGCAGCCGCCAAGAACCATGCTCATGTGGCTGTCTGTACAGATGCAGATGATGTCGACGCAGTGCTTGCAGATATGGACGCCAATGAAGGGCAAACATCTGGGACTTTGCGCCAGAAACTCGCCGCCAAGACCTATGCTCGTAGCGCCGCTTACGACGCGGCAATTGCGAATTATTTTGCGGGGCATCTCGGCGATATGAGCCCAGCTTACCGCGCCCAAGGCGGCGCGCTGAAACAGGCTTTACGCTACGGGGAAAACCCGCACCAAACAGCGGCCTTCTATAGTGACGGCAATGCCCGCGCAGGCGTCGCGACAGCGCAGCAGCTTCAAGGCAAAGCGCTGAGCTATAACAACATCAACGACACGGACGCAGCCTATGAATTGGTCGCGGAATTTGGGGATAACGCCAAGGGCGATAAGCCAACCGTGGCGATTATCAAACACGCCAATCCGTGCGGCGTGGCGACGGCAGATGATTACATCACAGCCTATAAAAATGCGTTAGCCTGTGACCCTGTGTCGGCTTTTGGGGGCATTGTCGCGCTAAACGGAAATTTGGACAAAGCGACAGCGGTGGAAATTGTTAAAGTCTTCACCGAGGTTGTGATTGCGCCAAGCGCCGATGCCGACGCGATTGAAGTG
>JBDVGI010000128.1:0-16957 GCA_039962885.1 Litorimonas sp. | reverse complement strand
CCAATCTTTAAACGCGATGTATATCGTCTTTCTAGGGCCCGTGTTTGCGGGTATTTGGGCATGGCTTGCGAAACGCGGTAAAGATCCATCGGCGCCGTTTAAATTTGGCTTGGGTGTTATACAGTTGGGAATCGGATTCCTTGTTCTCGTTTGGGGCGCGAACAGCTCTGTGGACTTAACGCCTGTGTTATTCATCTTCTTGATTTACCTTTTGCATACAACTGGCGAATTATGCCTGTCTCCTGTTGGACTATCCGCTATGACACGTCTTACACCTGGGTTCATGGTGGGGCTTATGATGGGGGCTTGGTTCTTAGCATCAGCTGGAGGTAACTCCGTGTCTGCTATTATCGCACAAGCGACGAATAGTGAGGGCGGCGGTGTCGAACAAGTACTGTCTGTTTACTCTAAAGTGGGGTGGCTCGCGATTGGCATAGGTATTGTTCTACTCTTAATTTCTCCGTTCGTTAAGAAGCTTATGCATCTGGACACACTAGAGGAAGATACAGCGCGGTGGGAAACAGAAGGGGAGTAGTCGTCTTTAAGGTTTACTATTCTTTAATTAAAAAAGCCCGCTCATTTGAGCGGGCTTTTTTATGCGTGTTGTTTGCGCAATACATAAATCAGTAGATATTTATCTGCGGCTATTCATGACCATGCTTAGGATGTCGTCCATTGTATTGCCATCGCCATCTGCATCGAGCATTTTGCCAATGACGCCCATGCCCTGTTGGTGGGCCTGTTGCTGCTGGGCTTGCGCGCGCTTGGCTCCGCCGCCGAGTAGCCCGCTGAGCATTCCGCCTATGCCGCCAGAGTTGGATGCGCCGCCCATAAGCTGCTGCATGGCGAGGCCTGTCATCATAGATTGCAAACCGCCGCCGCCGCTTGTTTGTTTGCCAAGGCTGCCCATTGCCATCATTGCGACCATTGGTAGCATCTTTTTCAAAATACTCGAATCGACACCTGATTGCGCTGATGCGCGTGAGGCGACTTCGCGGCTAACGTCTTTGGAGCCAAATAAGTGGCCCAAAATAGCATTGCCTTCAGTGACTGCCCCTGTTTGGCTGAGTTGGCTTGGGTTATCGAGATATTGATCGTGATTACCTTTTTGTAGCGCGCCTACAAGCCCTGCTAATCCTTGTGGGCTACCTGTATTTTGTTTAAGTGCACTCGAAATCGCGGGAAGTAAGGCGGCTATCGCGCCTTGGCTTTGAGCCGTGTTTAGGCCAAATTGTTGTCCCATTTGCTGCGGGGCTTGCCCGCCCGCTGCGCTCATAATCATATCCATTAGGTTCATTGCGCTCATAATTATTCCTCCAGAAATTAACTACCTTAACATAAGCATTAATCTTGAAAATGCGAGAAAGTCTTTATTATGTCCATAATAGCGTTAATGCGGCGTTCACACATTTAAAAGGCCGTGTTCATTAAGGCCCAAAAATTATAAGTAGTTAGAGCGTGAACACTGCCGATGAGTAAAAATATAAGGCTGTATTTTATCCAGCCATATGATTGATCTAGGATAGCCGTGAACATGCACGCGGCGTAATATATCCACACACCGATGATAATCATTGCGCACATGCGTGCGGGATGATTGCCATAAATTGGGGTGTCTAAGACGAATGAGAGCGGAACATCATTTATTTCGGATGATGCAAACCCAATGATCCAGATCGGCAGGATTATAACGCGCTGGACAAGGGTCGTATAAAGCAGGACTGCGAAATCAGGGGTGCGGAGTTGCCACCACCTCAAACGATGTTGGCTAGGCTGCACCGCTTAAACCGCGCTACCGCCGACAGTTAGGTTCTCTATATACAAGCTCGGTTGCCCGACGCCAACGGGAACGCCTTGCCCTGCTTTGCCGCAAACGCCAATACCAGGGACAAGAGCCATGTCATTGCCAATATGTTTGATTTGGGTGAGCACGGTCGGGCCATCGCCAATGAGTGTCACACCTTTGAGCGGCTCTTCGACTTTTCCGCCGCGCACGCGGTAAGCTTCGGTGCACTGGAAGACAAATTTTCCAGAGGTAATGTCGACTTGTCCACCGCCAAAATTCACAGCATAAATGCCGTCTTTTAGCCCTGCGAGCATTTCGTCAGGATCGCTCGTACCGCCGAGCATATAGGTGTTGGTCATGCGCGGCATAGGGGCATGAGCAAAGCTCTCGCGGCGGCCATTGCCTGTGGCTTCAACGCCCATAAGCCGCGAATTTAGGCGGTCTTGCATATAGCCAACTAAAATGCCGTCTTCGATGAGGGTGGTGGATTGTGTCGGCGTGCCTTCATCATCAATAGAGAGACTGCCGCGGCGCTCAGGAATTGTGCCGTCGTCAACAATCGTCACACCTTTGCTTGCGACGCGTTCACCTAGCATGCCTGCGAAAGCGGATGTGCCTTTGCGAATGAAATCTCCCTCAAGGCCGTGGCCCATAGCTTCATGGAGTAATATACCTGGCCAGCCTGAGCCAAGCATAACATCCATTTGCCCCGCGGGGGCAGGGACGCTGCGTAAGTTAACGCACGCTTGACGCAAGGCTTCTTTGGCAAGGGGTTGCCAAAAATCGGGCTGTATGTAGCCGTCATAGCTTTGACGTCCGCCTGCACCGACATAGCCGCTTTCGCGGCGTCCATCTTTCTCGGCGACGATCATAATGTTCAAGCGCACAAGCGGACGAATATCATCATAGCGTTCTTCGTCAGACTTTATAATAGCAATGGCGCGGCGATTAGCCGATAGGGTTGCGGTTACTTGGACAATGTTAGGATCAAGGGCGCGGCAAAATGCGTCAATTTCTTGCAAGAGTTCCACTTTGATACCAAAGTTAGGGGCGGCAATGGGATCAATATCTGGATAAAGCTTTGTGTTTGTCCGCGTAGGCGGGGCGCTAAGGCGGCCATCATGCCCGTCTTTGGCCATAGAGACAGCTTGGGCGGCACGTGCCAGCGCTGATGTTGTCATTTCTGTGCCTTGTGCAAAACCAGAGGTCTCGCCCGCAACGCAACGCAGTCCAAAGCCGCGAGATGTGTCAAAACTGGCGGTTTTTAACCGTCCATCATCAAATGTGAGCGATTCTGAAGCGGAACGCTCAATGAATAATTCTCCGTCATCGGCGCCTGACAAGGCCATATCGACATATTTCTGCGCCGCATCAGCTGTTAACTCGCAATCATCAAAGACAAAATCACTCATATTTTAGGTACTTTCATATATTATTTTCAGTTTAACCGATTTAAAGACTTTATCTAGTGGCTTTCGCAGGATAGTAAGCGCCGTAAATGCGACAATCTGCGCGGAAAATCTAGCACGACTCTGCGCAAAATTTGTCGTATACAGGGAAAATAGTGACAAATGTCACGATATTAAATTTAATGAGGCTCACATGCGTTTATCGCGTCCGAATTTCAAAAGTTTTATAGCGGGAAGCGCAGCCGCGCTTGCGCTTGGCGGAGCCGCTTTTGCGAATAAGCCCACCCCTGGCGGTTGGTGGCTCCAAGAGGCTGCATCTCCAGTCATGGAAGAGCTAACGCGGGTACATAATATCGTCTTTGTGATTATTTGTGTGATATTGTTGGTTGTGACGGTTTTGATGGCATATATCATGATCCGTTTTCGCGAGAAAGCAAACCCAGTCCCGTCAAAGACAACGCATCATGTCGGTCTTGAGGTAGTCTGGACGATAGTGCCTGTGCTGATTTTGCTAGCTATGGTCGGTCCGTCAATGCGCTTGCTCTATATGCAAGACAGATTGCCAGAAACAGAAATGACCATCAAAGCCATCGGGAATACGTGGAACTGGGAATATGAATATGTCGATTATGAAAATGTCGATAGTTTCGTGGCTAATCCATTAGATAAAGCCGAAGCAAAGTCAAAAGGCGTTCCGTATTTGCTCGCAACAGATAACGCTTTGGTCGTTCCGATTGGGACAAAAATTAAAGTTCTCGTGACGTCTGTGAATAATATGCATAGTTGGGCAATGCCTGCGTTTGGTGTGAAGATGGATGCTGTTCCAGGCCTTGTAAATGAAACATGGTTTGAGGCCACTAAAGAAGGTACATTTTACGGACAATGTTCTGAAATTTGCGGCGCGCTACACTATAAGATGCCAATCGAAATCGAAGTGGTAAGCAAGGCTGAGTTTGCGCGTTGGGTGGCCAATGACGGCGCTTTTGCTACGCGCAACGCTTCAATAGAAAATTTACCCGTAACGCGCATTGCTGCGCCTAAGTAGAACTTAGTCAAGGATAAGAATAATGGTTGCAATTCCTGATACAGGTTACAGCTCATATGATGAGAATGACGAAAAGCCGAGCTTTTTTGCGCGGTGGTTCTATTCCACTAACCACAAAGATATTGGTACGCTCTATTTGATCTTCGGGATATTTTCTGGGTTAATTGGTGGATTCTTGTCCTTTATGATGCGTATGGAATTGGCAACGCCAGGGATTGATGTGTTTAATAGCGAGCATCAATATCTCGTTTTCGCATCAATGCATGGCCTTATTATGATCTTCTTTATGGTCATGCCAGCTTTGATAGGCGGGTTTGGTAACTGGTTTGTACCAATTATGATCGGCGCGCCAGATATGGCTTTCCCGCGGATGAATAATTTATCATTCTGGCTATTGCCAACGGCTTTGATTTGTTTGCTAATTAGTTTTGTTGTCCCCGGCGCCGCAGAAGGTGACGGTTTTGGCGGCGGTTGGGTGATGTATCCGCCGCTTTCGACAACAGGTTCCCCTGGGCCTGCGTTTGATTTTATTATCATAGGTTTGTTGGCGGCAGGGTTCTCGTCAATTTTTGGCGCGATTAACTTCATTACAACGATCTTGAATATGCGTGCGCCTGGCATGACATTGCATAAAATGCCTTTATTTGCATGGTCAGTTCTCGTGACAGCATTCTTATTACTCCTCGCGCTTCCTGTTTTGGCGGCAGCTTTGTTCATGCTTTTCACTGACCGTATTGAAGGCGGCACTGGCTTCTTTGATCCATCTCGCGGCGGTGACCCGCAAATGTTCCAGCATTTATTTTGGTTCTTTGGTCATCCAGAAGTTTACATTATGATCTTGCCTGCTTTTGGCATTGTTTCTCATGTTATTTCGACATTTTCGAAAAAGCCTATCTTTGGATACCTTGGCATGGCCTATGCGATGGTTGCGATTGGCGTTGTTGGTTTCGTGGTGTGGGCCCATCATATGTATACCGTGGGCATGGATGTGAATGTTAAGGCTTACTTCCTCGCAGCCACGCTAGTGATTGCGGTGCCAACGGGCGTTAAAATCTTCTCGTGGCTTGCGACAATGTGGGGCGGTTCTATTCGCTACACAATTCCTATGCAGTGGGCGATTGCCTTTATCTTCCTCTTTGTTGTAGGCGGTGTGACAGGCGTTATGCTCGCAAATGCAGGTGTTGATACATATCTACATGACACATATTATGTGGTCGCGCATTTCCATTACGTGCTGTCTATGGGCGCTGTATTTGGAATTTTCTGTGGCTTTTATTACTGGTTCGGTAAAATGTTTGGCGTGATGTATAATAAATACCTTGCGGCTGCGCATTTCTGGCTCTTCTTTATTGGCGTGAATGTGATTTTCTTCCCGCAGCATTTCCTAGGTATGAATGGTATGCCGCGCCGTTATATAGATTATCCTGAAGAATTTGAGCTGTGGAATCAGGTCTCGTCATTTGGCGCGTTGATAACGCTTGCGGGTGTCTTCTTCTTCTTTTTAATGCTCCTTGAAGCGCTCGTGTTAAACCGTAAACGCGTTGGCGATAATTACTGGGGCGAAGGAGCAACAACGCTAGAATGGACATTGTCTTCACCACCGCCATATCACCAATTCAATACGCTCCCGCGTATTGAGGGTAGTGATGAGCATTAGTGGCCAGCGGGCCTGAACATAAGATTGGGGAGGCCGCATCTGAAACGATAGCGGCCTTTACTTCGTCTGGTTTATCTGGGTCGGGGCTCTCTGGGGCGAGCCTCTCGGGTTCAGGCTTGTCCTTGGCAGAACCATCTGATTATTTCGCCCTCATGAAGCCTCGCGTTATGAGTCTCGTGGTATTTACCGCTTGGGTGGGTTTATTGCTCGCCCCAAGCCAGCTGCCGTTATGGAACGCACTTGCATCTATTATTTGTATCGCAGCAGGCGCAGGCGCGTCTGGCGCGCTCAATATGTGGTATGATGCTGATATTGACGCGCAAATGTCACGTACAAAAAAACGACCTATTCCCCAAGGTAAAATGGCGCCGCGTGCCGCGTTAGGTTTTGGTGTTGTGATTAGTGCCGCATCTGTTTGGGTTTTATATATTGCCTCGAATTGGGTGGCGGCTGCTTTGCTGGCCTTTACGATATTCTTTTATCTCGTGATTTATACAATGTGGCTTAAACGCCGTACGCCGCAAAATATCGTTATTGGCGGCGCGGCTGGCGCGTTCCCGCCTATGATTGGCTATGCCGCTGTGACAGGGACTGTGACGATAGATTCTATCATTTTATTTATGATTATTTTTATCTGGACGCCGCCGCATTTCTGGGCGCTTGCACTGTATAAAGCGGGCGATTACGGCAAGGTCGGAATTCCAATGATGCCCAATGTGGTTGGCCCAAAATCTACGCGTAACCAAATTATGGTTTATAGCGTCATCCTGGCGATTACGGCCATGTTGCCTATCGTCACGGGACTTGGCGGCGCGCTATATGCTTTTGCGGCTGTGCTTCTAAATCTCGCTTTTGTGGCTATGGCCTATAAGGTTTGGACATCTAGAGCAGGGGAGCGCGATAAAGCAGCTGACGAAGCTTCACTTTATGCTGTCCAAGCGGGCGACCGTGCCGCGCGCAACCTATTCGCCTTTTCGATTATATATTTGTTTGCGATGTTTGGCGTATTGGCTGCTGAAGGCTTGCTGAGAGGAATAAGTATATGAGGGAGTATCGTGATAAGCCCCAAAATTTCGTAGAGCCAACGGATGCGGAAATTAGAGCCCGCACTAAGCGCAATATTGCCATTGCTGCGGCTTTGCTTGGGTTTACCGCATTTGTATTTGTTACAATGGTTTCGCGCGGAGTTATACCGACATGACGAAAGCTCGCACCGCTCAAATTTTGACCGTGACAGCCGTTGCTATGCTCGGCCTTGGCTTTGCTTCAAAGCCGCTTTACGATACTTTTTGCAAGGTAACGGGCTTTGGCGGAACACCAGGACAGGCCGAAGAAAACCTGTCCGAAGTTATTGATCGTGAGGTTCTTGTTAAATTTGATTCTAATGTTGCCTCTGGATTGCCATGGGACTTTGTCGCGCAAGACAAACAATTAACTGTGCAGGTGGGCGCGTCGGCTTTGGCTTATTATACTGTAAAAAATACATCCTCATCTGTCGTGACAGGGGTCGCGAATTTTAACGTAACTCCAGTAAAAGCGGCCCCGTTTTTCATCAAAACGGAGTGTTTTTGTTTTGAAGAACAAACCATACAGCCTGGCGAAGAATTGCCATTGCCTGTTTTGTTTTTTGTTGATCCGCAAATTGACGAGGATGCACGGCTTGATGATGTGCGCGAGATCACGCTGAGCTATACATTTTTTGAGGTTGATAAACCCAAGACAACTAAGAAAACTGAAGTGAGCGTGAAGTAACTAAATCAAATTGAAGAAATATCGACAGAAGAGTCGGAAAATTAGAAAAACCGATATTGCGATACGCCCTGCGTGCCGCTATAGCGAGGATAAAATAGCGCAGCTTATTTGCGTAAAGAGGATTACACTATGGCCGGACATGCCGTTGTTGAACACGACTATCACTTAATACCACCAAGCCCGTGGCCATTCCTGTCTGGCATCGCTGCCCTGACTTGGGGGCTAGGCATGGTTGCGTTTTTTGCAGGCCTTGTTGAACGCACAGGCGAAAATCCGATGATGGAATGGTTTTTCGCTAGCGGCCTTGATACTGTTAAAGCTAGCGCGCTAGGCAAAGGGTCTGAGGTTAGCGGCGGCTGGATAATTTTGCTGATTGGCTGTCTGTTCGCTGTTTATGTCATGTATGGTTGGTGGCGCGATGTCGCGCGTGAATCGGAGGCGGGAGACCACACGCCTGTTGTCGATATTGGCCTGCGCTACGGCATGATTATGTTTATTATGCAAGAAGCTATGTTTTTTGTGGGTTGGTTCTGGATGTTCTTTGAATTGGGCTTTTTCCACAAATTGCGTGCGGGATGGAACCCTGATGTCTTAGAGAATGCGAGTGAGTATGCAACATCTATGGCGCCCGGCGTCACATCTGTTGATGCGTTTAATCTACCGTTAATTAATACGCTCATCTTATTGTTATCAGGCACTACAGTAACTTGGGCGCATCACGCACTTATTCATGGTGACCGTAAAGGTGCCAAGTGGGGGCTTTTCTTAACTGTTACATTGGGCATCTTATTTACCGTTTTCCAAGGCATTGAATATGTCGAGCTTTTCCATGCTCGCGGCGAAGGTCATGAAGCTTGGATTGGCGCAAATGCTTACGGATCTGCCTTCTTTATGGCGACGGGTTTTCATGGCTTTCATGTCTTAATCGGAACAATTTTCTTGGCTGTGTGTTGGTTGCGTATGCTTAAGGGCGGCTTGAAGTCTGAAAAGCATTTTGGCCTAGAAGCGGCTGCATGGTATTGGCATTTTGTTGATGTTGTTTGGCTGTTCTTATTTGCTTTTGTTTATATCGTCTTTGCGATTAGCGGCTAATAAAGGCCCGACAATAACGGTGATAATTTTGTAGCTAACTCTGCAAAGGGCTACCCGATATAATAGGAAACGAGGCATTATCTATGGGGCGCATTTTTTTTAAGCCCATGCCTTGGCTTTCTGTTGTGACTGCAATCTGCACGGCTATATTGATAACGCTCGGTATATGGCAATATCAACGACTGCAGTGGAAGACGGCATTGTTGGCTGAGGTGGAATTGGCTGTTAACGCTCCGCCTTTAACTAGTCTTGAGCAACTACGCGCCGCTATTTCTGAAGGCGAGGCCGTTGACTTTCGTAAAATAGATATATCTGCGAAATCTGTTTCAGGCGCACAAAACAAATTTGTCTTTTATCCGCAACAAGGTGGGATTTTTTGGCGCAGTTTTATCCCTGTTTATAGCGATGTTAAAGACGCGCCAAAAGCCATTATCTATGCAATTACGGATGTTGTTGAAGATAAAGATCGCGATAGCTTTTCGCCGAAAAGCGTAGATGGTATTCTGGGATATGTACGGTTTTCTCATGATCTTCGCGCGATAGAGGCCAAGGTGAAATCGAAAGCGAGTCCAGAGAAAAACCGCTACTTTAAATTCAATCAAACTGGAGATTGGGATAAAGATTTACCAGCGCATGACTATTTTTTTGACAGCTATTACATTGAGCATGTAGCCAGTGCGCGAAATGCGCAAGGCTTGCCAACGCGACGTCCAAAGATCCGTAACAACCATTTCGACTACATGCTAACATGGTTTAGCTTTGCCGGTGTTTTGTGGATAATCTACGCGATTTTGCATGTAAAGGCGGGACGTCTATATGTCAGAGACGCTTCAGTTTTAGGCCAAGACCGATGAGACTCAAAAGCGAAAAAATACAACGGGCAGATACGAGTACGGTTTTAACGGTGCAATTGGCAGGCGGGGCCATGACTTTACGTCATCCGCGTTGGGCTGATTATGAAGATTGGGCAAGTTTGCGGCGCGAAAATGCGGAGTATTTAATTCCGTGGGAACCAGAATGGACGGATGCACATTTAACGCGTAACTCCTATCGTTTGCGGCTGAACCGTTTGAAAAAAATGACGGTGGCAGATAAGGCCTATCCATTTCATGTGTTCAATGGTCAATCAGAACGGATTATTGGGGCATGTAATATCACCCATATTGAACGCGGTATTTCCCAGTCGGCCAAGCTAGGATATTGGATTGGTCAGGCATATACGGGTAAGGGATATGCGCGCAACGCTGTTCGGGCTTGCTGTCAGTTTTGCTTTGAGGTTTTGGGCTTGCACCGCGTTGAAGCCGCCGTGCAGGCCGATAATATTCCCTCTATTAAAGTGCTTGAAGCGGTGGGGTTTCAGCGCGAGGGAACATCACGTGGCTTGTTGAAAATTAATGGGCAATGGCGCGATCATGTGATCTATGCCAAGTTAAGTTTGGATTAGAACCGTTAGTTCTAAGCGCGTCCACCGCTGGCGGCTAGGGCAGCCGGGTCAATACCCATCGCGCGTAGGGCTTGGCTCCATTTTCCGTCTAAATCATGGCTAAAAATCAGCTCTTCATCCGCAGGAGCGATCAGCCATGCATTTTGCGCAAGCTCTGTCTCTAACTGCCCGCCATCCCAGCCTGCATAACCTACCGCAAGCATTGCGCGTTGCGGAGCATCACATGTGACAAGGGCGTTTAATATGTCTTTGGTTGAGGTTAAGACTAATGTTCCTGAGAGTTTTAGGCTGGAATCATCTGTAAAATAATCATCGCTGTGCAGAACAAAGCCGCGGTCAATGTCAACGGGACCGCCCGATAGCACCGGGCTGTCGGCGATGCATAATTGGCCGTCTATGCCGATATGCTTTAGAAGGCTTGATGTTTTGAGGTTGTCTTTAGACTTGTTGATAATAATTCCCATCGCGCCATTTTCATCATGGGCACATATGTAAATTACGGATCGTGTGAATCTAGGATCGCCCATATTTGGGGTCGCTAGCAAGAGCTTACCTTTATAACTATCAGGGGTCTTGTCAGGCGATGTTTGGTTCATTGCGTTATCTTTGTCTTATTTGCCAAAAATTACAAGGTTTGAAAAACGGAATTTACACCTTGCAATTTTGTAATGTGCCCCCATATATATCGAAAGACGATAAGTGCCATTATCGATTTTAACAGTACTATTGAGGATTTTATGACAATTAAAATTGGGCAAACATTGCCAAATACAACATTTATGCAGATGGGGGCATCTGGCCCGCAACCTGTGAGTACACAGAGTGCATTTAAAGGCAAGCGGGTCGCATTATTTGCAGTGCCCGGTGCATATACCCCAACATGCTCGGCGCAACATGTGCCTAGTTTTAAAGCGCATGAAGCTGCGCTTCGGGCCAAAGGTATCGACGCGATTGCTTGCACATCGGTCAATGATGTCTTTGTTATGGATGCATGGGCAAAAGACCAAGGCGTTGCAGAAAATATGCAGTTTTTAGCTGACGGGAACGGCGAATTTGCCAAAGCCGTTGGCCTAGAGCTTGACGGTTCTGGTTTTGGTCTCGGGCAGCGTTCGCAACGCTATGCAATGGTCATTAATGACGGCGTAGTTGAGCAATTATTTGTCGAAGGACCGGGCGAATTTAAGGTCAGCTCAGCCGAACACATGCTCGATAACATATAGAGAGAGCATTAAAAAACGGGGCGCAACACTATAATAACGAATTAAAGGAGGACGTTATGACAGGTTTTGAAATTATAGCCATTGGGCTAGTCATTTTGGTGGTTTTCATCGTAACAAGCGCATTAAAAATTGTGCCGCAAGGACGAGAATATACGCTAGAGGAATTCGGACGTTACCGAAAAACAATTAAGCCAGGTCTGGCCTTTATCATTCCATTTTATCAGCGTATCAGCAATAAGGTGGACATGCGTGAGCGCGTGATTGATATCCCGTCACAAGATGTCATTACAAAAGACAATGTGATGGTTACTGCCGACGCTGTTGTCTTTATCCAAGTGATGGATGCGCGTATGGCGACTTATGAAGTTAGTTCTTTAAGCAATGCCATTCAGAATTTGTGCTTAACCAATGTGCGAACAGTTGTCGGCTCTATGGATTTGGATGAAGTTCTATCCAAACGCGATGTGATTAATGCGCGGTTGTTGGAAGTCATTGACCAAGCCACAGATGGTTGGGGTACAAAGGTCACACGTATCGAGATTAAAGACCTCTCGCCGCCGGCCGACATTACACAGGCGATGAATAAGCAAATGAAAGCTGAGCGCGAGAAACGCTCTGATATTTTAATGGCGGAAGGCCATAAACAAGCGCAAATTCTTAAGGCTGAAGGCGAAAAAGAAGCAGCTATTCGCGAAGCTGAAGGCCGTAAAGAAGCCGCATATTTGGATGCCGAGGCGCGCGAGCGCGAAGCACAAGCCGAAGCTGCGGCCACACGAATGGTTAGCCAGTCTATTGCCGATGGCGATGTGAACGCGGTCAATTACTTTGTCGCGCAGGAATATGTCAAAGCCTTTGGTGAATTGGCGAAGTCACCTAATCAAAAGACGATCATTGTGCCAGCTGAATTGTCTAGCTTATCCGCAACAGTCGGCGGCCTTGGCGCTCTACTTGAAGCGGGCGGGAAATCAAAAAAATAGGAGGACTTGATTATGAGCGATAAAGATCCAACCTTTATTATGACCTTCCTAGAAGGAATGAATGCCACGCGCTGGATGATCTTCGGGATTGTCCTGCTAGGACTGGAACTGGCCACAGGGACAACTTATATTCTGTGGACTGCCGCTGCAGCCATATTAATGGCAGGCATTGTACTTGTCTTGCCAATTGGCTGGGGACTGCAATTTGTTTTGTTCTTTGTGTTGTCACTGGCGCTGCTAATTTTGGGCCATATTTATGTGCGTCCAAGATTTAAAGGCGGGGAACCGTCCGATTTAAATGATCGGGCGCGCTCAATGGTCGGGCAGCGTGTTAAGGCAGTATCTGACTTTGAAGTTGGTAAGGGCCGTGTCCATGTGGGTGATACGCAGTGGGCGGCCGCTCTTGAAACGGGTACAGCAAAAGCTGGAGATGAGCTACGAATTCTGAGCGTTAAAGGTGCAACCTTGCAGGTCGAAATTGTATAAAACTCGTTTTTATTAAATTATAAAACCCCGCGAATTTTGGCGGGTTTTTTTATTTGGGTATGCCTTGGCGCGCTAATTCATCCGCGCGTTCATTTCCGTCAACGCCTGCATGACCTTTGACCCATTTCCAATCGATACTATGAGCTGCGTTGATGGTATCGAGGCGTTGCCAAAGATCTTTATTGATAACAGGTTTTTTATCGGCTTTAACCCAACCGCGCCGTTTCCAGCCATGAATCCATTCTGTAATGCCTTTGAGGACATAGGTGCTGTCTGTCCATAGCGTTACAGTTCCTTTATAACCTGGTTTTATGGCCTCAATGGCGCAAATAGCGGCCATAAGTTCCATACGGTTATTGGTCGTTTCTGCCTCGCCGCCGCAAAGTGTTTTTTCTTTATCGCCAAATTGCATAAGAACACCCCAACCGCCAGGGCCGGGGTTGCCCGAACAAGCTCCATCTGTGTAGATGACAAGACTATCTTTGGATGCGGGGCTTGGCATTAGGCAGACATAAGTTGCCGCGGTAGGCGGAAAATAACTTTCTCTTTGATCACTTCAACTTCTTCGTAAGTGACAATATAGCGTGAACGTAAAGCGGCCATAACCCCGTCGGTGAGGTATTCAGGTGCGCTAGCGCCAGCGGATAAGCCGATGATATTGGCGGCTTCTATAGCGTCCCAATCTATCATGTCACTTGATGCGATTAAAACGGCATTATCGGCGCCAGCTTTCATCGCAACTTCGACAAGTCGTTTGGAGTTAGATGAAGCCGTTGAGCCTATCACTAAAAACAAATCACAGCGCTTGGCTATGGCTTTTACGGCCGCTTGGCGATTGGTTGTCGCATAGCATATGTCCTCTTTATAGGGCAGGGCAATGGCGGGGAAACGGCGCTGCAATACGGCAATCATATCTTTCGTATCATCAACGGACAAAGTCGTTTGTGTTACGAGTGCGAGGTTATTCTCATCATCGGGTTGATAGTTTTCGGCATCGTCGACAGTTTCAATCAGTGTGATTTGTCCTTCGGGAAGCTGACCAAGAGTGCCGATAACTTCGGGGTGACCTTCATGGCCGATGAGTAAAATGTGCCGGCCATCATTTGCATGCTTTTCAGCCTCGACGTGAACTTTAGAGACAAGGGGACAGGTCGCGTCTAGAAAAGTCATGTCTCGTGCTAGAGCTGCAGCAGGAACGGATTTTGGAACGCCGTGTGCTGAAAATATGACGGGCCTATCATCGGGGCATTCAGATAATTCTTCAACAAAAATGGCTCCAAGCTGTTCAAGCCGTTCGACTACATGACGGTTATGAACAATTTCGTGCCTGACATAAACGGGTGTGCCATATTTTTCGAGCGAGCGCTCTACGATTTGTATCGCTCGATCTACGCCTGCGCAAAATCCACGGGGCGCAGCGAGTAAAACGGTCTTAGTTTTGCGCAAATCGGTGTGAGTGGCGGTTTCACCAGCTTGGTTAGACATTAAATTCTCCTCATAAGCCCATATTTGGTGCTATCTTAACATTGCGACATGGGCTTCTTATGTCTAAGACCCTATAGCACAATAGACAGTCTTACTATAGGGTGTTGCGGCTAAACATGACATATTTGGGACGAAACACATGAAAAAAGTAACAGGTTTCTTGGGAGTTGCTTTGCTAGCGACTAGCCTGCTTTCAGGCTGCGGGGGGACTGCGAAAGAAGTTTTGGAAATTGGTAGATCGGACCAGCGTAACCCTGGGCCGTGCCCGCGCGCTTTTGCGTTATATGAAGCCGCCCGTATTGTAGAATTCAAAGACGATAAACAGCGTTATGCCAATGTCGGCTTCACAGGTGAAATTCAAAATGTACGAAGCCTATGTCGTTATTTTGGTACTCGTCCTATAACGGGTGATTTGGAAATTATTTTTGACCTTGGCCGCGGTCCAGCTGTGGAAGGGCAATCTACGGCTAGGTATGAATATTTCGTCGCTGTGACACGGAAAAACATTGCTGTGATTGATAAAAAAACCTTCCCACTGGATGTGACATTTCCAGAAGGTCAAGACCGAGTCAGAGTTCGCGAAACTCTTGATGAAATTGTTATCCCGCGTGCAAATGAAGGCACATCGGGCGAAAACTTTGAAATCATCGTTGGCTTTGAAATCACACCAGAACAACGCCTCTTTAACGAAGAAGGCCGTAGATTCCGAATTACAGCAGGTCAAAACAGATCTCCGGCAGCTAACCCGTAATTATGCCAAGCATTTTAATGAGCTTAGATGCGGCTTGCCGCGCTGTCTTTGAGGATATGGGCTTTCCGCCGCAGATCGCGGCTGTTCGCGAATCAGATCGTCCTGACATGGCCCCATTTCAATGTAACGGTGCGATGGCGGCGGCAGGCATCGCTAAAAAACGCGGGGACAAGGTTAATCCGCGCGATATCGCCGCTAAAGCTTTAAAGGGCTTAGAGGGACATCCCGACATAGATAGAGTTGAAATTGCAGGGCCAGGGTTTTTGAACCTGCATCCTGCGCCTAATCTAACAACAGCTCGGGCCAATGCGTTATTGGCTGACCCAAAGACGGGTCTTACACAGCCGCCTAAAAAAGTCATTGTTGTTGACTACGGCGGAGCGAATGTCGCTAAGCCTATGCATGTAGGTCATTTACGTTCTGCCGTGATTGGCGAGTCGATTAAGCGGCTCCTGCGGGCCCAAGGGCATGATGTCATAGGCGATGTTCATATGGGGGATTGGGGCCTGCAAATGGGCCACTTGATCTCTGAACTCACAGAGGAACAGCCGAATTTACCGTATTTTGATGCAGGTTTTACAGGGAGTTATCCAAGCCAGTCACCTGTGACGATGGACGATCTGGCGCGGCTATACCCGCAAGCTAGTAATAAGGCTAAGTCTGATCCGGAGCGCATGGAAAGCTCGCGCGCCGCGACAGCAGAGCTACAGGCTGGGCGGCGCGGATATCGTGCATTGCTAGATCATTTTATTGCCGTCTCTGTGGCGGCCTTAAAGGTGGGTTACGGAAATTTAGGCGTAGAATTTGATGTATGGAAGGGCGAGGCTTGTGTTGACCCGCTTATTCCTGACATGATTGACGGATTACAATCTCAAGGCATTGCCGAAGAAGATGATGGTGCGTTGATTATTCGCGTTGCGAAAGATGATGAGAAAAAAGAGATGCCGCCCGTGATGTTACTGGCGCGCTCAGGGGCTGTATTATATCATACCACGGATTTGGCCACTTTGATTGACCGTAAGGCTGTAAACAATCCAGACCTGATTGTTTACGTTGTCGACCAACGCCAAGCTTTGCATTTCGAGCAGGTTTTTCGCGCCGCTGTAAAAGCAGGGTGGTATAATCCCGAACAGCTTATCCACACAGGTTTTGGCACGATGAATGGCAAAGATGGTAAGCCGTTTAAAACGCGCGAGGGCGGGGTTCTGCGTCTTGAAGACCTTGTAGAAATTATGAATATGGCGGCGGAGAAACGCCTGAACGAATCTGGTTTTGGGACAGAATTTGACGCGGCGGAACGTAAAGACATTGCGCAAAAAATTGGCCTTGCAGCTTTAAAATTCGCTGATTTGCAAAATCAACGCCTTACAAATTATATCTTTGACCCAGAACGCTTCACCGCATTTGAAGGTAAGACGGGACCATATTTGCTTTATGCGGCAGTGCGAATCAAATCTATCCTTCGCAAAGCGGCCACGCAGAACCTTCAAGTCAGCGATATAGAGGCGCTAGAACCAACTGAACATCAGTTAATTTTCGCGCTTGATAGTTTTGATAAGGCGGTGACGTTAGCGGCGGATAAATTCGCTCCGCATATTATTTGCGATCATGTTTACCGTTTGGCGCAGGCCTTTTCGCGTTTCTATACGGAATGCCCGATTATGGCAGATGAGGTTGACGCTAAGGTACAAAGCTCGCGCCTATCTTTGGCTGCGCTCACACTCAAACAGCTCGAAATCGGCCTTGATATTTTAGGTATAGACGCCCCAGAACGCATGTAACGAGGGCGTTCCCTTATTTTGAACCGTAACTCAAATCAAAGGGAACGCGTAATTTCATTAGCCCTTAAAGGC
>JBDVGI010000127.1:0-3624 GCA_039962885.1 Litorimonas sp. | reverse complement strand
TGTTTGCTTGAAAGCAAACGGTATGGATGAGGGCGTACATCTTCGCCTTATGGTTACGCGCGGTATTAAAAAAACGCCTTATCAAGGGCCGCGTTTTACGATTGGGTCGGCCACCATCGTCATTATCCCAGAATATAAAGCTCCTGTCCCTGATGTTGTAGCGCGCGGGCAAAAATTGTTTACGGTTCATGTGCGGCGCACTGGACCTGCGGAACAAGACCAAAAGTTAAATTCACATTCTAAGCTAAATTGTATCCTTGCCTGTATTCAGGCTGATAAAGCGGGAGCTGATGAAGGGCTCATGCTTGATCCAGACGGCTTCGTGGCAACCTGTAATTCAACCCATTTTTTCATTATACGCGATGGTGAGGTCTGGACGAGCCCCAATGATTATTGCCTTGGCGGCATTACAAGAGGGAATATTTTGCGCGTCTGCCAAGAGGCAGGTATTGTAACCTGCGAAAAGCGCTTTTCACTCTTTGATGTCTATTCGGCTGATGAGGTGTTCATGACAGGCACATTCGCAGGGGTTAGTCCTGTGCGAGAGGTTGATGGGCGCGACATAGCCGTTTTAAATGGCCCCGTAACCCAGCGCATTGGGAGCCTTTATCGCGCCTTTGTAGATCGTAATTTAACGCCGATCTCCTAATGAACGAAACACCTGTTTGCCAGATACGTATTGCTATGTGGTCAGGCCCGCGCAATCTTTCGACAGCTATGATGCGCAGTTTTGGGGCGAGGGCGGATACGGTTTGCGTGGATGAACCGTTCTATGCTGCTTATCTTGATATGACAGGGCAGGCTCATCCGATGCGTGATGAAATTTTAGCGCGCCACGAAACAAACCCCTTGCGTGTCATAAATGAGATGGTGAACGCCCCGCCGCTCGCGCCTATTTTTTATCAAAAACAAATGACCCATCATATGCTACAGGACATTCCAAGGCAGTGGATGGGCCATGTGCGTAATGTCTTCCTTATTCGGCATCCTGCGCGCGTTTTGGCCTCATATATCAAGAAAATGGAAGCTATATCGTTAGAGGCTATTGGCTTTGCCCAACAGCTAGACCTTTTCAATTTTGCTCAGAGTTTAAGCGGAGAAACTCCAATTGTTATTGATAGCGACGATATTCTAAAGAACCCGAAAGGTATGCTTTGCTCGTTATGTGAGCATCTGGGAATTGCGTATGATGAGGCGATGTTGTCTTGGGCGCAAGGCGGGCGGCCAGAGGATGGCGCTTGGGCACCGCATTGGTATGATGCTGTATGTCAATCTACGGGATTTTCTCAACTGCGCGAGGAGATTCCAGAGCTAGCGCCGGAGTATAAAGACATCCAAGATAAGGCTTTGGAAATTTATGAGTCTCTAGCTCAATTTCGTATTCGGCCTTTACAAAAAAGTTTGATTTGAGGGTTTATCAAAACCCAACGGGCAAGGATTTTGGAAAACTGGGTCAATAATAATATGCGTTAAGAAAGCAATGTATAAAACGGCATTATGAATGCCGCTCTATTTTGATGTGCTAAACTTGCGCTATCTTTTTGAATTGTGTGTTGTGACTTGGAGCCGTGCGGGGGTTATTCCGTAACTTCAAATCCACACTGTTTTTGCTCGCTTTTGATTTGTTTTGTCAGGCGGACAGCGTTCTGTGCGTAGGCTTCTGTGACAGACCCTTTATTGACAACTTTTCCGCGTAACGTGCTCACGTTTTCACATAGGTGAAATACAAGCTGGGAGGATGATTTTGTGGCACCATCTTTTGGGGCTATCCAATAGACAACATCACGTCCGTTTGGATTGTCAGCGTCTTTCGTTGCTTCGCTTACAGCGTTCGAATCTTCAACAATGTCTTGGGCTTGTGCTGCGACTTCCGGAGAGCAGGCTGTTGTTGGCTCTTTGGCTTGTATCTGAGCCGCGCATGCGTTCATATCTTGTGTATGTTGTTCTATTGATGGCGGATCAAAGTCTACGCCGACTACAGTTGCAAGCGCTGCTAAGGCCAATCCAACCGCGCCTGCAATTTTTTTATTCTTGGGATCCATGTCTTTATCTAAGAAAATTAATGCAAGCAGAGGCAGGAAAGCGATGATCGTTATGATCGCGCCTAGCTGGTTTTGAATAAAAAACTTCGCTTTGTCGGCTTTGCTAGCGGGGTCATGTTTATTGGCTGCCTTCCACATCAGGCTCCCTGCGATGGCGAAGACTGCGATAACCACTAAAAGACCAATAAGAAGGACAAGGTTGCCGTCATCGAATGTGTTTTTGTGATGTAAAACAATTCCTGCTATTTCAGTGCCTATAGCAATAACCCATGAGATAGCGGCAAAAAGCCGAAGTTTTTTAGCTTTGTTTTTTTGATCCTGTGAGGCTTGCCAAGCGTTTGTGACATCTGTTTCTGGTGTGTTGTCAGACATGTTTGTTTCTCCCTATATCGGTCTTTTGTTTGGATGAACCAAGAGGCAAAAGATCTTACATAACTCACATGCCGCCCCCCGCACTAAGTTCTTATCGGCTCTGTACCATAGTTTTGCTAAAATGCGAGGGCAATTTATGCGGGCGCTTTCACGTAGAATTATGTGAACGCAAAAATTATGTGTTTTGAGGTATAATTATGTCTCACGTCACACTATCTTATCAAAATGTTGCAGACCAACCAACGCTTGGAGGCCGATTTCTTATGTTGTCGGTCAGTGATGATACTGGTTTAGCCTCTAATGTAGCAGAGGTGACATTTACCGTCACGCCAGATGTTACTCCGCCAGCTCCGCCAACAATTATAGCTGAATTTAATTCGCTAACGGGTTTTGTCGATGTTGCGGGAACGGGGGAAGCTGGCGCTATAATTACGCTAACTTTCCCGAACGGCGAGCTTGTTACAACGGTTGTTGATACTAACGGAAATTATGTAGCAACGTCTATTACTCTGCAACCTGATGGGGATGTGATTGCAAACCAAACGGATATTGCAGGAAATCCATCTGGTGAGGCGAGCGATGACGTTGATAATACGGGCGACCTATTTGTAGACCGTATTGTTGAACGGCGAGTGATTTCAGATAATGCCATGTTGTCAGAACAGCAGCTTAGCACAGCCGAGTTTGTTGAACAGCAAGAGTTGGAAGATAAACGTATTAGTCTACGGGAATATTTTAATAACCAAATAGTGGCGCCGCATGATGTTCTGGACACGGCATTGGAAGATGCGTCTTTCACGGGATCTGTGTCTTACTCAATAGTCGAGCGAAATGGTGATGGCACTGATTTACTTATTGTGGAAACAGTAGCGTTTAAGCAACATATCAATGTGCAGTTATCATCATCATTTGATTCTGTGGGCGGAGTAACGGTTCAAAGTTGGAGTGTTGCACCTATGGATGGCGGGGCGCTTCCAGCTTGGATTGATCATGGGGCAGGACAAGATTTTGTTGTTATCCAACGGCCTATAGACCAAACAACTATTGAACTACGCGTAAAAGCGTTGTTTGATAATGGTAAAACAGCTGTAACCATGGTTGAGATTAACCTTGAAACAAGCGCCGTAACGCAAATAAGAGATGCTAGCGTTCAAGCTCAGACATTGTCTGAACAATTAGCGATTGAGACACAAGATTTGGAACGACAAGG
>JBDVGI010000126.1:0-2634 GCA_039962885.1 Litorimonas sp. | reverse complement strand
TTCATAACACTCATGGGTGTCATTTTCCCGACATTGGCCCGTCCGCGAACCCCGTCAGTTCCGAAGAATTTCTCTGTCATAATACATACATCCCTATTTTCCATCACAGGTTTAAAGCTATGTGGATCTAACGCCCCTCAGAAATGTTAGTCATTTTCTACAACCAGGTTGCGAATACATAACTACCTATCCCTTCATACACTAAAACACATGGTCCTTATATATAAAATGAATGGAATACAGTCCAAAATGTAAGTTTTTTCGCCCTGTTAGGCACAAGATTATAAGAACTCTGTCTGGCCTGTAGATTTCAGTGTTTCGACAATCGTTTTAACATCTTGTTCCATATCTAAATTCAACACAAGCACACGGCCTTCTTTCACAATAACCGCCACATTATCCATGCCGACGACACTCACCAAAGGGCCGTCCGTATCAAGAAGGGAGTTTGTTGTTTGCTTAGCGATAACATTCCCCGATATAGCCATGCCATCTTCGCCCGCCTTAAGATCATGCAAGGCTTTAAAACCACCTATATCATGCCAACCCAATTTACACGGAATAACAGCTGCTTTCTGGGTATATTCCATGACAGCCTTATCTACAGGGGCCGACGGCACATTCGCAAAATCCGTGGCATCAAGGTAAATTCGCTCATTTTTTATGCGGGCATTCTCATACGAAGCTCGGGCATGAGTTTCGACCTCGGGTGAATAGTTCTGCATTTCTGATAGAAGCGTTTTTGCATCAAATAGAAATATCCCACTATTCCAAAAGTAATTGTCTGCCTTCAAATAGGTTTGCGCTACATCAAGAGGTGGCTTTTCAACAAATTCATCAACATTAAATGTCCCCGGAGATAAGCTATCCCCTTTTCGGATATACCCAAAGCCCGTTGCAGGATAATCTGGCTCCACACCAAATGTCACAAGATAGCCTCTAGACGCGATAGGCGCGCCCGCCGCAACAGCCCTTCGAAACGCATCAGGTCTTGAGATATGGTGATCGGCAGGGACAAGTAAGAACAAGCCATTTCCGTCTTTGACTTCCATAGCATGTAGAGCTGCAACAACCGCGCAGGGCGCCGTATTACGACCCTCTGGTTCTATGATAATAGATCCAATTTCAACACCCATTTGCGACATCTGTTCTGAAATCATGTCGGCATGGTCAGCGTTACATATGAAGACAGGTGCATTATATAAATCTAGGTCAAACCGAGCTACAGTTTCTTGCAGCATTGTTTTATCCGTCATCAGAGCAAGCATTTGCTTAGGCTCTGCCTGACGTGACAGCGGCCATAGCCGACTACCTGCCCCTCCAGACATGATGATTGGTGTAATTTTACCATTATCTAACATAGTTTCATATCCCACATGAAAGTCTTGAGTATTTCTTAATGACAAAAGCTTAAGAGAGTATAATGATTATCCACACTTAACTGTATTTATATTTATATTTGCTTTATCCGCCCAAACTAACATTTCCACCTCGGTACCGTAAAAGAACACGACAGCTAAATAATGGACCATCTTGCGGTGGCGCAAATTTCCAAGATTGAACAGCTCGCAATGAAGCACCGTCAAAGGGGCCTTCAGGGAGTGAGCGTTCAATCTGCACATTATTCGTGTTGCCCTGCGCGTCGACATCAAGACGTATAATACTCCAACCTTGACGGCCCGTGTTAAAGGCTCGACTTGGGTACTCAGGCAATTCAAAATCTATTGCTGCGAGTTTCTCACCACCCAAACAATCATTATCACCCGCATACCCTTTCACCCAAGGGTCAGGAGGATAACTGCTTTTAGGGTTAAAAACACTGTTTGTTTTGCAAGACACAAGCCCTACGGCTATGCCGCACGCAAGACATCCGTAAAAGTACCGCATCATTCTGTCTCACCAAATTTTGCATTTACTAAATCTGTTAGCGCGGCAATCGCCGCTTGCGCGTCCTCGCCCGTTGCCGTGATCGTAATATCCTCACCGCATGCAGCGCCCAGCAATAACAGCTCCATCACGGAATCCGCCTCGACGGCTTCCTCGCACACATCATTATGACTTTGAACAACCACAAGGGAATTATAGGCGCTGACACATTCCATAAATTTATTGGACGCACGTGCGTGTAACCCGCGCTTATTTTGCAGCGTCAAGCGTGTCGTAATGGATTTAACGCGATCAAAAAATCGCATATCGCTTACGTTTCTCCCGCAAGGATTTTAGACGCAATCGCAATATAACGTTGCCCAGCATCTTTCGCTTTCAAAGCCGCCTCTTCTAAGCTAGCTGAGCGGCGAGCTTCGGCAAGTTTAATCAACATAGGTAGGTTCACACCTGCTAAAACCTCAACTTTACCTTCCTGCAGCATAGAGATGGACAGGTTTGATGGCGTTCCGCCAAACATATCAGTCAGCAAAATAACCCCTGAATGACTATCAACTTTCTTGACCGCGGAGCGAATGTCGTCTCGACGCTGTTCCATGTCATCATCAGGACCGATACAAATCGTTTCCAAGTCCTTTTGCGGACCAACAACATGTTCTGTCGCTAAGCGTAGCTCTTTGGCTAACTGACCATGCGTGACAATAACTAAACCAATCAAAAACTTTCTCCTATTTAGCTATGTACTAAATC
>JBDVGI010000125.1:0-6587 GCA_039962885.1 Litorimonas sp. | reverse complement strand
ACAACAATTTGGCCTAAACACGGCTCAAAGCCAAGGCGCGATAGCCGCCTTACTTCCCGCGATTTCGAGTGCACTTAAACAAAATACAAGTATATCAGATTCAGGTGTGTCTTTTTGCACAAAGCTTTCCCCAATAGACCGGCTTAAGATTAAAGTTATCAATCCATTTGTATTTTTTTTATCTTGGCGCATATGGGCCAATAAAGCTTCGGGCTTGCCAAGTAAGCGTTTCATGTCAGCCGCAATAGGCATAGCTAATTTCATAAGATGTTCGCGCGCGCGGCGTGCGTGCTTGGCGCTGCATAGCCCCATATGAGCGCTATATTGAAAGGCCATATCCATGCCTGCGCTCACAGCTTCGCCGTGTAAAAGGTCTCCGCCATAGCCTGCTTCTAATTCTAAGGCATGGCCAAATGTATGGCCTAAATTTAGCAAAGCGCGCTGCCCTGTTTCGCGTTCATCTGCGGCGACGATTTGAGCTTTCGTTTGGCAGGATGTGGCAATGGCTTGAGTTAATGCGGCGGGTTTGAGGGCGAGAATATCGGCGCCCAGTCCCGCGTCTAGCTTTTCGAAAAACTCAGCATTTCCTAAAAATCCGTATTTTACAACTTCTGCATATCCTGCTTTTATCTCGCGCGGCGGTAATGTGGATAATATATCCGTATCCGCTATGACCATTTTGGGTTGATAGAATGCTCCAATTAAGTTTTTCCCAAATCGTGTGTTAATCGCAGTTTTTCCGCCAACGGAACTGTCGACCTGCGCGAGCAATGTTGTTGGAATTTGAATAAAGGGCATGCCGCGTTTGTAAATACTTGCAGCAAATCCCGCCAGATCGCCAATGACCCCCCCGCCAAATGCCAGAATCATATCGGTGCGGTCAAATTTAGCTTCAAATAGGTCGTCTAAAACCTCTCCTAAGACAGCCATAGATTTTTGCGCCTCACCCGCAGGGCGGATAATAAGGCTTAGCTCATAATCTTTCAGAGCGGCCTTTATTGTTGCGCCGTGATGGGCATAAACATTTTCATCAGTGATGATGGCCAAGCGTTTATGTGTCATAACTGGCGCGATGAGCGTGCCAAGTTTGGGCAGCAGCCCCTCGCCAATGTGGATGTCGTAACTCCGATTTCCAAGATCTACGCTAAGGGTTTGGGAGTTTTGCGTGTTGCTAGTCATTATAAGGTTTCAGGTGTTTTGTGCGCGCGAATAGCTTTTAGGACGCGGTTGACCGTTCTAATATGCGGGCCGCGTGCAATTTTGACATGAATATGGGCTTGCCTATAAAGAGGGTTTCTTGTGGTCATAAGTTCTCGCATTTTAGCGCGCGGATCTTCAACTTGCAATAAGGGGCGTTTATCATTGCGAGAGACACGCTCCATTAATGTCTCAAAATCGCCTTGTAGCCAAATGGTCAACGCTTTTTGGTTCAAAACCTGCCGCGTCGACTCATGGGTAAATGCGCCGCCGCCTGTGGCAAGAACAATATTTGGATAAGCCAAAAGCCGTTCAATTACTCGCCCCTCGCCAGACCTGAAAGCGTCTTGTCCGTGATCGTTAAAATACCCTGCAACCGTGCGGCCAGAGGCTTTTTCGATTTCATCATCTGAATCGTAAAACTCGCGATCCAATCTGGTTGCAAGACGGCGGCCAATGGTTGTTTTACCAACTCCCATAAGGCCGACAAGGGCAATTGGGCGTTGGGGTATCCCGCCTTTATGTTCACGCGGCATGTGCCAGCCTTCTCAATAGTGTCTGCGCAATAATGCCCGTGCGACGTTACCAGTTTTACATCAAGCCATGAATTTTACGGCTAGATATACGCAAATTATAACGTAATATGGCGATAAAGTTGTTTAGGCTCAATACTAAATTATGAACTAAATGCGGACATATTGTAAATTCTGGTGTAAGTCTTTTCAAATGTGATTTGGAGTAACGGCATGAAAAAAGCTTTAATAGGTGGCGGCGCGCTTTTAATAGTGTTGGGGATAGCCTTTTTATGGCTTTTATCGGGCGCATCGGCGGATAATGCGCCGCAAGATGTGAAAACTATCGAAATTTCTGATGGGGGCGAGCGCTAAAGTGATGAAGGCCCTACCCTTATCTGTTTTACTAACGGGATTGCTCAGCTCAACCTCTTTGGCGCAAGACTATAACCCAAATATACAAACAGAAACCCTTGGCGCGGCCCGCGCGTTTGATGCGGGAGCTTTGGGGGCGTTTGATAGAGGTTTAGATTTAGGCGTTGGTTTATGGCAAGGCACAAGCGCTGCGCTGGCGACAAGCCTCATTGAAGCTGCGCCGATTAAATCTGAAGACCTTATTCTTCGCGATATGATACGCGCCGCGCTTTTATCCGCAGGTGAACCTCCGCAAGGCGCGCGTGACGACTTTGAAGCTGTGCGCTTGCGAGCGGTTATGGCGTTAGGCGACGATACGGCTTTGGAAGTTTTAACGGCGCACAATCCAGTTCTAGCGCAAAGCCCAACATTTCGCGCTGACCGTGCTTTGGTTCAAAATGATGGAACAGCGGCGTGTAATGTCTCAGACCAAATTACCAAAAACCGCGCGGAGCCTGTTTGGGCGCGCTTGCGAATTCTCTGCCATGTATTGCGCGATGAGGTGGCCGCAGCAGAGCTAACACGGGATTTACTGCAAAATAGCGGCTATGAAGAAGCTAATTATTTTGCGCTTTTGTCAATGATGTTGCGCGGGAAAAGCTTAACGGAGTTACCACCCGCACGTCCTAGCGATGATGCACTGGTTGATTTCATGCGGGTAAAATTATCTCCGGCGCGTATAGACCGCGCGGTTATATCAGACACTGCGCAATCACCGAAAGCCCGCCTTGAAGCTTTATGGGCGAATTTAGAGGGAACTGACATCAATGATCTGACGGGATTAATGTCCGATATTGCATTTGATGTAAATGACGTCGTCGCCTCCAGCAGCTTTGACTTGGAATCAGCAACGGCCGAAAATACCCCGCAAAGTACAGGACAATTATTCTTATTGGCCCGTTCTGGAAATTTAGATGCGCTCACGGCATTTATCGCTCGCGCGCCAAAGGATAAGCAGGATGAATTACAAGGCGTCATGTTTGACAATCTAACGTCATTGCCCGCGGCAGATATGATAGCGCTCGATTTATATGGCTTCACAGAAAAGGCGATTGCTGCGCGCGATATTGGCGCTTTGCAAGCTTTGCATCAAGGGTTGAGCGATGATAAGCGCCAATCAAGACTGGCCTTAGCAACGGATTCTGTTGGCAATGGGTTTAATTTTGGCCCACTTGGCCGCGATATTGATGACCGTCTGGGTGATAAGAAAACGGCCACGCGTGCGCGGCGTGATGCAATGATTGCGCTAGCTATGGGCGCACAAATCTCGGACGCAGCACGTAGCGCGTTGCAAGGATATAATTTTACCGATGGCCGTAAGATTTCCGATGGAGATATGGTGCTTTTACAACAGGCGGCTAAGACGGGCGCTCAGGCCGAATTGGTGTTGCGCAGTGCAGCGCTGCTGGAAGGCGAGACGTTAAACGCATCCAGCCTATCGACCCTTATTGGTCTATTAAATAGTGCGGGCTTATCGCAATTTGCAGGGCAGATCGCCGCGCAAGACTTTATCTCCGAATTAAACTAAAACACACATCAGGACTTTGATATGGTTTGGGAAAGACGTCGGCATCCAGAACTTGAAGCAGACTTAGATATTCTGTTGTCAGATTTATGCCAAGAATGGGATTTTTGCGCGGGCGTTACGGCCAAGCAGTTGTTAGCAGGCGGAAAACCGTTAACCTCTAAGAAATTTACGGATACGGTTATTCTGACCGAAGGTATGGCGTTGGCAGATGAAACAAATTGGATTCGGCGGATAAAGCGTAAGTTTGTGCAACGTTATGGTCATGAAGTGAGCATTCGCGATTATCAGATTTAAGGCTTTACCTTGTATTGATTGGCGCTATTGTGCCGCGCTTAATTGGGATTAGGATTTATGACGCGCACCTATTTAGACTTTGAACGCCCCGTTGCGGAGCTTGATAAAAAGCTCGCTGAATTGGTGGCTGAAAACGGCGAAACCGCCGAGGGCGCTGATGACATTCGGGCCAAGTCAGATGTTGAGCTGAAATCACTTTATGAAAAAATTGGCCCTTGGGAAAAAACGCAAGTGGCGCGCCACCCTGCGCGTCCGCATTTTTCGGCTTATGTTGAGGCTCTTATTCAGGACTATACCCCATTATCGGGGGATCGTAAATTTGGCGACGACAATGCTTTGCTTGGCGGGCTTGGAAAGATTCGCGGACGCAGTGTTGTTGTTATGGGTCATGAAAAAGGAAACGATACACAAAGCCGTTTACATCATAATTTTGGAATGGCGCAGCCTGAAGGCTACCGCAAAGCTGTAAGGCTCATGGATTTAGCTGAGCGTTTTGAGCTGCCCGTTATAAGTTTTGTTGATACAGCAGGGGCTTTTCCTGGGCGCGGAGCCGAAGAGCGCGGCCAAGCCGAGGCGATTGCACGTACAATTGATCGAGGCTTATCGCTGCGAGTTCCGTTTATTTCTGTTATTACAGGCGAGGGGGGGTCGGGCGGCGCGATTGCCATCGCAACTGCCGACAAAGTTATGATGCTAGAGCATTCCATCTATAGCGTGATTTCGCCTGAGGGCTGCGCGTCCATTTTATGGCGCGACGGTAGCAAGGCTAAAGATGCCGCCAAGGCGATGAAAATCACTGCGCAAGATTTAAAAGGGCTCGGGGTTATCGACCACATTATTGATGAACCTATTGGCGGGGCGCATCGTCAGAGCGCGAAAGCCATTAAATTAGTTGGCGCAGCTATCGTCAAAGGCTTGGATGAATTATCGGAGGAATCTCCAGAACAATTAATTAAATCACGCCGCGCTAAGTTTTTAAACATAGGCCGGAAGCTATTAAATAAACCCGCCTAGGATTTAAAACCCTGTAGAGAAACCAACCCCTGCCCAAAATAAATTATCACTGGGTGTTTGGTCATTAAAAGTTGGAAAATCCAAAAAATCTTCTGAATTGACAGTGAAATTTACGCCAGCATAAATAGATGATTTTCCAGTTACGGCGTAATTGAGATTAGCATTAGCTGTTGCCCATTCATAATCTGTGTTGCCATTTCCAGCCGCCACCAATCCGCCTGTTACGCCTACATTTAGCGTTGTTTTATTGGCGATAGGATAGCTTTGACTGACAGAGCCTGTTAGCGTGAAGGCATCTAATGTAGCGTCATAATAGGCGGTTACGTTTGGACTTAGAACGGTATTGACGCTGAGGCCGAAACTCCCCTCAATGGTGCTTGCCAATGTTGTACTATCAAAATCAAATAAATCACCGCTTTGGGGGAAATGGTAAATTGTTGCTCCGACGCTAGCTGTAATTTTATCTGATAGGCTCCAGCTATAACTGCCATAAATGTCAATTTCATCACCTGCTAGCGCCGATGTTTCTCCAACTGCGACCGAGCCCCAGACACCAACCGTGAAGTTTCCTGCAGATACAGACAAACCAGGCTGTACGGCTGTATTAGAAAAGCTTACCCCGCGAAAAACATATTCTGAGGCATAATCAAGACTAGCAGAAATATTAATAGGGGAGGACTGCGCGTAAGCCGTGTTTGGAATTGCGATAAATCCCGTTAGGGCGAGCAGGAGCGTCGCGGATGAGATGGATGTTTTTATGAGCGTCTTCATGGCAATACCTTTTTAGTTTACGGTAAAGTTTAAAACGAAATACGAGACGTCCAGACTGGATGAAAAGCGCAATATTAACCGTAAGCTCGGTATATATATGAAGGGGTTTGGGGGGCAGTTTTATCGGTGTATCATGTTATATATACGTATCGCCGATGCGCTGTTGTGCGCATATGGTCTTGATATGCTGAAAAATTAGGACCCCGCCAACCTGTGATTTAAATCCGTTTTATATGCAAAAGCCCTCCATGATGAAAATATCATCAAGAGGGCTCATATTATATTGCATCTGCTTATATTGTATCTGAGGCTGTTAAGCCGCGTTAGCTTACCTTGCCGTGGCAATGCTTGACTTTTTTGCCTGACCCGCATGGGCATGGGCTATTTCGCGAAACGCCCTCAAGGTCAAAATTTTCATCAGACGTCGTGGCCGCAACTGGGCCACCTGTGGTTGCTGCGGCTCGCATCATATCCATGGGGGAGCGCGGAGCTTGAGCCGCTTGCTGCGGAGCGGAGGTTGGTCGTCCCATGGGCTGAAAGGCTTGGCGCTTTGCTTGCTCTGGTGTTGCTTGTGGTTGCTGTTGCTGGAGTTGCGCGTTTTGTTGACGTTGCATTTGCGCATTAATCAGCGTCGTCATAGTGGCCTTTGTGACATCTTCGCGCAGGCTTATCAGCAACTTATCAAAGAGGGTAAAGGCTTCGGATTTATACTCATTGAGCGGGTCACGCTGCCCATAGGCGCGCATACCAATTACAGATTTCAAGTTATCAAGCTGCTGTAAATGCTCACGCCAGTTTTTATCTATCACCTGAAGTAAGATTTGTTTTTCTACGCGCTGAAGGTCTTTGGTCTCAAT
>JBDVGI010000124.1:0-3434 GCA_039962885.1 Litorimonas sp. | reverse complement strand
AATCAACGCACCATTAACATCCGTTAGCGCCAAAATACCCTGCGCATTTGTGGGTTTTACTGACCCGCCATAAAGAATACGCACGCCGCCCCCAACTTGCCTGCGTATAGCGCTGTGCATATCTGCAATATCATCCAAAGTTGGAACCTTACCAGTTCCAATTGCCCAGACAGGCTCATAGGCGACAACATACGTGTCTATGTTTGGTATTGAGGCCAAAATCTGGGCACTTACGACGGATATGGCGTCCCCCGCCTCTCTTTGCGTTAGGCTCTCACCCACGCAAATAATCGGGATTAGACCTGCCTCCGCACAAGCTAGCGCTTTAGCCTGCACATCGGCATCACTTTCACCCAAAGCCCGGCGTTCTGAATGACCGACAATTACATAATCAGCCCCAGATGATTCGAGCATCTGCGCGCTGTCCTCTCCCGTATGGGCGCCTATGGTCTCTGCGTGGCAATTCTGCGCGCCAAGCCAAATATCTTTACCGCCGCACCGTTCCATCATTGGAAAAATAAACGGATTTGGAGGACAGATAAGCACATCCAGCTCCACGCGCTCACTGGAGGGAAAAATCTCATCAAACTCGGACAGTTTTTCAATCCATGACATATCCCCATGCATTTTCCAATTTGCGGCGATTAAAGGGCGTAATGTTTTATCATCTGTCATCTTATTGCATCTTATCTGAAAATGTTTTGCTTTGAACGCTTAATTCAAAATATGAAGGTTTATTGCGATATACGGGTGAAATTAGCAAGCAAATCCGTATCAGTTTATCTTGTAAGACAAGGTATAGCTCGTTAAGACCACGGGGATAGTTACAGCATTAAAGGCCTTAATAATGACCAACTCTATTGGCGGTAAAATTCGCAACTTTATGGTTGCCATTCTTGTCGGATTGCTTGTGGTTGCTTTTGCCGTGTGGGGCGTCAATGATGTTTTCACACCGAATGCCGGTAATGCCGTCATAGCTGTGGGCGACAAAGAGGTCTCTCGGCAAGACTTCGAAACGCAGTTTTCACGAGAATTACGTGTATTAGCACGAGAACGCGGCGAAGGCCTGTCCAATCAGGAAGCCTATAACCAAGGACTGCATAACCAAATCCTAAGCCGCATGGTAACGGATACCGTCATTAGTCTGGATGCAGATGAACTCGGCATTGGCGTCAACCGCCGCGATGCTCGCGATTCTGTCAAAGAAATTGAAGTTTTTCAAAATGAACTCACTGGAGAATTTTCTGAAACAAAGCTCAATGAAATTTTGGGACAAAATCAGATTTCTCGTCAACAATTTGAGCGTGACACACTCCGCGATCTACGCCGCAGACAAACCGTTCCTTCAATTATTGGCGGCATCGAGGCTCCTGCGCAATTTGCCGCGAATTATTATAACTTCATTACAGAGCAGCGTAAAGCGACGCTTTTAGAAATTAATGAAAAGTCTATAGATCCAATTACAGAGCCTGATGACGAAACAATTCAAACTTATATTGACGCGAACACCTCTAGCTTCATGGCACCTGAATATCGCAGCGTCATTATGATACGTTTGGAACCATCAGATTTTGCCGAAGATCTGACCATCACTGACGAAGAGATTAAAGATGCTTTTGATTACCGCGTTGAACTAGGCCAAATCGGGTCTTCCGAAACGCGTGATGCCGTCTTAATCACGGCTCCCGACGAAGAAACAGCCCTGAAAGCCGTCGAGGCTTTACTGACAGGCGAGGACCCGAGCCTTGTTGCATCTGGTCTAGGTCTTGTATCTCCTGACATTTACACAGCCGTCGGCCCTGACGGCATTTTCGAACCTGAAAGCGCCAAAGCAGCCTTTGAAGTCCAAGAAGGCGAAGCCAAGGCCATTCTCGGCAGTCTTGGAAATTGGGTTGCCGTTTATGTCCCTGTTGTTCAGGCTGCTGTCATTCCTGATTTTGATGCAGCAAAAGCAGAGCTGCAAACCACATTGTTGCGCGAGAAGGCACAAGACGCGCTTTATGACATTACTGGTCAAATGGAAGATCTTGCCACAGAAGGCAAAACACTTGAAGAAATCGCGTTAGAGCTTGACTTGCCTATGGCCGAATATGATTATTTTGATAGATTAGGCGACACACAAGACGGAATGCCATTGGCCGGTTTCACGGGCATCCCTGGCATAGCATCTGATGATGCAGTCTTACGGGAAATCTTCACATCTGACCTTGGGTTTGAAACAGATTTATTTGAAACAACAACTGGCGGCTATGTAACTTTGCGGGTTGAAGATATAATCGATTCTAAATTACGCCCCTTTGAAGAGATCAAAGAACAAGCTGCCAATTTCTGGAAAACAGAACAGATCAATGAGGCTTTAACTCAAAAGTCTGTCGCTCTAAACACAGAGATACGCGAAGGGAAAACATTAGAACAAGTCGCAGAAGAGTTAGGCGAAGGCGCAAGCCTAAAACAGGTTGGCATTACGCGCGCAAACCCACCGCAAGATATTGGCTCGCAAGTTGCTGTGGCTCTCCTTGAAGCGAGCCCCGGTGATGTCGTTCGCGGGCTTGGCGCAGGTCCTTCCCTTATGAATATTGCCCGCCTCGATGAAATCATTCCCAATGCTGACGGTCTTGCGGGACAGTTTTTAGATGTCATACAAGAGCGCACGACATCAGCCATTAGCACCGATATTCAAAACGCTTATCAAGGGGCGATCTTGCGCGATAACCCATTGCGTGAATATCCAGATCAAGTGAAATCCGCTCTTGGAATTGACACAGATAATTAATGAACACTAAAATTCACCCAAGCCAAGCTGCCATTAAAAACAGTCCCAAACATGGGGCAAAACCGCAGCTTATATATGCGCGCGTCATCAATGATCTCGACACGCCTGTATCTGCCTATCTCAAAGTTGCGCAAGGTAAGCCTTACGCCTTTTTATTCGAATCCGTTCAAGGCGGAGAGCAACGCGGACGCTATAGCTTTTTCGGCTTTGGACCAGATTTGATTTGGCGTTCCTCTGGTAATAGCAGCGAAGTTTCGCGCGGCGGCGGGGCATTTACACCCTGCACTGGTACCCCGCTTGAAGCCCTGCGAGCAATTCAAGCCCAAAGCGCCTTTGATTTACCTGATGGCATCCCGCCCATGGCAGCAGGACTTTTTGGCTATCTAGGCTATGACATGGTTAGGCAGGTCGAGACATTGTCTGGCAAGAATGCCGACCCGATTGGGACACCCGACGCCATTATGGTAAGGCCGCAAATTGTCTGTATCTTTGACCAAGTTGCCCAAGAAATCATTATCGCTTCGCCTTTATTTGATGGCGGCAGCTATGAGGCTTGCGTAACGCGAATACAGGCCGTTATTGCAGATTTAACACTGCCAATAAATGCAGCCCCCCCTCGCGAAATTGAGGCTCCAGCCCTAACTCCTAAACTTGGCACAAG
>JBDVGI010000123.1:0-15833 GCA_039962885.1 Litorimonas sp. | reverse complement strand
AGCTGGGTGTTGAGGCCGTTTTACTTAAGGATGTGGACGGAGTTTACGAACATGACCCGAAACAATCAGGACCAGAGCCAAAGCGGTATGAGCAGATTTCATGGGACGAGGCCGCACAAAAAGCTGCGCCTTTAATTGCGCCAAAGGCTTTGGGATTTGCACGAAAGTATCAGGTTAAATTCCGCATAGGAACACCGGGCATTCCGCAATATACATCTGTAGGCGCAACAACTGGGGCTCTAAAAACTGGTCCGAAAATACAAAAACTTCGCGTGGCAATGCTGGGTTGCGGAGTTGTTGGAGGCGGTGTGTTCCGCCAAATTGCAGCTCATTCAGAGCGATTTGACCTTATCAAAATTATGGTGCGTGATGTTCAAAAATATATCGACCAAGGATACGCACCTAATGTTTTAACGTCAGACTTTGCAGATATTATAGCGAGTAAGCCTGATATTTTTATCGACGTATCTGGGCCGATTGATCCGGCACTTGATTTTACAAAAGATATGCTCGCACGCGGCGTTCATGTTGTTAGCGCAAATAAACAAGCTATAGCGGCGGGCGGGCAAGATTTAATTGACCTTGCCAAGCAATATAAGGCGCAACTTTTATTCTCGAGTGCAGCGGGTGGAGGTATGCCTGTCTTGGAAATGTGTGTGCGTGAAAAAGGGCGTATTACGCGTATTGAGGCCTTATTAAATGGGACAACAAATTACATGCTTGGTGAAATTAGCGCAGGAAAAACTTATGCACTGGCTCTAAAAGAAGCCCAAGATAAAGGCTTTGCAGAAGCTGACCCAACTAGTGATGTCAGTGGAGCAGATGCAGCGGCCAAAATTAGATTGATCGCAATGTTAGCCTTCGGTCAATCTGTGTCATTAGACAATATTGCGCAAGATACGATAGATGGATTTGTTCCAAAAGTACCCCTGAAAGGGGCTGTGAAACGCGTAGCAAATATTTGGCAAGATCAGGCTGGGTTTTCAGCAAACTTGGAATTAAAAGATTTGCAGTTAGATAATTTTCTAGCCCAAGCGGACGGAGAAGAAGCCCACGCGGTTTTCTGGTTTAATGACGGGGATAGTTACCGAATTCGCGGTAAAGGCGCAGGACGTTGGCCAACAACAGAATCTGTTATGGCTGATCTATTTGATATTTCTGCAAGCTATATTTAATGTTTTTTGAACTGTTAATTTAAGGCCTTTGAACTTATGTCGCCTAATAATATTGCTGCTGATACCACGCCTGTTATTATTTGGTTTCGCCGTGACCTAAGACTTGCGGATAACCCTGCTCTTGATAAGGCTGTGCAAACTGGGCGGCCTTTAATTTTGGTTTATATCCAAGACCCAAGCTATGAGAGCAAAGCTTCAGGCGCGAAAAACATATGGCTGCATCATAGTCTTTTATCGTTGACCCAAGATATTCAAATGCGCGGCGGGGAATTAATCATCCGCCGAGGTGCCGCTCAAGATATTTTAAATGACATCATTCAAAACACAGACGCGAAAGCAATTTATTGGAATCGGCGCTACACGGAATCTGGCAGGTGTATTGATGCAGAAATTAAATTAAATTTCAAAAATCGCGGCATTGATGTGCAATCTTTTAACGGTAATTTATTAACCGAGCCTTGGGAAATTAAAACCAAAACAGACGGATTTTATAAGGTGTTTACGCCTTATTGGCGTAGTGTCAGGTCGAAATTAAAAATAGGTGATATTCTACCTGTGCCGTCAAAGCTTCTATCTCATAAAATCACCTCACTTGAGGTCAGTGATTTAAATCTCTGTCCTGACAATTTAGACTGGGGGGGGACTATTATGCAGGGCTGGAATGCGGGCGAAGCGGGCGCGCATGACCGGCTCACTCAGTTTTTGGAGAATTCACTTGAGGACTACGCCGTTCAGCGCGACATGGCGGCAAATGAAAGTGGAACCTCGCGCTTATCTCCGCATTTGGCACATGGGGAAATTTCTCCGCGCCAAATTTGGAATGCGGCGATGGAGCAATCCAAAAACCCAGATAAATTTTTATCAGAAATAGGTTGGCGAGAATTCTCATATGTATTGATGTATAATTTCCCAAAACTCGCCTCAGAAAACTTTAAACCTAGTTTTGATAATTTTGCATGGGGCGATGATCCCGTAGATCTTAAGGCGTGGCAAAGCGGGCAAACGGGCTACCCATTTGTTGATGCAGGCATGCGGCAGCTATGGCAAACAGGTTGGCAACATAATCGTGTTCGCATGGTATGCGCGAGTTTTTTGATTAAACATTTGCTGCAAGATTGGCGTTTAGGTGAAGCTTGGTATTGGGATACCTTACTAGAGGCTGATCCTGCCTCTAATGCTGCAAGTTGGCAATGGGTTGCTGGTAGCGGCGCAGATGCCTCGCCATATTTTCGAATTTTCAACCCATTTAGCCAAGGCGAAAAATTTGATGCCGACGGAGATTACGTCCGTAAATATGTGCCTGAATTGGCCAAAATGCCGAAAAAATATATTCACCGTCCTTGGGAGGCTCCCGCAAATGTTCTTGAATATGCAGGGGTCACATTAGGTGGTAATTACCCCAAGCCTATTGTAGATCATAAATATGCACGAGAGCGGGCTTTGGCAGCCTATAAGGCCACGCGCGAAGGCTAATTATTCATAACTGATTTGTGATTGGTAAGTGTGTGTGAATTACAAGATAACGCCGCCATGAAACATATATATTTGACTACGGCGATTATCGCCGCCTCTATTTTAACCGCTTGCTCGCAGTCAAATGCGCCTGTTGTTTTGCCCGATGCTGGCTATGGGGTGAGTGATCAAGCTGAAATTATTAAAACAAAGGCACATGAACCTTATAAGATTGTACGATCTGATGGGTTGTCCGAAGCTATATTTGCTGGCGGGTGTTTTTGGTGCAGTGAATCAGATTTTGAAAAAACTCCCGGCGTTGTTGAAGCTATTTCTGGCTATAGTGGCGGCGCGGTAGATAACCCAAATTATAAACAAGTTAGCTATACTTAAACAGGTCATTTCGAAGTCGTGAAAGTTATTTTTGACCCTAAAAAAGTGAGCTACCGCGAGCTAGTTGATGGCTTCTGGATGACAATTGATCCAACTGACCCGCGCGGTCAATTTTGTGATAAAGGGTCAAGTTATAGGTCTGCAGTTTTTGCAACGCCCGAGCAATTAGCTGACGCAAAGGCTTCTAAAGCGAACGCGGTTGCCAATAAGCCTTTTGCGAAAGATTTTGTAACGCCTGTTCTGGCGGCCACGACGTTTTATAAGGCTGAAGCCTATCATCAGAATTATTACAAAACGAATAGCGCGCATTATAAACGCTACAGAAATGGATGTGGACGTGATCGCCGCTTGGCGCAATTATGGGTTAAATAAATAATAACTGTTATGGTCCTAAATTTTAGGGGCATACCCATAAGCGGCCCACGCCATAAATTTTCGCGTTTTCCCGCCGCCAATATTGACCGTGATTGGGTTTAAAGGTTCAAGCCGAGCGAAATCTCTGCGCAATGCGTTGACATTGTTTTTTGAAACATTAATTAAAAGAATTGGCGCGCTGCCTTGTTGCCTAAAGGGCTGTGTTAATTCAGCATGATTATGCGGCGCGCTGTGTTTTTGCCACATGAATATGGGCGCAGTTTTCGGCAATCCATAATAATTCACCCCGTAAAATGTCAGGCGGTTATCCATAACAATGGCCTCAAAGGCGTGTCCGTCATGACCTTGCGCAAAATGTGTATTTATCTGATCAACCGTTTGCGGCCATGCCAGTAAACGTTTCACGGAGTTGGTCATGCCTATTCTATCCACGAGGACCGGGGAAAGTGACACTATCAATAAAAAACTACAAAATAACGTTTGCATGATGAGGCCGCGGCGCAGCCATTTTGCTTTAGCGTTAGGACTTGCGATAACACCTGCCAATAATACCGCAGCGCTGGGGTAAGCTGTCACAGCCCAATTAGCATTGGCACGCGAGAGCAAAGCCTGAACAGAGATAACCACAAGCGGGACAATGCAAAAAACAGCTAGTTGTAAGAGGAAGGTGTCATGAGGCTCTCTAGGCGGTTTCGTTCTTAGCAGCTCCCGCATTTGCCCAATAATTACAATGCATAATAGAATAAATGGAATTGGACCGAAAACGCCAAGTTGATCCGTTGAAAATTGCAAAAACTCTATGGGGTGAAAAAACTGCGTCTTCCCACCAAGATTTGTATTAGAAGCCGTATGCGTGAGCGTGGCGAAATTATGCGCACTATTCCACCAAATATTAGGCGCGACGATGACGCTTGAAATGAGAGCGGCCATTAAACCTTTTGTGCCAATTAAGGCTGTGCGGGTTGGGCGGTCACATAGGCAAGCGATGATTAAGGGGGGGATGAAAAACAACATGGCATATTTTGACATGATCCCCAGACCTATCGCTATCCCAAGCTGAACAGCCCACCGCCAAGACGGGTCTTGCCGTATAGACACCCAACCATGCAGCGCCAAGGCCCAGAAAAACAGCAAGGCAACATCTGTGCTGATAATCATAGATGAGACCCAAACAGCGGGCATGAGTTGATATATGGCGCAGGCCCAGAACCCTGCCTTGGCATGAAATGCCTTTTGGGCCGTGAGGAATATCAGATAGGCCGTCGCGCTATGGAGGATTGGGGATGCCAAGCGCGCCGCCCATTCTGCGTCCCCAAATATGGCAGTTGTGGCGGATATAATCCACGCAATCATTGGTGGTTTTGAAAAATATCCCCAATCTAAGTTTTGTGCCCAAACCCAATATTGTGCTTCGTCGCCGTGTAAGTCGTAAGGGGAGAGCATGAGCGCAGCTATACGGATAATTAGCAGGCCGAAAATAAGCCATAAGGTGTACTGACGGTATGATGCAGAAAAATTCACCTATCATCTATGACGTTATGTGGTCATAAAATAAACCAAATTCGATTATGATAACGGTTTAGTTAGGAAATCAGGCCACAGAAGGCTTTATGGCACACGCACTTATATTCGATTCTGGGGTTGGCGGATTATCCGTTGCTCAAGAAATACGCAAAAGATGCCCTGATGTGTATTTATCTTATGTCGCCGATGATGAATTCCGGCCTTATGGTGAGAAAACAGAACGGGACTTACGCAAGCGCTTGCCGAGGCTGCTATCTGAATTAGTTATTATGTTATCGCCTGACATTGTGGTTATCGCCTGTAATACGGCCTCGACAACGGCTCTGTCGGATATACGGGCGGCTTTATCCATTCCTGTGATTGGGGTCGTACCTGCGATTAAACCTGCTGCGGCGCTCTCAAAGACAAAGACAATTGCTGTACTTGGAACCCCCGGAACGGTCAGGCGTAAATATGTCGACCGTCTCATCGAAGACTTCGCCAGCGACTGCCGAGTAATCTTGCAAGGTTCAGTGAACCTCGTCGACGAAGCGGAAGCAAAACTATCTGGCCTACCCGTGGATATGGATGTGATTAAAGGTGAGCTTACCCCTATGTTTACAAGCCCGAACGGTATGCATATCGATGCAGTTGTTTTGGCATGTACGCATTTCCCGCTTTTGCGCGAGGACCTCAAAGCGTGCGTAACTCAATCTGTGCAATGGATAGATAGCGGCGCTGCGATTGCTAAACGGGTTGAAACGGTTTTATCAAAATTGACAGAAAAAGGCTGCGTTAGGGCTGTGCCTGTCGGGTCAGATTCCGCTTTTTTAATTGGTCCTCATCCAAATAGGGACACGGATGTAGCCCGAAACAATGCTTTTGCCTCTTACGGATTCAAGCCTGTTATAGGGCTGCTCGCCTAACTATTAATGTCCGAAAAAATGCTTATAGGCGACATATAGAGCAATGAGCGCGCTAAAACTGACAATCGTGAAAATAGCAAAGTGGTTTTTCATCCATTGCTCGGCTTGCTGCCCTAGAAGGCGAACGATGCCTGCGACAACAAGATACCGTAGTGTGCGCGAAATTGTACTCGCGGCGACAAACACGCCAAAGCTAATGGGAACTGCCCCGCTCATGATGGTTATAACCTTATAGGGAAAGGGCGTAAAGCCTGCGCCAAACACCCAAAGGCCGCCATGCTTATTAATACTCTCGCGGAAGGATTGCATGCTCTCTGTTTTTCCAAGCATATCGAGCAGCGGCGCGGCAATCGTTTCAAAAAACATCAACCCGATAAAATATCCAAATATACCGCCAAGCACAGAAAATAAGCTCGACCAAAGCGCCAAACGCCACCATTTATGCGGGGCCGCCTGAACCATAGGGATGAGCATTAAATCTACGGGTATAGGAAAGAACGAGCTTTCAGCAAAGGATAGGCCGCATAGCGCAGGGAAGGCGCGTGGGTGCCGCGCAAGAGCTTTCGTGCCTTCATACCAGCGTTCCAAAAATGCGAGACGACCTTTCATGGAACGGCCATATCGGCTGGTTTGTGCAAAAACAAGCGTGTTATACTAGGTTAGGGTGAAATTATGCCCCCAACTGTAATTCTGAAAGTATGTATGAAAATAAGTTTTCATACATATGGAAAGGTTGTTCATTTCATTAATAACGCTGTTAATTCATATTTATAAACGCGAAGGGCTATTAGTAACTGCGGCTATCGCCTTGTGCATACAGATATGATAGGTCGTAAAGCGCATGGCAATTAGGCCGTTTAAAGGGGAATGACTATTTCACGCCAGATAACAGATAAGGAATGGCATGAGAGCTTATCATCTCGCCTAAAACAGCATGAGGCCCGCATTGACAGCGATCCGCAATCTAACCCCGTCAAACTCCTCGCTTATGATATTTCTAAAGATGTAGAGACGCGTAAAATTGCCTTTAAAGACATTGAATCATTGGTGAAGCTTATTTCTGATGAAAATGCGGTTAGCCGCGCGCGCCGTCTGCATTACCGCGCGGGCGTAGACACAATGGGCACAACTATAAAAGCCCTCGCTCAGGCCAAAGCCCAAGACGGATTTGAAGCTTTTAAAATTTGGGCGCAAACGGCGGGCCAAGCGATTGTGCTCACAGCGCACCCAACCTTTTCACTCTCATCTGAAGTTCGCGATACACTTGGAGATATTGCGACGGCGGGTAGCCAAGAATGCGGAGACCAAAAAGTATATTTAAAAACCTTACCGTTTTTGCAAAGTTCTGCACCGACCTTGCAAGAAGAACACAAGGACACGCAAGCCGCAATTTCGCGTATTCAAACCGCAATGTCGAAAGCTCATCGTGTAATTTTAGATGTTGCAGCGGCAGCTTTTCCAGATCAATGGGCGCAGATTACGCCGTGCCTGCTCAAACTCTATAGTTGGGTTGGTTATGACATTGACGGGCGCACGGATATAAGTTGGGCAGATGCCATACGGCTTCGGTTATTTGAAAAACATGCGCAGCTTTTGCAATATAAGCAAATGGCAGACGCGATTAATGCGCAAAATTCGGCTCCCTTGGAAGCGCTTAAGGCCATCTTAACACGCGCCAGTGAAAGCACGCAGCAAGACTTAGAGTTTTTTAAAGAAGATATGCGTAATCCTGAGAGCCTCATTGCGGCGGCGAACAATCTCACTCGCGATACAGAGCGGCGCATACGTTCAACTGCGAGTTTTTTCCCGTTATTAGATGAAGCGATCGAGCAAATTACGTGCGATCATGCACGGCAAGACCTTATTGTCCTGCGCGCATCTATGAGAATATTTGGCCTTGGGACGGCGCGAATTCATTTTCGTCTAAACTCTCGGCATGTCATTAATGGTGTCCGGGCGGCTTTTGGAATTAAAGGCTCTACCAGTGACACGCGCATGGTCTTACAGCGCGCATCTGAAATGACGCGGAATGTTAAAAAACTACAAGTCAATTTCGCCGCATTAGAACTTGAGAAAAATACAGCACATCAACAAATGATGTTGATTGCGCAAATTCATAAATATATCGACGAAGAAACGCCGATCCGCATGTTAATTGCCGAATGTGAAGATAGCCTCATTCCGCTAGGGATGTTGTATCTAGCGCGGCTTTATGGTCTTGAAAACCATTTGGATATTTCGCCGCTTTTTGAAACGGCTAATGCTTTGAATAATGGTGGGCGCATCATTGGTAAAATGCTCGCAAACCCAGTTTATCTGGAATATGTGCGTAAGCGCGGCGTGTTTGCTATTCAAACAGGATTTTCGGATGCGGGCCGCTTTATGGGGCAGATACCTGCGACTTTGTCGATTGAACGATTGCAATCTCACTTGGCTGCGGAATTGGCTAAACACGGCCTGACGGATGTAACAGCGATTGTGTTCAATACTCACGGCGAGTCTATGGGGCGCGGCGGACATCCCGGAACACTCAAAGACCGTATTGATTATGTCATGAGCCCATGGGCTATGCGGCAATTTGAGGACAAAAATATCCCTATCTTGCATGAAACGAGCTTTCAGGGCGGGGACGGGTTTTTATGGTTTCAAACGGACACTTTGGCTTATGCAAGTGTCAGCTCTATCATTGCAGCAAGATACGCAGATAGAGCGCAAGCTTTGGAGGATCCATTTTATACGGATAAAGATTTTTCTTGGGATGTGTTTCGGACACTGTCTGCCAAACAAGAAGCACTTTATGAAGACCCAAATTACACAAACCTGCTTGGAGGATTCGGACAAAATCTATTAGTGCCAACGGGATCTAGGGCGGTCAAACGCGCAGCGAGTGAGAGTAAATCTGATAGGTTTGACCCGCGGCAATTACGGGCCATTCCGCACAATGCTATTTTGCAGCAATTTTCTGTGCCCGCAAATGTATTTTACGGTCTTGGCCGTGCCGCTAATATTGACCCAGAGAAATATGCGTCATTGATGGAAAAATCGGCTCGCGCTGCATCAATATTTGGTTTGGCCGCGACAGCGGCAGAGCGGACAAATATTTCAATTCTAACGGGTTATGGCCGTCTTTTTGACCCAGGTTTTTGGATTAGCCGCGCTTTGTCAGGCAATGAAGCGGCTCTGTCGGTAAAGTGTATGCAAGTCTCTAAGATGCTAAAAACATCAGATTGGCGCGCGCAGCTTACGGACTTGGCTAATATGCTACGGATTGACATGTTCGAATGCGCTGCTGTTATGGGGGTTGCGCGATCAGAAGATGACACGAGCTTGAAAATTCTTCATGCCTTACGCTTAGCTGTCATTATGAAAATGTTGATTCTAGCGACGGAGTTGCCAGCTTATAACAAATATGGAACCTCGCAATTAGATATTTTGCAGCGGCTCCAGACTTTTCAAATTGATTCAATTATTCAAGATTTAAAGGATCTATATCCGCCGCAAATGCAATCTGTAGATTGGGCTAAAAAACTCACAGAAAAATCTGATGTGAAGCCCGTAAAAAGTGGAGAATCTCCGCATATTTCAGATGCGATAATCAACCCAATGCGACGAGGCGCAGCATTAGCGCGGCAAATTTCTATTGCGATAACTCACAGTTATGACGCGTTTGGTTGAATGATCCCAGGCAATGATGTGATTCTCGCGGGCGATATTGGCGGTACAAATGTGCGCTTTGGCTGCCTGCAACGTAGCTTGGATGGTCAGTGGAACGTCCGCAATTTTTCAAAAATGCAATGTTCTGACTATCCATCATTTGACGTTGCGCTTGCTCAATATATTCAAGGCCTTGAGGAATGTCCAAGGCGCGCGGCCTTTGCGGCGGCAGGACCTGTGGAGCAGGGGCATGTGAAACTCACGAATACAGAATGGGAGATTTCAACGACGCAACTTGAAACCCGCTACGGATTTGAAACCTGCGCGCTCTATAATGATTTTGCAGGCATGACACGTTCCGTGGTCGAATTGGGAGTTGAAGACTTTACAATATTACGTGCTGGCCGCTATTTTACGAACGCCCCCATTTTGGTGGCGGGCGCGGGGACAGGCTTTGGTGTTGGGTATTTAATTCCAATTAAAACATCTAATTCGGAACCTAAATGGCAAGTCATTTCGACTGAAGGTGGGCGTATGGCTTATAGCGCGCAAACAGAGCTTGAGTTTGCGTTATTACAAATTTTGTTAAAAACTCATGATGTTGTCTCGCTTGAGCTTATTAGCTCGGGAAAAAACCTCGCTAAAGTTCATAAGGCTATGTGTGAAATTCATGGTGTGAAATATGCCCCGCTTTCACCCGATGACATTCGCGAGCAAGCGCGCTTTGGCGACCCTATCTGCAGTGACATTTGCAAGGTTCGGGCTGTGGCGGCGATGGGTGCAATTGGCGACCTAGCTCTATCAGGCGGTGCGCGCGGCGGTATCGTGATTACCGGCGGTGTGAGCGAGCGGATGATAGAGCATTATATGCAGGTTGAGGCCATGAATCGTTATCTTCACAGAGGGGCTTTGTCAGATTACGTCAAAGATATTCCTATGCGGCTTATGACATCTCCCTTAGCCCCGTTAATTGGCGCTGCCGCCCTTTTGCGTGGTGACGCCGGAGGTTAGCTCTAATTGCCGTGATTTTATTATATATTTTAATTTGCTAAATCCTGCAATTTTTTGTAACGCGGCTTACCAATTATAACTGCTGGCGCATCCTGCGGACGGCTTATGATTTGACAATTCTTGGAGGCCGCCCGTGGATATTTTCCGTGTTGCCACAATAGATGATATTGACGCGATTCATGCGTTTACAAAATCAGCTGGTGAAGGTCTGACAACTGTCCCGCGAACGCGAGAGCGCGTTGCAGATTACATAAAGGAAACTCACAGGTTTTTATCGGGCGATAAAACAGCAAACCGTGTGTTATTTACTGCGCAGCGCGGTGATGAAATCCTCGGAATATCTGGGATCATTCCTAAGCTTGGTGTTGAACGTCCATTTTACTCTTTTAAGCGCGCCCGTCATGCTCGCCGTAGCTCTGCTGCTGGCTTGTCCGTTAAATATGAGACGTTACAATTGACGACAGATTTTGACGATTATACGGAACTGGCGACTATGTATTTATCGCCCCAAGGCCGGGGGACGGGGATGAGTCGTTTGCTATCTTTGGGTCGCATTGCCTTTATCGAAAGGCATCAGGACTTATTTGATACGCGCCTTATGGCGGAAATTCGAGGATGGTTTGACGAAAACGGTAATTCGCCATTTTGGCAGGATTTAACTTCAAGATTTATTCAAACAGATTTTGAAATTGCTGATCGACTCAGTTCATCCGATGGACGGTTCATAATCGAGCTTCTTCCGTCGCTACCGATTATGTTAAACTTACTCCCGCAAGCGGTGAGAGACTGCACGGGCAAGCCGCATGAATTATCTGCAATTGCATGCGGTATTTTGTTGGAAGCAGGTTTTAAAGAAACGGATTTATGCGACCTTTTTGATGGCGGGCCATCTATTGAATGTTTTGTCAAAGACACGTTGATTTCTCGGACGTATCAACTCAGCCAGTCCATGACGGACATGGGTGAAGAAAAACTCATTCATTTTGGAGGTAAGCTCAAAGATTTTCGAGCGACTTTTGGGATGGGCAACCTCGTGAGCGCGCAGGCGGATGAAGCCGCGCAATCTGTGTTAGATTCTGACATCTATATTGCTAGGGTTTATGATAAACGCCGCGCAGTTAAGCCTATGTCATGAAGCCGTTTTTCGAGATAAATTTTGACGGACTTGTTGGGCCAACGCATAATTATGCAGGCCTTAGTCATGGGAACCTCGCATCGGGTGTCAATAAAGGCCGCGCGTCTAACCCGCGCGCTGCTGCGATGCAAGGCTTGTCGAAAATGCGCCATTTGCTCTCATTGGGCATTGCCCAAGGGGTCTTGCCTCCGCATGAGCGCCCCTTTATGTCGGCCCTACGGCAAATTGGTTATGCTGGCAATGACGGCGATATTGTCGAAACGGCTTGCCGTGATAATCCTGCCTTATTGGCAAATATGTCTTCGGCGTCTTGCATGTGGACGGCGAATGCTGCCACAGTTTCGCCAAGTCCTGACACAGGTGACGGGCGCGTGCATTTAACGGCTGCCAATTTAACCGCAATGCCGCACCGCGCGCTCGAAGGTCCGCAAACGCACCGTACACTTAAAACGATATTCAAAGATGATGCGCATTTTGCTGTGCATGAAGCCTTACCGCATGGATCCCTTTTTGGCGATGAAGGCGCGGCAAATCATAACCGCCTTGCTGCCCATCACGGCGCAAAGGGATTGGAGTTATTTGTGCATGGCCGCCAAGCTTTAAGCGGCGCGGCAAGCTTGAAATTCCCAGCTCGCCAAACCCTTGAGGCGAGCCAAGCTGTCGCGCGATTGCATGGGTTAGACGATAAAAATGTTATCCATGCGGTGCAGTCTCCTGCGGCGATAAATGCGGGCGCGTTCCATAATGATGTTGTTTGTGTGACTAATGGAAATGTTTTGTTTTTCCATGAAGATGCTTTTGCAAATATAGACACTTTAAGATCGCAGATACAAAAACAAAGTGCCGTGCTTGGATTTGAACCTGTATTTTTAATGGCGCCGCGCGCGGATGTGCCTTTGTCCGATGCGGTAAAGTCCTATTTATTTAACTCCCAATTAATTACGAAGCCCAACGGAGCCATGCATTTAATTCTACCAATTGAAGCCGAAGATACGCCAAGCGCCAAAGCTTTTGTTGAAACGGCGCTTGCTGCAGATGGCCCATTGGATGGCGCGGATTATCTAGACTTGCGGCAATCAATGAGCAATGGCGGAGGGCCAGCTTGTCTGCGGCTACGTGTCCAAGTTAATGCAGCTCAACATGCGGCAATAGAGCCAGCTGTTGTGATGAACGCGGATAAAATTACAGCGCTAGAGGTTTGGGTTCAAACGCATTATCGTGACCGTCTTGAACTTAACGACCTAGGGGACCGCAAGTTTCTGGTTGAAACCCGAACTGCCCTAGATGAATTAACACAGCTATTGAATTTGGGGGCTTTATATGATTTCCAAAGATAGACAAAATTTACAAGATAAAAGAATTGGAGCCATACATGAAAGCCGATAATATAGATATTGATTTACAAGATTTATCTGATGCCGATAAGGCGGTTTTGGATTTATTAAAATCACGTCAAAGCGCGATGAAAGATCGTGTAATGGGTTGGTCTGCCGTCAACACAGGCAGCTGGAATGCAGACGGACTTAACGCTTTTTCTAAATTATTGGCGCAGGCTTTGTCTGAAACACAGGCGCAGGTGGATTTCATCCCGACGCAGGCGATTGAAAAGGTCAATGATAAAGGCGAAATGTCGGAATTTCAATCTGGTCCAGTTGTACGCGCGCAGGCCCGCAAAGAGGCTCCAATGCAAGTTATCTTGACGGGGCATTATGACACAGTTTTCCCGCCGGGAACTTTTGAAACTATCAAAGACTTAGGCGAGGGGAAAATGGGCGGTCCAGGGCTGGCAGATATGAAAGGCGGAATTACCGTCATGATTGAAGCCTTGAAAGCCTTTGAAGCTTGCGGGGATAAAGAGAAATTAGGATATACGATCATCCTCTCGCCCGATGAAGAAATTGGGAACTTCGCCTCTAACCCAATGATTATGGACGCAGCTAAGGACGCTCATATTGGCTTAACCTTCGAACCCTCTATGGAAGATGGATCTATGGTGGGCGGTCGTAAAGGGTCGGCGGTTTTTGATATAGTTTTTCATGGCCGTAGTGCCCATGCGGGCCGAAACCCCGAAGATGGCAATAGCGCGCTTATGGCCGCAGCGCAATTTGCGCTCGAGATTGAAGCGCTCAATGGTCAATATGAAGGTGTGACGTTAAATGTCGGCTCTATTGATGGCGGGGACGCCGTTAACATTGTTCCAGCATTGGCCGTTGTGCGTATGGGTGTACGCGCTCCCGATAGCGCCGCAGCGGATTGGGCAACACAAAAGGTGCGAGCTGCTTATGAGAATGCGCTAGAGCGCAGAGGCATAACGGGACATTTCCACGGTGGATTTTACCGTCCGCCCAAACCGCGTAATGCCGCGCAAAATAAACTTATCTCTGATGTCACACTGACAGGCAAAGCTTTGGGGCTATCGCTGACATTTCGCGATACAGGCGGGGTCTGTGAAGGTAATAATGTTTTCGCCGCAGGCACGCCAAATATTGACACGCTTGGCGTTCGAGGCGGACGTATTCATTCCTCCGAAGAATTTATGGTTACAGAGAGCTTGTCAGAACGAGCTGGTTTGGCCGCGTTAATTTTAAACCGTATTGCCGATGGCCGAATTGATGCCAAGACAATTAAAAAGCTCATGAAAAACTAACGTAGAGACTTGATAAGATAATGACATTTGACGTGTATATTTCTGGGACGTGGCAATCTGGCAAAGGTGCAGGATTTAGCAGTATTTGTCCCGCGACAGGGGAATCTGTTTGGCAAGGCCGCGCAGCAGATGCCACTCAAGTTAATGCCGCAGTTGCTGCCGCTAAAGCTGCGTTTCAAGATTGGTCACGCACCGATGCTTCCTCTCGCGCGGATATGTTGCGCCGTTATTCAGAGGCATTAACGGACCGTAAAGACGCGCTCGCGCTCGCCATTTCTCGCGATATGGGTAAGCCGCTATGGGAAGCCAGAATTGAAGCAGGAGCTATGGCGGGTAAGGTCGCGATTTCTATTCAGGCCTACACAGAACGCACGGGGCACGATGCCACAGCAAACATGTCTTTAACACACCGTCCGCACGGAGTTATGGCAGTTTTTGGTCCATTTAATTTCCCGGGACACCTGCCCAATGGTCATATTGTTCCGTCATTATTAGCAGGTAATACGGTTGTGTTTAAACCGTCGGAATTAACGCCATCCGTAGCGCAGATTATGATTGAGGCGTTTGTGACTGCCGGCCTACCAGAGGGCGTGCTGAACCTTGTAAATGGCGGACGAAAGACGGGCGGGGCTTTATTACAAGCCGACATTGACGGGTTATTATTTACAGGCTCCGCGCAAACAGGGGCGGCTTTCCATAAATATTTTGGCGGACGGCCTGAAGTTATGCTCGCGCTTGAAATGGGCGGAAATAATCCTTTAATTATCGCCGAACCGACCGATGTGAGCGCGGCTGCGGACATCGCCTTTATGTCTGCATTTATCACAAGCGGGCAGCGCTGTTCTTGCACAAGGCGGTTAATTCTGCCTCAAGGGAAATTTGGCGATAATGTCATTGATGCGGTTTTGGCACGTATGAAAAGCGTAACGGTTGGGCCGTGGGATGAAGATGTGTTCATGGGGCCAGTCGTCTCCGCGCGCTCTGCGCAAGCGGCGATGGATTTCGAAGCCATGTTAATTGCCAAAGGGGGCGCCTCTATTCAAGCTTTAGAGCGCCCAAACCCAAGCGGCGCGTTTCTACGCCCTGCTATGATTGATGTGACTGATGCATCGGTTCCAGATGAGGAATTATTTGGCCCCGTTTTACAAGTGATCCGCGTCGCCGATATCGATACGGCTTTTGCGCGGGCAAATGATACGCGGTTTGGTTTGGCCGGCGGATTGGTCAGTGATGATGCAGATTTATGGGCTCGCGCGCAAATGGATATGAAGGCGGGCATTTTAAATTGGAATAAACCTACAACAGGCGCGGCCTCGTCTATGCCATTTGGCGGGCCGGGACTATCTGGCAATCACAGACCTTCGGCTTATTATGCCGCGGATTATTGTGCATGGCCACAAGCTAGCCAGACAGCGCCAGAGGTGGTAGCACCTAAATTGGTTGGGTTTGAAGACTAAGCTAAAATAGAGCGCTTTTAATTCCATCAAGAATAAATTGCGTTGCCAAAGTTGCTAATAAAATTCCTAAAACACGAGTTAATACATTGGTAAATGTTTTTCCCA
>JBDVGI010000122.1:0-14899 GCA_039962885.1 Litorimonas sp. | reverse complement strand
AGGTTTAGCATTGCATTATTAACAATGTTCTCCTCCGCTAGCGGCTGCACATCCTCCACCCGCTGCAGCACCTACCGCTGCTGCTTCACCAGAGAACAGGCCTTTTCTAAAACCATTAGCTCCAGTGTTAGGTAGTGTCTTAACAGTTAGATTTGCGCCTGCATTTGAAGCGGCAGTTTGAGCTGCTGCAATATTACCTGTTCCTGACCTTGTGAATAAAGTCATAGCACCGCTTTTCGTAGCATCACCGACGGCAAATGCAGCTTCATCGCCTATCTGAGCAATATTTGACGAACTAAGTGTTGCAACGTTTTTGACCTCGGTAACACCGCTCGTTCCAGCACCACCATCAGTGAACCTTTGCTTACCAGCAGCATTTTTAAAACCTTCTTTACCACCTTTAGCAACGCCTGCGGCTCGTTCTCCACGTTTTCCTAGAGCGACTGATTTTGAAATTCCAGTTCCAGCCTGAGAAATCTGACGAAGTTGTGCGGCCTTACCAATAATCCCAGCACCAACCGCACCTAACGCGGCGTCAGCAGCAATTGCCTTTCCATCAAAAATGTCTCCGCCAGTGGCCCCTCGAATAACAGCACCAAGCACAACACTAGAAAGCGCTCCAATACACATCGGACACTCGCCCGTAGGGTCTGTAAGATTGACAGGGTCATTAAATGTATAAGCATATCTATTAAACATCGCAGGATGCCCCGTGTCCAAGAACCCAACAGGATCGACACTCAAGAACAGGTTCCCCTGACGGGGGCCGTCGTAAACAATCGCAAAAACTCTAAGCGCTATAATATGTTAGCTTGCACTCTCTGGGTCGTGTCTCTCCTTCGTTAAAAAAACGCCTATATACAGTTTTGAGATTGCAAGATTCTCGCGCGATTGAACAGGGTTTTCTTTAATTAGCGGCTAAAGAGTAAGACCAGATTCCCAGATAGACCTCTTGATAAGCCCTTCCTAGAGCGGGCCGTGGCGGTCAAGGGCTTGCCCCTTGAGGGCTGCGGAGCGCGTCAGGATAATGGCGTCAGAGGTCGGCGAGCGCGTCCATATCCTCATCGGATAGCCGCTTATTCAGCTTCGCTCCGGGATGGGTCGCGTTGTGGATTTCAGCAAGTTTAGTGATGGACACCTGCGTATAGATTTGTGTCGTCTCTAAGCTGGCATGACCGAGAAGCGCTTGGATGAAGCGTATATCGGCCCCGTTCTCCAGCATGAGGGTCGCCGCCGTATGCCTGAACAGATGACACGCGCCTTGCTTTTTAATGCCCGCCGCGCGGACATATTTCCCGATGTTCTTGGTCAGGCGCTTGTCCTCGATTGGCTGGCCAAAGCGGTTGATAAACAGCGTGGCCTCATCTGTCCGCGTTGTAAATTGGGGGCGGGCTTCATCACGGTATTTGACCAGCCACGCTTCCAGCCGTTCGGACAATGGCACAATGCGGTCTTTGTGACCCTTGCCCTCGCGTATCGTTATCGCCTTGCGGCCATAATCCACGTCCCACAGCTTTAGCCCTGCAGCCTCCGCGCGGCGCATCGCGGTCGCGTATAACAGCTCCATAATGGCGCGGTCACGCATCCCTGCAGGGGTCGTAATATCAGCCTGCATCAGCACACGCTCAACTTCGTGCGGGCTGAGTATGGCTTTAGGCAAGCGCTGCTCTGGGCGCGGCATATCCAGCTCGCCTGCGGGATTATATAAGATATGGTTCTCACGCGCGAGCCACTTAAAGAAGGCGCGTATCGGCGTGAGCCGTGAGGCCTGCGTTCTGAACGATAACGGGTTGCCGTCTTTCTTGCGGTAAAAATACAGATGGCGTTGATAGCGCTGCAAGATGGGCCGCGTCACATCTTTGGGATGGGTCAGGCTTCGCATTTCAGCCCATTTGAAGAAGGCCCGCAAAGCCCGTTCTCGCGTCTCAACCGTCTTAGGCGAGTAATTATGCACGAGCTGCCAGTCACTGAACCGCAACAGATAAGCCTCGAAGTCGCTAACCGCATTATCCATGTGCGTATGACGGGGCTGTCTCTGCAGGGTCTATATTACCTTTCGGCGACGCTTTCGCATCCAATGGCACAACTTCGCCGCTATCATCCTTGTTTTTGGGGGCTTTAACGCCGTTTTTCTTGGCCCGACCACCCCCCGACTTGGGGCCGACTTCCCCCCGACCATGCCCCGCCAAGCCCTGTTTTTGCCCCGCCTTCTTTGCGTCGTAGTTATTCTTTTTTCCAGATTTCTTTAATGACTCGACATCGATTAACCCCATCAAGAACGGAGCACCGTCCTCGCCCTCGCTATTATAAGCCAGCTCATAAACGTACGAACGGCCACGGCCTCCCATATGGGTGATGAGATATTCCAGCTCCTCCAAGCGGCGCAGATGCACCTTTAATTGGGTCAGGCCCCAGCCTGTCGCCTCTCTCACATCACGGCGGGTAAAACGGTAATTCCGCATCTCAACCTTGCCCGCTTCGCACTGGGCTGTGACCATCCGCACAATGAGGTCTAGCAAGCGCCGTGTCTGCGGGGCCAGCTCATCCAAGGTTCGGCCAAGCACATCAGCGGCTAAGAGATTAGCCCGCGCAATGTCATCAAGGGTCGCCTCCACATAGTCTATGATTTCCCCGTGTTCCGTCGTGATAGATTTCACGGGCCGCTGATATTGATGCAGCAAAGCAATGGCGCGGATGAGGCCCAGATATTTCCTATGGTCGCGGCGGGTGCGGGTCTTGTCTGATAAGAAGGTCAGCTCTCCCGCATAAGGGTTCACCACATGCAGCGGCTTTAAAAGCCTCTGCGCATTTTGGTGACGGGTCAGCACAGATGATTTTAACTGCCGCGCCATCAAGCCTTCGAGCGTTTCCTCAAAGCGTTGCCTTGCGTGGATGGCCCGCGTCTGCTCTTGGCCTTCATTGACGGAGAGCACCAAGCAGCGGTTTTTCAGCTCCTCATCGAGGTCAATGGCGGTCGTCGTCATCATCAAGGCCACTGGCCCTTCGACGCGGTAATCCTGCGTGACCAGCTTGCCCGTCACGGGATCCTTTCCCGTGGACGCGATTGAGAGGTCGCCCTGTGACTGCAGAAGCTTCAAAGCATAGGCGGCGTCTCTCGCGCCTTCTTCCTCGGCGATTGCCAGCACCTTACGTTTAAGCGCCGTCTCGCCCAGATAGAACAAAGCCTGTCCCGTCATGGCCGCATAGGAGACTTGTTCTTCCTCTGGGATGAAGGCCAGCACCGCATCCATAAGCGCAGATTTACCCGCCGCAGATGTGGACTGTATCAGCACGGCGAGCGGCTTGGACAGCTTGCGGCTGATAGAGGCCAGATAAGCCGTGACCAGATTAGCGCTCTCGCCGACCACGCCGCAGATTTCAGCATCATCCGAGATTTGGGTCAGTATGTCGGGGCTTTTCAGAAGCGTGAGCGCGTCCTGCTTTTCCTCCGCGCTCATCTCATACGCCGTCACTGTGGGCGTGAGCGCCGCCTCTATTTGTTGCTCTTGCAGGGCTTCCAGTTTCAGCAGGATTCGGGCCATATCGCTTTTGACGGTTTCCTTGGATAGGCCCAGCTCTGATGCGGCCTGCGCCGTGAAGCTCGTTCTCTGCCGCGCAGCATAAAGGTCAAGCGTGTCCACATGGAACACGGTCACGCCGCTCACGTCTCGGCTCACAAGCAGATTGATGCGCAGGGCTTCATAGGAGGTATTTCGCGCGAGGCCTCTAATGCGCCAATGACGGTCGGCGAAGGTGATGAGGATTTCATGCTCATGGATAATGGCGTCTGTTTCGTCTGCTGCCTCTGGCACGGCTTGGGATAAGGGCGTCTCTGGTTGCGGTTGGGGTGGCAAGGTTTCGGCCTTCGGGCTTATGGCCTGCGGGGCGGCGGTCGGGAGTTCAGCAGCTAAAGAAGAAGGCTTTGCTTTCGGAGCAGGGCCATTGCCCAACCATTTCGCGCCCCGTATCAACGCGCCAAAGCTCTCGCGGGCGGGCGTGACCTGCAAAGCGTATTCATTGGCGTCCATGCCCTTGGGCAACATCAGGCGATATGTGGAGAGACCTTTCGCCGTCAGGCGCTCCGAGGCCTCACTCGCGCCCGTTTCCCCGCCTGCATCGCGGTCATAGGCGATAAGCACCCGTTTGATATTGTGAGAGGATAGCGCCTCGATAATCTCCTCGGTCAGCCCGTTAATGCCGTAAGCAGTTGTCACATTGCGATAGCCCGCGCACCAGAACGTCATGGCGTCGATTAAGCTCTCGCATAATATCATCTCATCAGAGGCCTTGAACGCGTCCGCATTCCACACCCCCGCCATTGGCCCCGCTAAGTAGAGATGCTTCGGCGTTCCCTTGCGCAGGTTATCGAGGATTTTGCGCCCATAGAGCTGGCGCACATCTCGCGTCATATTACCGTCTGGGTCAGTGTCCATGATAGGAACGACTAAAGACCCTGCCAGATGCTCATGGCCGCTCTTTCGATACACACCCAGCTTTTGTAATTGCCCCCGCACATCAGCGCCCGCCTTGCGGTTCTTAGCTGGCAGGCGGTAGCCGAGCGTTCTATTCGATAATCCTAGCTTGAACGTGTCCACCAAGTCAGGATGGGTCAGGCCGCGCTTTTCCAAGTAAGCCAAGCCTTCGGGCGCGTCTTTGAGAGTGTTGTGATAATACTCGGTGACGCGGGTCAGCATGGCCGCGTCATTCTCGTCTTTCTCAAAGGCTTCCAGCTTCTGCACGGTCGCTTTTTTCACGACCGTCCCTGTAGCGGTCGGGGCATAGCCATCCCGCAGCAGCTCAAGCGCGTAGCGGAAGGACACGCCTTCGACCTTTCGCACAAAGCTGATGACGTCACCCCCTTCGCCGCAAGCCCCCAGACAGTTCCATAAGTTCTTCTCTGGGCTGATGATAAAGCTCGGCGTCTTATCGTCATGGAACGGACAACACCCGCTATAGTCCTTGCCGCGCTTTGTGAGTTTGACGCCTGCGACCTCGGCAAGGCGAACCAAGCTCACCTCGGACTTAATGCGCTCGATTTCCGATTCGGGGATGCGGGGCATAAAGTGGGCCTTTCCAGCACAAACGGGTAAATAGCTAGAATCAGTCAAGTCCGTATTTGTGTTGTGTTTAATACAACACATGTGTTATGTTTAAGGCAACACCTTTTTTGGAGTAGGTTATATGAGCGGCCCGACAACAACATTCGCATGGTTCTCTATGTCCTTCGCTCAACGCCTCCAGACTCTCCGCAAAGAACGCGGCCTGACCCAGAAAGCTCTCAGCGAGAAGATTGGGGTGCATACAACACAAGTGCAGCGTTACGAGAGTGGTGACACCCAGCCATCACTGACGGCCCTGCGCAAGCTGGCCATAGCGCTCAACATCTCAACAGACGCTCTTGTCTTTGACCCTCAAGAACGGGAGCCGACCGATGATTGGCGGTTTCAGTTTGAAGCGATTGCAAAGTTTAGTGAGGAAGAACGCCAAGTTGCCAAGGCGGTTATCGACGGCCTTATCCTTCGTCACACGGCAGGACATTTGTCCAAGGCAGGATAATTCGGGCAGGCTTCTTCTTTAGCCCGCCCATTACATTGCTGAGACTACTCACACTGCTCCCCTTGAGCGGTGATGGATAAACGCTTCTCTACTACTATTAGACAACCCGCCCAAGATTATCGCCCTATGCCGCGCTCTTTCCCTCGGCCGAACGACCAGCTCACAGATTTGCCCCGCATCGTGCCTGTAATGCTGCGACCGCGCTCCTGCTCCATGACGCTTCGCCACGGCACGAGATAAAACGCTCTCTGGCTCTGCACCACGGCATGAGGGCCAGACATCAGCTCAAGCCTGTCCGTATATGTGCCTTCAACCCGCATCCCTTTCTCAAGGGCGCGGTAGGTCTTGCCCGTCTGCTGCGCTATCTTCGCAGCTTCCGCATTCACCTCGCGGTCAATCAACGTCTGCACATAGCCGCGCTCATAGCTCACCATCTTACCCGCCTCGCGAGAGGCCAGACCTTGCTCCACAAGCCACGACTGACGCTTGCCGACCGCACTGTGCAGCTCGGCTCCAAAGCCGCGCTTACCATAAGCATCAGGCTCATAGGGTATCTGCACACGGTCTAGCCAGGTCGCGCCATGCGACCCTAGCTGGGCCTCCAAGCTGTGAACCGATAAAAGCTTCAAGCCCGTCTTGCGTCCGCTCGCCTTATCCAGCTCTAACACCTTTGTCTCAAAGTCCTCGGCCAGCACCCATGAGTAGGGCTTGTCCTGCGCGTCCCGCATGTAAGGCCGCGCTAAGCCGGCTTTCACTAACGTCTGCAGCCTGCGCTCGTGCATTTGGATTTCAGCTTCGACTTTGCCTGACAGCAAAGCCTCTACAGATTGCCCTTTCTCAAGCTCCATAGCGTGGAAGGTCTTGTCGTAAATCGGGATGTCCATGCCGAGCGCATTGGCTCGCTCTAAGAGTGTCCTATCAACGGGGCCGAGTTTCGCGGGGCCGACCTCAACCACTGACCCGATACGGGCCTCGCTCGCTCGCGTCTCTGGCCCTGTCTCGACCGCGTGAACGTAACCATCATCGCCGTCGATGATTAAGCGCAGCCGTCCGCTGCTCTCATCCTCGGCCAGACCTTTGCCGATAACGCGGCCCGTGATTTTGCGGTGCGGAGCTTCGCGCCCATGCAGCTGCATCATGCGGTTAATGCCCGCGCGTTTCATTGCCGCGCCCATATCCTTGGTGATGTTCTCACGTTTGTGCATATCGCCCAAAGTCTCGAACGTATGCCGCTCTAGCTGCCATCTGCCCTTATCGGTTGGCTGGGCAAGGCCGAGGGTTTCGAGATGCTTCATGCGCCCGATTAAAAGATGACGGTTCAAAGCTGAGTCAGGATGCACTCTAAAACTGCCCGCCCGCAAATCGATGACAGAGCTGGCCGCATCGATACGCGGGATGATGGCGCGGTCTAATGTTGTCACGCGGTTGAGTTTGGTTTCCCGCGCTAAGTCATCGAGGATTTCGTGCTCGCATTTTAGGCCCAGCTCGTGCGTGATAATCTCCTCGTATCGGCCTCTGATACCTTCCGCGATATAATCGCCTGCAATGTTCAAAGCCTTGCCGTCATGGGTCACGCCCCTAACCACAACATGGGTATGCGGGTGCGCCGTATCAAAGTGATCTACGGCCACCCAATCGAGGCTCGTTCCTAAGTCCTTTTCAAGCTGGGTCATGAGGTCTCTGGTTTGGCGCTGCAGGGTGGGCGCGCCCCCATAAACATCACGGGCTAACTCTACCCCGTCCTCTGGGGAGATAATTAAACGGAACTGGTGCGGGTCGCCTTTGCCGCCAAAGCTCTGCTCGCCGCGCTGCAGGAAGTCTCTGTCCTCATACTCCGCAAAACGGTCGGGGCCGTAAAGCTCGCCTCTGGTTTCAGAGAGATTTAAGTCCTCCGTCCGCTCCACGCCTGCGCCCTCGCGCTGCAGATATTTTAGATGGCTGTAAGCCGCTCTCGCTTTGCCGCCCCGTAGCTTCATCACACGCACTTTGACGACCGCGCGGCGTGAGCGGTAACGGATGTTGCTGCCGTCAAAGGTCTGCCAAGAACGGTTCGGGCCAATGCCTGCAGCGAGCGCCGTGCGGCCTCGGCCCCGCGCATTAAAACGGCCCGTCTTTGGTTTCGATGGCTTGGCGTAACTACGCCGACCGCTCGACCTTTTCGCAATCGCCATGTCTTTGGCCAGACGCTTCGTGAAGCTCATGCTCCCGCCAGAAAGCGTGCCTAATTTCACAATCGATTGAGAGGCGCTGCCGCCCTTAGATGTGCTCGGTCTAGGGGAACCCTGCGAGCCAGATTTTCGAGTCTTGCGACCGCCAATAATGAAGTCATCATCCTGCGCCATGCAATGAACATAGCAGATTTTGACTCAAGAGTCCCGATTGGAAAGGAGGGGTAAAATACAGGATTTTACAGGGTTCTGGGATAGTGTCACTTCTGGCCCAAGGTGATAAGAAAGTGGGGGCACTTTGGCCCACAAAATAAGTCGCAAAAACAGAGCTTTAGCGTCGAAGTGGGCCATAAGGCACGCTTCGCTTTATCTTGCTCTACAACTATTCTGAGTATTTACGAGCGACAACCAACTTAAAACCAAAAATAGAAATCAGACTCATCATCATAACTGGTAATAACACATAAGACCAAATCACCCAGATATTATCAGAGGTACGTCGTAACAAATCAATGTAAACACTATCTACTCTAATGTGCAGAAAGCCAAATTTCAAAAAAGCAATTACTATTGTGATGCCAATCATAATATACGTATGTTTGTGTATATTAAAAACTCTTACCATTTCACGGTACGTGTGTTTCGAGTTCCGCTGTTGAAGTACAGGTATGCAGAAGGTTACACTTAGAAGCATTATTGATACGGTTTCAATCAACGAAGAATATAAATAGAGCTCTTTGTATACAGAAAAAAACGTATAAAAAACAGAGTATAAAAAACCACACGTGAAGCTAGTCAAAACAAAATACGTTAAAAAATTAAGACGGTGCACCTTCGAGGCTAACAAGGAAGTTATAAAAATAAAAACAGATACGATTAAAAATATCATTCTTTTTAAATTTAGGCCCGTTTCGAAAAAAAACATATACCCTAAAAAAGATAGAAAAAATCCAAAAAGAACAATATATATGCTACTTATGTAATTACTCATTTGCAGCCCCCATCATCCCCTACAGTACACAATGTTCTTGTTTCTCGCCTCCTAATTCTACTACCGGTTCTAGTTGTATGAGTAGTGATACTTACATCACCTGTCTTTGCGTTGAAATTCAAGCTAGAGTTTTCCCCCAAAACAGTTAGCTCTCCAAAGTTTGTCAAGGTTTCTTTTCCGCCAATCATTCCACCGAGGCCTTTCCTATCGACTGAAGTTTTGGACGTGGATGTATTGCTTAAGACATCTAGAACTTTTATGAAATCCTGTGGAACGCGACATGTAACGCAACCGAGAGAAACGGTCCCATTATGCAAACGAATGAGTTCTCTTCCACCGTTTATTTTATCGTCCCCAAAATTCGAATCAATTGCCTCTAATCTAAATGCTTGCATGCCTGCCATCTCACCGGGACGTGATAAGATTGAAAAATTCCCAGAAGGAACTGGCCCTCCTGTCTGACTGGACGTTAGTCCTGATTGTCCAGTGAAAAAATTACTCGAAAAAGCAAAAGCACCTGTATCATTATCTCTTATAAAAAATGCTCCATTTTTTGGAGAAAAATGAGCCGTCGCCTTCCTGCCGTCAGGATCCACCAAATTCACAGGGTCGTTGTTAGCGTAAGCATATCTATTGAAGTGGGCGGGATTGCCTGTTTGAATCATCGTGACCGGATCCACACTCAAGAACCTACCTATCACAGGGTCATAATAGCGCGCTTGCATGTAGTTCAGGCCTGTGGCCCCGTCTTTGATGTGGCCCGTGAAGCCCGCTTGGTTATCATTATCTGCAACGCCCACAATCTCGCTGCCGAACGGGGTATAGCGCTCGCGCCAAATAACCACGCCATTTGTTGCAGTCCCGCTTTGGGCAGAGCCCAGATGGTCGTTATGAATATAAGTTATTTCATCTTGTGTCCCTGTCGCGGCAGAGCCGCTTCCCGCCTCTTGCGTCTTATACCGCGCAAGCGCCCCCATAGGTCCGCTGACATAATCCGTTTCCTCTCCGTCGCTAACCGCGTCGACATGGACAAGCGCTCCGCCCGCATCATAGATGTTATAGATTGTCTTGCCATTGACCACGGATTTCACCCGCTTGAGGTTCCCGTCATAACGGTAATTGCCTGTGGTCGCGCCGTCGGCGCCATTGACGCCAACCTTGCCGCTCAAACTCGCACTGCCAGACACAGCGATAGGCTGATCGGTATAATCATAGACAAAGCCCATAGAGCCGAGCGTTGTGACATTGCCGCGTACATCATAGGCGATGGTGCGCGTGCCCGTGCTTTGCCCGTCTGGCGCTCCTGCATCCGCGCTGCGGGTCAGGCGGTTACGGCTATCATAGGATAAGATCACATTACGCGGTCCGAGGGTTTTATTGAGCAGATTGCCAAGACTGTCATATGTGAAGCTCGCTTGGGCGCGGCTCGCCCCGTTCTCGCCCCACGGCCCCGTGGCGGCAATAAGCTGCCCCAGCCCGTCATAACCATAGGTACGGTTATTAACCGATTGCGCCCTGTCGGTAATTTCGGTGATCTTACCGCGAGCATCATAGATAAGCTCTTGGTCAAAGGCAGGGTTCACACCTGATTTCACACTGCGTCCGCGTTGCGGCAGAAGCCGCGCGTTTAGCGTCTGTGTAAACTCATGACCATTGCCGTAATCCATAGAAATTACTGTCCCGCTCGCATGGAAGCGTGTCCCGCTCGCGAGCGTATCGCCGTCGCTTTCCACATCCGTCACACGGCCCAGCCCGTCAGGTGTATAGTCAATATTACGCCCGCTAGGCAGGCGGCGGCGGGTCATATGGCCAGAGCTATTATAATTATAACGAAGCCTGAAGTTACGTCCGTCCAAGCGCAAAGTTTCCGCATTGAGTATATCAGCCGAGTTATAACCATAACTCCACTCAACCGCATCTGTCCCTTCCCCGCGGGTCACTGAGATAACATTTCCAACCTCGTCATAAGTGCGGGTAATGTCTGGCGTGCCTGCGTGGTTAAAGTCAGTTTCAACCAAGCGCCCAAGTCCGTCATAGCTCATCTCTACCCGTGCATCAGTATTTGGCACTTCGCAGCTTGAGCTGCCCTGGCCCTTAGCATAGGCAATCATTTGTCCCGCTGCGTCATATTCATAACGGGTTGAGTTTTGCTCTGGCACATGGTGGCGACATAAGCGCTGCTCATCATCATAAATAAAATATTGGTATTGGCTGTTTGTTACCCCGCCTGATAGGCCATATTGCTGCAGGCTTGTAAGCTGGCCATAGATGTTCTTACGTAAGGTTGTTCTACGTAAATACTGCCCGCCCCCTTTTGCATATTGATAAATAAGGCGGTAATCTTCATTGCCTGGACCATCCCAGCCATAGCTATAATAATCCGTATAAGCCCCTGATGGGTCTATTACACGCCGTCTATGGTTGCTCAAATATCTATATCCTGTCGGCGCATATGGCGCAACATTTTCGCCGCGCTCGACCATGCGGCCCAAACCGTCATAGCTGCTCTCGACGCCTTTAGCCTCATTTGGGTTGGTGGATGGCTGGGAGGTAAATATAACGCGGCCTAGCGGATCATATTCCGTGTTCACATAAGATGACCATCCCGTATCTAGCGCTTGGGTGCGCTCTAAGCGCGGGCGGAACATGGCATCATAGGTGACCGTTGTGCGGGCTTGGCCTTTCGTGATAGTTTGCACCGCCCCGCCGCCGTTAAAATCGTAAGTAATGTCGGTATTCGCCCAGCTACCATTCGGGTTAATCTGGGTCAGACGGCCCATAACATCATGCGTATAAAGTGTGGTTTTGCCTGCCGCGTCCACTTGACTGGTAAGCCAGCCATTATCGTCCACATATTGATATTCATTCGTCTCATCAGCCGTATTAATAGCTCTGCGAATGCGTTGCGGAACTCCGCGTTTATATTCGCGTAGTTCCGTGCTGCGGCCTAAAGCATCGGTCACACGGTAAAGCGCCCCAAGGTTTTCTGGGTAATTGAGGTTAGTATGATAGCGGAAACTTCCATAGAGCTTACCATAACGTGTTTGAGACGTTTTGCGGCCAAAACTATCATACGCATATGAGCTCATCTCGCGCCCATTTTGCAGCATACGTTTGGGCAATCCGAGTATCCACTTCGCCGTATTATGCTCATACTCCGTCTGGATAATCCGAGGCTCAGTGCTGACATTCGAATATGACCGCGTCTCAACAGGACGGCCATAGGAATAATCAGACTTAGATGGGTCCATGTTATATTTACGTTCAGACGTGAAAGTATCGCCATCTTGCTGCGTGACAGTTTTTGTCAAATAGGAATGCGTGAGCCTTGCTGCAAATTCTTTTAAAGTACGCGTTCCAATGTTTTTAGGCCCCAGGCGGTGCCCATATACATAGCTCATTGTTTCAGTTTTTAAAGGAGTATTGCTCGTTGCTCCAAAATATTCACGTTTTTCAATACGCCCTTCAGTCACCCCATATTGACGGTTTATATGTGTGACAATACGGCTGTTATCAGGCCGTATTTCAGTTCGTGTTTTTAAAGGGCCGTCAGTGGAGTCAGAATCTTGCGGGAACGCAGTTTCATAACTTCCGCTAGGCTCCTCATATTCCCACTTCCATGTCTTAGTTTTAGATGGCGACACGATGATAGTCTTTTGATCCAATGCAATTGAATGGAATGCAAAAAAATGGCCCGCTAAAAAGCCGCCGCACCCTGTTTCGTCATCTATACTTGGTACAACACCCGTACCATAATGTTGCCCATCTATCGGGTCCGTCATCAAGTGGCGTGAATTTGTAATCAATTTAACCTTAAACTGACCAATTGCCCCGTAAGGGTGTTTTATTTGAACACCTGAAATATTTTTTGTAGCATCACACACACCCTTGGTTGGAAAAGGCGTAAAGTCGTTACTACCATTATTTAGGCGTGAAAACTCCCAAGATTGACCATCAGGCTGACGTACAGATTTTAAGGCTTGGCCTCCAAGCCTTGGATTATTAAAATGCGGCGCGCCGTAATTATAACTCCACCTTCGTCCATTTGCATCAATGGCAGAAATATAATCCCCTGACCATGTTAGAGAGATTTTACGCCCATCGTTTGAAGTAATACTATTAAGCTTATCACCTGAATAATTATAATTAACCCAGTTCCCATTCACATCTTCAATGCGGGAGACATAGATCACTTCTTTATCTACGCCTTGTTGAACACCGTCTAAATAATTATAGGCAAAGGTTACATGCTTGTTGAACGTATATTTACGTCCACTAGGCGACACGGCTGTGTAACCACTACCTCCTGGAATACACCTTATAATCCAATTCTCTTTATTGACGGACCTAACATCCGATTGCGCTCTAAATTCAGGACTATCAATAGAATTACTAATAAGGTTTACACGCTGGCCACCCTCAACGTTTAAATCTAATCCATTATTATACTCATTTAAGTAAACTGGTGCCTCTGGCGGCACTCGAATAAACCCCTCGCCCGTACCATTATATTGTGGATTAGGCACAAGCCTCTGATAAGGAATGCTGGTGGTACATAAATTGCGAGATCTACCATCTTGGTCTTTGCGGATAGCTAAATAGTTATACGACATACTTGGAATCGTCGGAACCCAATCTCCAAATCCGCCTTTATTGGCATAGCTGATATGATTGCGGGACAGTCTGCGTCCAATTTGAACTGGCAAACCAGAGCTACCTGGCAAGCTTACATCAATTTGCGTAAAAGATAAGGCACCCGTATCAATATCGTGACTGTCCCCAAATAAAGACTCATCAAGGGCTGATAGCCCTGCCGTTTGATAAGTATCTTGAACATCGCCGCCGCTTGGCGCAGGGACGCCAGCTTCTTCTTCAGATATACCAAGTTCATTAGCTCTTTTAGTTGGAATGTCTAGTAGCGCGTCATCATCTATGCGAGTTTCCTCAATCGCATCAGAGGGCGGAGCATCAGGACCTTCCTGCGCGTAACTGGAATGACTAATCGTTAAAACTATAAAAGCGGCAAGCAAAGCCGCGCCGCGCCGCGCGCCATTAAAAAAGGCGTTTACCACATATGTAGCAAACACCTGACACAAACCCGTAAAGCCCTTAAAGTGATCCATGTCTTACATCCCCTAATCTTGTCATCGACACATTTTCGTACATGCTTTTTAAGTTTCGTACTTCACGCAAACCTCACGCAGCTTCACTTATTCGTGATACAACTATCAATAAAGTGCAAGTGTAGTTTTAACACTTTTTCAGCAAGTTGCCGTAAGCTATTGATGAACATTATGTTTTTAAGAGCTTTGCAGAGCTATTTGACAGGACTTTCACCCCTCCACGCACACGTAATAGTTCATCGCCCCCACCCTTTATAAGCTTATCCAACAACTTTTACCTGAATCAATCATTGGCTACAAACATAAACTTCCCTCATATTCTAGCACTTGGTGATGGGCTTAGTCACGTTAATGCCAATTTTCAGATATCCGGCTAAACTCTCGCCATGTAAACATCAATTTACGTTCGGCACCGCTTCCATCCAGACATCATCAAACGAGCTATTTGGCTCTATTTTCGATCCAACTTAAGCTTCCGTGATATCGAAGAACTCATGTTGGAAGGCTTTGTCACATTAACTCTCTCTTTCCGCCTCAATACTAATTGACCAGCATGAAAACATCAATCTATTCTCGTTATCGCTTCCATCCTGATATTATTCGGCGCGCTATTTGGATGTATTTTAGGTTCAATGTAAGTTTTCGCGATGTGGAAGAGCTAATGGCCGAACGCGGTGTCGATGTATCTTATGAAACCATCCGTAGATGGGTCGATAAGGCTGGAACCGTTTATGCCAAACGAATAAAGTCACGAGCGGAAGCCCCGTCACCTGTCTGGCATCTCGACGAAGTGTACACGAAAGTCGCGGGAAAGATGGTTTATCTTTGGAGAGCCGTTGATGACGAAGGAACGGTTCTTGACGTTATCGTTCAAAGACGGCGGAATACCAAAGCAGCTATGCGCTTATTGCGAAAACTCTTCAGAAACCAAGGCATTAAACCCACTCGGATTGTGACGGATAAACTTGGCTCTTACGGAGCTGCTCTCAAACTTATAGGGCTAGAAGACTTTCAAGACGGCGGAGGTAGAAAAACAATTGCGCCGAATGTTCACATGTTCC
>JBDVGI010000121.1:0-2380 GCA_039962885.1 Litorimonas sp. | reverse complement strand
AAACCGACCGCCGATGAAACCCGCTTGAAGCTAGACATAGAAAAATAGCGCTCCCGAAGCCGTAACCAATAAAGACGGCCTAACTCAAAAAGCCATGCGAACAAAATAATCCAAGAGTTTTTCAACAGTATTGTTCAAAATAAGCCGCTCGCTAATTTCGTAAAAAAGGAGTGCCGAAATGTTGGACTCTTAAAGTTGATTGGCGAACATAATTCGGGCAAGATAACGCAAATGACAAACAATCTATCAATTTTCAGTATAAAGTTCATTCTTCTAAACTCACTCGCGTTTATACAGATTGTCGTGACCATAGGATTAATAGCGGTCTATGGTTTTCGAGGTTGGATAATAGGCCTAATTTTATGCGGCCTCTTAAGCTGGTTTTACTATCTTAAACGACAGTGGTTGTTGCTAGTTACAATTATGATAATATTTTTGCTTGTTACAATTTTTTCTCCCTACATTTGATGAAAAAATTGACTAAAACTCGTGCTCGAAAAGCGGCTTAAACTCGCCTCAACAAGGACGCTCAAATAATTAGTGCTATTTCCCGCAATCGAACATTGGCTACTTTGAAGGAATGAGTGAGCGCTTCCGTTGTCTTTAGAGATCGAAAACGTAACTTTTTCCATCGCATGTCAATTCACGCGTTAACCTTACGAGCTTAGTGTGGCTAATCGATCCCTCTGCGATAAGCCCATTCACAAATTCCATTTTACCTTTGGCAGTACAGGACCTGCCGATTTTTGGAAGCGGTCCACCGATAACTTCAACACAAGGAAGATATATAATATTGTTCTGATTGCGTTTGTCTCTTAGTTTCATCTCTACAAGAGAGTATAAGATACCGCAGGGCGGTAGTGTTTGTGAAACAGATATAATTTCCGATTCTTCCAAGCTCCATGCATCTCCTTCGGAAATTTTTGAACATGCACTCAGAGCCAAAAAAACCATCAGTGTTTGAATTGATTTCATAGCGACAATCCTTTCTTTTGAGATTTTAGTTAACACTCCGATAGGCTGCATGTTTATCTTAAACAAGTAATGACGTTTAAGCTAAAGGTGTTTTGAATAATTACAGCGTCCTCCAAGATAGCCTAGTATGCCTAGCTCACATCCGCAATGGATGGGTCCTTTAGCTTGAGCGTCCTAAAATCGCCTGCGATCTCAACAAGGACACTCAACATTTCACATATCACCCACCTAAAACACAAACCTATCCTGTGTCTTTGCACGTGACTTCCAAAAGGGGTGTTCTGGATTGGCTTCGATTTGTCTGAATTGAGTATCGATAAATTCTAACACGTCCTCTTTAATCCTGTCTGGGTTCATGTCTTGAAACACTGATAGTCCCGCCATATTGCCAATAACAAGCTTTATACGTTCTTGCGCCTTTTGCTCTTTTATCACGTGCTTTACACGTGCAATGTCTACTTTATTGTTATGACTTAGCACGTGGTCACGCACGTGCAGTTGCACGTGACCCCATAGGGGATGGTTAGGCCAACGGCTAATGTTTTGATCATTAGGGGTTGCACGTACGTAGCGCACCACGTGGGTTGCACGTGTCATAGCGGCGTTCAGACGGGTTTTCATATCGTCGAGTGTGCGAATGTCCCAATTCAAAAGCTCGTTCTTTCCTAAACGTATTTCGATACGGTGGACGGATTGAGTAACATCACGTGGATCAAGCCCCCAAATCTCAAACCATGCAGGCTTTCGTCTTTCGATAGCTTCCGCACGTTTATCATAAAAGATGATTTGACGGTTAGGCATTTTACCGACGGTCACGCTTTCATATGTTTGTCCACGTGAGTTTGAGTTTATGTCTAATTTATGAGCCGATTTCTTTACACGTGAATGCGCCACAAAATGCCTTGGGTTTGGCTCTATGCCCGTGTTGAGGAAGTCCATTGCGTAATCAATACGGTTTAGGCTTATTTGAGTGCCTCTAAAGCCAATATGAATTAAGTTGGCTTGCACGTGCATCATAGCCTCTTCCCAGCCGTAAGCGGCGAGGGATAAGGCTCTAATTTTCACGTGCGCGTTCCAGTCATCTCGGCTTAGGCTTTTCTTGAGACTTATGACGTGTCCAATCTCGCCGCCAAATTTCAAGATATAAGCATAACCACCCTTCATGCCTGTTGGAGCTATAAGACCTTTTAAACTCCCTTCAGCAAAGCTTATGGGTATGTCCCGTTGCTCATCTTTGGCTTTCTCTTGGGAAAGTTTCATGCGCTGAAGGCTCGATGGTTCAGCCGCGCCTTTGATTGCATATGTGAGGGTGTCAAACCCTGAATATATAAGTTTCATGTGTTTACTCCTATTTACGCTAAGTCAGTGTAGAGGGGGTGTCTGAAGTCAGCGCCCATGGCACAGA
>JBDVGI010000120.1:0-7478 GCA_039962885.1 Litorimonas sp. | reverse complement strand
TTTAGCCCAGTGGCGTAAGTAAGGGCCGATTGATGCGCTGCATATATATAATGACTCATAGTCAAATTCTGACCCAAATTCTGAGGTGGCTTTGAGAGCATCCAGACGCGCTTGTGCTGCAGGGCGGATCAGGGCAGGGATAATGTCTTTTGCAAATTGGGCTGCACGATCATCTACGGCTTGAGCGCTGTGTCCCTTAAAGAACTTTTTCACAACGGCTTTTTTAACAGCGTGCCTGTCTATGAGGCCGAGCTTATAGCTTATGAAGGTCGGGAGTAGGGCCGCAATTTTAAAGGTCCATGCTGACGTTCCAGCATAGTAGCGTAAAAAGAGTGCAAATGTGTCTTTTGTGGTGATTGTGCCGTCAAAATCAAATACAACGATTTTTGCCTGCTTTTTCGCCAGTGTTGGTGTCTCGGCGGGGTCAATGCGATCATTTGAAGGGGCAGGTGTGTCGTTATTCGTGGCCAAAGATAATCTCTGTTGTGTTTGGGGGGGGAGTCCCAAATGCGGTGATTGGACCTGCCTATAAACGGTTGATTTTTGTGTTGCAAGGTGTCCCATTACTTTATGGTTAACAGCTGCCGCTGAATTCAACATGAACAGGTCATTTTTTTAACTTGCGCGCGCGTGTGCTACGCGGCAAGTTGCGAAAAAATAATCAAAATTGGTAATGTTATGATTCGATTTAAGTCTATCTATCCCTTTGTTATAACGGGATTAATTTTAACGGCTTGCCAAGGTCAAGTGAGTAAACCAACAGATCCAATATATTTTGCTCATCAAGCGAGTGACTTGCCATCTGACCCAGATATCGAATATGGACGCTTGCCAAATGGGGTGCGCTATGCCGTGCGCCATAATGAAACCCCCACTAAGACGGCATCGCTTCTTATGCGAATCGATACTGGATCTTTGAATGAAACCGATGAGACCCGTGGTATCGCGCATTTTTTAGAACATATGGCGTTTAATGGCTCTGAAAACATTCCTGAAAATGAAATGACGAAACGACTAGAGAAATTTGGTCTTGCCTTTGGGGCTGATACCAATGCTTCAACAGGATTTGAATCTACGTCATATCAATTAGAGCTGCCTGAAGTGAGTGACGAAATTTTCGAAGAGACTCTCATGATTATGCGCGAGACGGCAAGCCGACTAACCTTGGCCCCTGACGCTATTGATCGGGAACGCGGGATTATCTTGGCGGAAAAACGCGCCCGTAATAGTCCTGCTTTTCAATCTTTATTGGATGGGCTAGAATTTTATTTAGGGCAGACAGTAATTCCAAAACGCTTACCAATAGGAACAGAGGAAACGATTGGCTCTGTCACAGCGGAGCAGTTCGAAGCATTTTACCGCGGATATTATCGCCCTGAAAATGCGTTCATTACTCTAGTGGGAGACTTTGAAACAAGCTATGCGATTGAAAAGATAGAGAAATTTTTCGGAGATTGGGAAGCGCAGGGCGAAGCTTTGCCAAAATATGAAATCAAAGACTTTCAAAATGATGAACCGCGATTTCGCTATTACACTAACCCTGAAATTCAGACCTCTGTTTCTGTAAGTGTTGTTAGCCCCTTTGAAGAGAAAGAAGATACAGCCGATAACCGATTTGATAGTGTGATTGAAGGTTTAGGGAATTCTATCTTAAATCGCCGCTTTGGTAAAATCGCGCGCTCAGGCGCGGCGAACTTTATTGGGGCGTCAGTCAGTACGTCTTCGCTTTATCAGGCCGCAGAAATTTCTAGTTTGAGTGTGAGCGCAGAGCCTGAGAGTTGGGAGCCTGCATTTGCACAAGCCGAACAAACCTTACGCCAAGCTTTGAAATTTGGCTTTACTCAAGCTGAGCTTGATGAGCAACTGGCTAATTATCGCAAAGGGCTCGAGGTGTCCGTACAAACGTCACCCACACGCCGCACCCCTGGGCTTGCGCGCGGAATTATGGGCGCGTTTGGCGGGGAGTATGTCATTACGACACCTCAAAGCACATTTGAGCGCTATGTTGCGCGTGAAGATGAAATTACGCTCGAAAAAGTTGAGGCTAGTTTCCGTGAAGCCTGGAAAGACCTCGCTAAGCGTCCGCAAATCTATATGTCGACGCCTGCGATAATTGAAAATGCGGAAGAGAAGTTACAACAAGCCTATGAGCGCTCGCAGGCTGTATCAATAGAGCCTCGCGCTGAGGATGTCGTTACGAAATTCGCTTATACGGATTTCGGCCCTGCTGGAAAAGTACGTAAACGCGGTGAGGTTGAAGATATTGAAATCACGACAGTTGAATTTGAAAATAATGTCCGCCTGAATATAAAGAAAACGGATTATGAGAAAGATGTTATTCGGATTCGCGCGCGTATGGGGTCTGGCAATCTGACATTTCCCGAAGATCGAGGTTTCGGGAGTTACATTCAAACGGTTCTTGGGCTTTCAGGTCTTGAAGCACATACTGTTGACGATATCGCAACAATAATGGCGGGTAAAACTGTTCGAGCTTCAACAGGGATTGGCTCTGAACGTATGAGTATTGGCGGAGCGACCGTTCCTGAGAACTTAGATGATCAGCTCAATTTAATGACGGCCTATGTAACATCGCAAGCGTTTCGCGAGGAGCCTATTGCGCAATGGGAGAAATCTGTGCGGTCCTTCTACCCGACGCTGGATTCTACGCCTGGCGGTGTTGCAGGACGAGATATTCCCGCGCTTATACGTTCGGGTAACCCGCGATACCGATATCCTAGCGAAGCTGAGTTATTAGATGTAGATTTAGACTTAATACGCGGTTGGATGGATGAGCATGTAAAAGATAGCGCCATTGAAGTCTCTGTGGTTGGTGACGTCGATATTGAGGAGATTATCACGGCGGTTGGGCGCACATTTGGTGCGCTACCGACACGCGCAGCAGCCTTCACCGAAGTTCCTGACGATGCGGACGTTAAAGTTAATGTCTTTCCAAAAGGTCAAGTGAGACCCTTTAAGCTTACGCATAGCGGAGATGCGGAAACCGCCCTGCTACGGATATATTGGCCAACACCAAAAGGGTATGATATTTTAAAGTCACGCCAGATAGGTATGATAACCCAGCTTATGCGGCTACGACTAACAGAAGAGTTACGCGAAGAAGAAGGCGCGAGCTATTCTCCGTCTGCCTTTGCCTCGACCTCGCGTGTTTTCAAAGATTATGGATATGTTGGTGTCTCGTTGGAGCTCTCGCCCGAAGAAATTGATGTCATGACGGAAAAGGTCGAAACGATTGCTGCTGAATTTAAGGCAGGAGATTTCGATGCAGAGCTATTTGAACGCGCGATTAAGCCGACACTCGAAAATATCGAAACTAGCCTTGAAAGTAATAACTATTGGATGGGCGTTATTGATAGTGTGCAAACTACGGACAGAGATATGAATAATCATCGTACGCGCCAAGAGGTGTACCAGAATATGACGGTCGATGATCTAAAACCACTCACGTCGTCTATATTCAACGCATCTGACGCGATACGAATACAAGTTTTACCTGTTCAATAATCTTATCGTTTCTACAAATTCCCTGATGTTTTGAGAGTTTAAGCCAAAATTAAACTCTCATTAACCCTGTATTTGGGCACGTGGCCCGCCCTGATACAGCTTCGCTTGTTTGGCAAGCCATCTGCAAAGCCTATCGCAAATCACACGCAATCGTTCATCGGGAACGAATATTTTGTGGAGAAGCGATATGATGAAATTTTTGAAACCATTTGTTAAGCCTAGAACAACAAAACAATTTTACAAAGATACCTGTGGTAATGTGGGAATGATGTTTGCCGTTACAGCTTTTGCTCTTATTGGCGGATTGGCCGTCGCAATTGATATAGCGAATGGATTTTCTGCACAGGCGCGCCTTCAAAATACAACAGACGCACTTGCACTTTTAGCGTCTCGTGACGGAATTGAAGATCAAGCAGAGCTTGAAGCTGCGGCTCAAGCCTATTTTGAGCAAGCTTACCCAAATCAAAGCGGTGATCGCATTGAAGTGGTAAGTATCTCCCGCACTGGTGACCGTGTTGATATTGAGACACGCAATAACATTGATACATTCTTTGCTCCAATTTTTGGTAACGATGATCTGAATGTTCGCGTCAAATCTTCATCTATCTTTTCGCAACAATCTTTGGATATTGCGCTTGTCCTAGACACAACGGGATCTATGCAGGGCGCGAAAATTGCTACGCTTAGAAACAATGCTACTGAGTTGATGACGACACTTGAAGGATTTAACAATGATAAGCTACGTGTATCTATTGTACCATTCGCGCAATATGTAAATGTTGGTGCAAACCAAAGAGGACAAGCTTGGCTTGATACAAATGGCGTTACTGGAAACACAGTGTGTGCTGGGTCACGCCTTGCACCTTTAAATACAGTTGTTGATGCTGGAAGTGAACCTATTCCAGCAACGCCAAATGCAACATGTCCAACAGCAGCTATTCAGCCTTTAACAAATGACTTTAACGCATTACGTCGCACAGTAAGAAGCTTTACAGCAAGTGGTTTCACATATGCGCCTGCGGGTTTAATGTGGGGTTGGAGAACTTTGGATGCGCGTGCGCCTTTCACAGAAGCATCTACAAGCGGCAATGGCCAAAAAGTTCTAGTCTTTATGACAGATGGTGCCAATACGCGCTCTGTAAGTGGCGAAACACATAATGGACGTAACCGTGACGATGCTGATGATGTAACAGCGCAAGTTTGTAACAACATTAAGGATAGCGATGTCACTGTATACACAATTGCTTTCGAGGTCTCAGACACAACAACACAGAACTTACTAAGAAACTGCGCAAGCGGAGCTGGAAATTTCTTCAATGCGCAAAATGCAACTGACCTTGCAAATGCCTTTTCAAACATATCTGCAACATTGAATGAGTTACGGATTACATCATAAATCTGGAAATTCATTAGACGGTCCACAAAGAAAGCCACCTCGAATGAGGTGGCTTTTTTATTGTGAATTGCGGCGGTAGAATTTAGTTTTTAGTGACGCCGATCATTTGCACATTAAATAATAGTGTCGCGTTGGGCGGAATGCCGGGGCGGCCTTGCGGGCCATAAGCCAAATCGCCTGGAATATAGAGCGTACGGGCTTCGCAAGTTGTCATATCTTGCAAAGATTCGACCCATCCGCGAATGACGGCATTAGCAGGAAAGTCGATTGTACTGCCGCGCTCATAAGAACTATCAAAAACTTTTCCGTCTGGGAAATATCCGTGGTAATGGACTGTTACAACTTCGCCGCCCACAGGGGAGGCGCCGTTATCTAGCCCCTTTTGCGCGACTTTATATTGCAAGCCAGACTCAGTCGTAATGACATCTTGACGTTCACCGTTTTTGGCGTGCCAACCTTCATAATCTCCTTCAGGGGCCGCAAAAACAAGCGGCTTATAGTCTACAGGAGAGGCAAGAATTTTATCATCAGGGCAGCGCGTTACGAGGTCACTTCCATTTATGATTGCGCCAGAGTCTACCGCCTCAAGAGAGGCTTTACGTGAAGTTTCACTTGAGACTTCATTATGCGCAGCATTGTCATTATTGCTCCCGCAAGCGCTTAGAAGCGCCGCCGCTGATATACCTAATATATAGGCAAGCGTTTTGTGTTGTATCATGATTTATCCTTATGGGTCATTGTCTGAGCGAAATGTGATTCTACATGAGCTTAGCAATAAGGCGATGTTTTGGCAAAGCGCAGAATCCGCTCAAAACTGCACGTCAAATGTCAGCTAGCGCGCTAATTCTTTCATCGCTGCTTCTAGTCCCGTAAGTGTCATTGGAAACATGCGGTCTTTACCAATAATATCTTGGATGATCTGCGTGCTTTGTGAATAGGCCCAGTATTTTTCCTGCGTTGGATTTATCCAAACAAGATGTGGGTAAATTTCAATGAGCCGCTTTAGCCAAATGGTTCCTGCTTCTTCGTTCCAATGCTCAACAGAGCCGCCGCGCATGGTCAACTCATAAGGGCTCATCGCGGCATCCCCGACCATGAAAACGCGGTGATCAGACCCGTATTTATGGAATATATCCCATGTTGGCGTTGTCTCTGTATGGCGGCGAATATTATGTTCCCAGACTTGCTCATATAGGCAATTGTGGAAATAGAAATATTCAAGCCGTTTAAACTCTGACCGAGCGGCAGAAAACAAATCTTCGACCTGTTGAATATGACCGTCCATAGAGCCGCCAATGTCAAAAAAAGCGAGGACTTTGACAGCATTACGGCGTTCAGGGCGCATTTTGATGTCGAGCCAACCTTGTCGTGCTGTTCCTGCGATGGTTCCGCTAAGGTCAAGCTCATCGGGTGTGCCTTGGCGGGCAAATTTCCGTAAACGGCGTAGCGCGACTTTAATGTTGCGCGTGCCAATTTCTTTATCGCCGTCAAGATCCTTAAATGTACGTTTATCCCAAACTTTCACGGCTTTGCCGTGACGCCCGTCCTTTTGACCAATGCGCACGCCTTCAGGGTTATACCCATAAGCGCCAAATGGGGAGGTGCCTGCGGTGCCGATGTTTTTATTGCCGCCTTCATGGCGTTTATCTTGGTTCTCGAGCCGTTCTTTGAGAGCTTCTAGAATTTTATCAAGATCGCCTAGGGCTTCAATTGCAGCCATTTCTTCGGCGGATAAATGTTTTTCTGCCATAGCGCGTAGCCAATCTTCGGGGATTTCACTGCTATCATGGCCAAAAATATCGCCCATATAATCAAGGCCACGAAACACATGCCCAAAGACTTGATCAAACTTGTCTAAATCTCGCTCGTCTTTGATGAGGGCCGTTCGGGAGAGATAATAAAATCCGTCAAGACTTTGGTCTGCCACACCTTTTTCAACCCCTTCAAGCAAGGTGAGGTACTCCCGAATAGATACAGGGATATGGGCCGCACGTAATTCTGCGAAAAAACTATGGAACATCGGTTGTGCAAACTCCGATATAGGCAGCACTTATGCCGTTGGAATTGGCAACGCATTCTGTGCTATATGTTTTTCCGTCACATCCGCAGACGGGTCGATATTCACGCGTGCAGATTTGCTGCACAGGTGAACATGTGCCTGGGACATCTGCCGCTCCGCATATGTCGTTGGTTTCATAACGGCAGAACTCATCCGAATTGCATGTGTTATCAGAGCCGCGAGTGCCGCAAAGACGCTCTCCAGGTTCAGCCGTAACGTTCGAAGGACTAAACGTATCGGGCGGAGCCAGATGTGGTTGGTTATTTGTGCCTTTGACCTTCTCCCCGCCATCTTGGCGTTGTGTTGTGCTATTGGGAATAGCGACAGCGCATGCGCATAAAACGCATGCGGTAATCAAGAGGGAGATGATTTTTTTCATGACTTTGTTTAGCCTGTTCTCACCTGCGTTTCAACTTTTGCTGCCATATCAGGGTCAAGTTTCATTGCCATCGCCAAGCGGTCTAAATAGTCACGTTCTTTGGGGTTGAGCCCATTGGCCAC
>JBDVGI010000119.1:0-3001 GCA_039962885.1 Litorimonas sp. | reverse complement strand
TGAGAAGGGTTATCGAGGAGCGCCCATTTATTATTACGCTCCACATTATATTCCTTGCGAATATCCATGCCTGCGTTCTGTCGCGTAGCTGCAATATCTAGCGGAGCATAACTCATGCGAGTAGCATAATAGAGCCGTCCTTCGCCCGTTTTGGAGACCGTAACTTTACGTGAGGCTCCGACATCCTCTGCGGAAATTAAACGGCTATGCGTAACAGGCGCGTCTGAGACTGAGGTGAAGTTAGAGCTTCCAATGACGTTATCATCGATTGAGACTTTAGCTGTTAGATTTGGCTCCACGGCTTCATAGGACCTGGCGTAATCAACCAAGGCATTCATGCAGAATACATTCTCCTGCGTGTTAGGCCAGTGGTCGCGATTGCCGCGGGCCTGCGTAATCATACGGCTAAGTTTAAACGGAACATCTGCGACGGCCGCTTTGCCTGTTTCGGTTTTGGCATAGGCTGTAAAGCTAGAGAGGATTGAGCAATTCGCGCGAAGGGGCGTTGCTAAAATACGTGAATAGCTGTCATCATATGTTTCGTTAAATGAGAATTTTCCGCCTGATTGAACAGAGCTTGCAAGAATCATATCCGTCACTTCAGCAATGATGTCTTGTGAGCCTTCCACCTGAAGCGCAGCTTGCAGATAATGAGCCTTTCCCATCAAATCCATATATTTCACATCTTTGCGGTAACGTTGTAAATCTGCTGCGCTGACTTTTCCGTGCGGCGCGAGTGCCGCGAGGGCAACAGCGCGAACAGTAGATGACATACCGCGCGTGTAAAATGTCGGGGCGATGTCTTGTTTAAGCATACGATCAAGGTAGCCGTGAAGCTTTTCTTCTACGGGTGTTGGCACGTCATGGCCGCTTTCTCGCAGCCAATTAAATGACAGCGCCGTATAAGCTGAGAGGTATGGGCTAACATGAGAATTTCGAGGACGGAAATAAACCATGCCGCCATTTGGAGCTTGATAATTATTCGCTTCATTTAGTGTGGATAGCGCAAGCGTTTCGCTGCCCTCCCATGAGAAGTCCTCGGGCATGTAGCTAATCAAATTTTGATGATGGTCTGCCATCACGCCTCTGGACAGCTTCGCTTCCCAACCTGCGTAATCATAGTCTTTTATATACCGAAACGCGCCGTCGACATTACCAATCACGCTCGGGGAGAGGACAACAGAGACCTCGCCTATATCGGGATGAATGTCAGATGGAAAAGAAAGATTTTCGGAGCCGCTCGCCTCTGTTGTCGAAGCGTAATTTGCGGCTGTGTCTAGAGACCGGCGTTTGGAAACCTTCAGGCTATGGGTTATCCCGTCGCCGTCTAAAGCATCATTCGCACGCGCTTTAAAACTAATCGTACCAAAAGGGGTCTCGCGGTTTTGGGGTAAGGCCGCCGCGCTTAGCGGCATGTAAATAGTTTCGCGTTTATAGGGCCCTAGCTTGATAGTCTTTTTATAAGAGCAAATTGCGGGCGTAAGGGAGACGGCTTCGTTGCATGTCTTTGACAATTTGCCACCTGTTTTTAGAGGGCCGCTTGCCGTAAGTTCAACATTAATTTCTCGTGTTTTATCTGTGCGGTTCATCACGCTAAAGCCCGCCATAAAACTATCACCTTCTGTGACTTGATTGGGCATGAGCGGGCGAACTTCTGTTGGCCGATTGACTTTGAAATTATTATGGCCCAGCCCCATGCGGTCTGTAGGCGTTACGGCAAAGGCTAGGACACGCCATCCAGTGAGATTGTCCGGAATCTCAAAGCTTATGCTCGCCTGCCCATTTTCATCAGGGATGATAGACGGGTTCCAATAGCTGACATATTTAAATAGCGTACGCATGCTGATATCCGCGCCGCCATCTCCGCCTGCATTGGCCCCTTTCTTCTCAATCTTCTGGCGGCCCACCAGCTGCGTTAAAAGACTAAAGTTGCGAAGGTCTAGGCCGTCCAGAGAGTTAAATCCCTTATAAGGGTCAAAGTAATTTGTGCCGCCTTGGATTAAATCGAGCACAGCCTCATCAAGAACCGCGACTGCGATTTCTATTTTCTCTGAGGAGTCCTTCACTCTCGGCGCGGCGGATAATTTGACAGTGACAGTGTCGCGAGGTTTGTAAACCTCTCCGTTAATATCAACGCTCACATCCATTTGTTTGTAGGGGTCATTGACGGGTATGCTGACATAGCCTGTTTTGAAACTGGGTTTGCCTAAATCCACCTCGCCAAATTTGGGCAATGGTGCATCCACGCGCGGCGACATAAGGGTGATGGAGAGATAAATACCCGGCATAAAGTCTTTTTCAATATCAAACTCAATGACAGGTGTGCTGCCGTCTAATGTCTGAACCCATGATTTCAAAACGCCATAGCGCTCTAGCGTGATGAGGGCTTTGGCTCCGGGATAAGGATTTTTGATGAGGTAGCGTGCACGGTCACCAATCTCGAACTCTGTTTGCTCTGGGATGATTTGCAGGGAGTTATCATTAGGCTGCTCCCAAACCACGCGCCCTTTGCCAACAACCCAAGCATGTGTTTTTGTTGAGTGAGAAACGCCTTTTGTATCTTTGATACGCGCGATCATGCGGTAGCGGCCCGGCAGTTCGGGCGTGAAGGTACAAATGCCAGGTTCCTTCTTAGATTTAGCTTTGCAATTCCCGCTATCAACCCATGTGTTTGTATATTTCGTAATATAGGCATTGCCTGCGCCTTTGACCTTTGCAGACTTAACTTGCTCATATTCAATTTTAATATCGACAGGCGTTCCAGAGGCGAGCTTGCCATTTTTATCGACGACGAGATATTCAAACTTCTCTTCTTCGCCTTGTTCATAGACCCACTTTGTTTGCTTTAATCCGACGAGGCGCGTGACGCCCACAAAGTCCGCGGCGGAGTTACTCGTGATATATTTACCGCGGTCATCGCGCACCGCACTCTCAACGGATATTCGGCCATAAATAATAGATTGCGGAGCAATTTTAAACTCATGCTTTGCTTTACCGTCAT
>JBDVGI010000118.1:0-2772 GCA_039962885.1 Litorimonas sp. | reverse complement strand
CAACAACGAATCCGACATTAGCAGTCTATGTTGTTTCAGAAAAAAAGCTTAAGACAATAAATAATGAAAGCCCCAAAATAAATAAAAAATATGAGATATATGCACGTGAACGTGGTACCGTAATAACTAAATGGATATCCGATAATCATATTGAAGTCTTATATGATTTCACACCTCAATATGGACGAACAGGTGAATTTTTCCGTCAGAGAGACAAAGTATCAGGTGTCAAAATCACTTATACAGAAGCCGATAAAGCGACTATTAAAAACCGATAATGCCCATGAGTAATTTAATAGTAAATGACCTTGTGAAAAAATTCACTACATTTAACCTTATTTTGCTTTTCCTAACTTCATGTTCGTTAAGCAGCCCTGACCCTGTCGTTGTTAAAGCTTGTCAAGATTTGGCGGAAACATTTTCGCAGTCATTTCCTGAGGCCAAAGGCTTTCAATATGAGGAATATGTATCCTATCGGAAAATATCTATGCAAAAATTTAACTTCCACTCTGATTTTTATGGTTTTGGGGAGGATTATTTATGTCTTTTTTTTAACAAAGATATCGATAAACTTTTATTAGTTATTAGAGAAATTGAGAAAGATAAGAATTATCTTATAAAGACTGAAGGGGAGAGGAAATACTTGATATATGAGGGTAAGCAATTTTATACCAAGTTTCAGGCTAATGAATTTATTCTTTTAGACGCAGGGCTTAACGAATTCAATACGACATATACTTCTGGAGATATAATCTGGAAACTTTCAGATTCAATAAAATAAGCTTTGTGATAGTATCATGTTAACTAACATGACAGCACAAAATGGAGTGGATGCGACACAGCCTCCTAAATCTGTGCCACGGGTGCTGGCGTCAAACATTGACTTTCGACCTATAAAATTTATGATAATCAAAAAAATAATGGTAACTTTAAGGGGAATACGCATGCGGTTATTATTGACCTTAGCAATCATAATTTGGCCAAGTTTCGCATTTGCTCAGCTCGGAAGTCACGCCGCGGATACCGATGAATTAGTCTCGAACAGCCGCCTTGGAAAATTGGCAAAAAAACTCTCGGATGAAAATTCTTCAACTACAAACCCGTTGCCGATTCAAGGACAAACTTTAGGGCAAAGCAGTCTTCAAAATAATAGAGTGTCATCTCCGATTACAAACGTTACACCGAGTCTATCCAGCGAAAGCATAACATCAGGAACCTATGATTTGTCCGCAGGTCAGGATAGATCTCTGGACATTGCTGGCGTGATGATCGGCATGTCTCCAGATCAAGTGAAGCAAATACTTGCCATAAAGGGATATAATTTAGAAGAAACGGAAAATGGCCCGTCTTTTGAGGAACTCGTGAAAATCGAACGGGAAGATATCAATGTTCACGATGCAAGTTCGTTTAAAGGGAGTATTCAGATGCTCGAATTTCGGAAACTATTCGAGACAATCAGGATTAATTTCATGAGTATGCCAAAGCATCCAATCGTCTCTCGAGTCTCTTATGCAAACAAAGACACGGCCCTAACACCGGATAAGATGCGTCATTTGTTGATGGATAAATATGGGGCCGACGAATATAGAACATTTAAGTTAAAACAAATGGTTGGCACGTCAGGCGTTCTGCGGGTCCGCGATCAGCAAAAACTTGATAACCAGAGAAACTTTGATTGGTTCAACCGAGACGGACTCAAGACTCGTAGGACACAAACTGTGGTAGCAACCATTGAGTCAACATATAGTACAGCGGATGTTAGATTGAGTTTAGCTTTGGAAGGGGAGCCTGACTTGGAAATCCTTCAGGATGAACACATCCGCAGTCGATTTGGGACAACGTCAACAACCTTTTAAGGCCCTTGCGCGGCTAGGCCGCATTAACTCAGCGTGTCGTAACTTTACTCTGATTGATGCTTTACGGATAAACTGAAGCCATAACTAAATTCCACTCGGGTTGAGTATTTAGTTTAAACTTCCGGATGTTGATTTTGAGATAAGGGAAGATCATCAGTTTTTCAACTTCTTGCAGGTTGAAATTAAGCTTGAAATACATTCATACTAGCCGGCGAGTAATATCAAGGTGGAACCAATGACGGTTTAAATCGATGCTTTGGTGAACCCCACCTTACGGTGTTGATTCTGCTATGGGAAAGCCGTATAGGCGTTGACATCAGGTTGTATGAAAATTTTGAAAATTCACGCGATTTTGCCATTAGGCTCTATAAAAACCTATGTTTATGCCTTACACAATCAAGACCAAAGCTTTACGAGGATGTGAACTAAGCAATTAAGATAATGAGTCCGTCTTGGCCTCGCTGCACATTCTATGTATTTATTTAACCTGAAAATCACTGACAGAAGGATAAATTATGTTAACACTATATTGGGGCAGCGGAAGCCCATTCGCGTGGCGCGTTATGCTCGCCTTAGCCGTGAAGAAAATGGATTATGAAGGCAAGTTAATTAGCTTCTCAAGTGGTGAGCTTTCAACGCCAGAATATCTTGCCATGAGCCCTCGTGGACAAGTGCCTCTAATTACAGATGGGAACTATTCACTCACAGAGTCTTTGGCGATTATGCAGTACCTCGAAGCGCGCGATTCCTCTGTGCCCATATTTGGTAAAACGGCGCAGGAAACAGGCGATATTTGGCGCTCAATCCAGCTCTCAGCAGGCTACATTGAAAAACCCGTCTTTGACGTTGCAAAGACAATTTTCAAAGGTCAATTAGATGAGCTGCGCGACACTGTCGTTGAGGCCCGAAAACTATT
>JBDVGI010000117.1:0-2741 GCA_039962885.1 Litorimonas sp. | reverse complement strand
GGGTTTGGTCGTGCAAATGGGTAAGCGTATGAAGACCCGTGCGCGCTCTAAGGTCATTGACCGCACGCTCTCGCAAATCCGCGAGGATTTCCACGTCTCAGATATAGCGGCTTGGTTTCGCGAAGATGTCTTTGCGCCGTCGCGCCGTACAACGGTGCGCCTCTCGCCTGAAAATGCAGATTACGTCTCCGCGCTCGCGCAGACTGTAGGCAAAGGCAGGCCTGCCGTTTTAATGGGGCTTATTTATTTCGCAGCGGCCAATTTATCGCGCGACGATTTGGAAAATCTGCGAACGGGGTAATGGAATTCGCCTCTCGCATCATTGTCACTTTGTTTGGCGTGTGGATGATGGGGGTAAGTCTTTGGATGTTCGCCGCGCCGCACGGGGCTTTGTCTGCGTTACGGAAAATGGGCAGCACCCGAGTCATTCATTTCACAGAATTAGGGCTGCGCCTTTGCGTGGGGCTTGCCATGATGGGGCTTGCTCTGTTTACAGATCAAACGCGTGTTCTGCGATTTTGCGGCATGTTTCTAGCTCTCACCGCTCTTATCATCATCCCTATTCCGCATAAAATTCACAATCGTTATGCGCTTTGGTGGGCCAGTAGAATTTCTCCGTGGGCGCTACGGATTATGGCGCCTGTATCATTCGCGGCAGGGCTATGGAGCTTATGGGCGGCTTTGGACTGAGGGGGATAATCACTCTATTCGCGCTCTAAAGGAAACTGAAAAAGACGGGTTTGGTGTTCCTGAATCAAAAGACCCCGTTGGCTGGATGCAAATATGCGTGACTGCTGGGTCATATCCAACTATTGGCGTATAGGTGCAGTCTGTCATTGCTACTGGGGGCAGAGATGCGTTTGAAAATGCGACATCCGTTGGATAATTAAATGTCAAACTGGACGTGTTATTTGTAAACGAAACAGGATGAATTTCTGGGCCTGCATCATCAATATCTCCGTTAAAGAATACAACTTCCGAAGGGATTGCGTCCTTTAAGAATAAAGTTTCTGGATCCAGAGCTGGCCCGCTTTCATGTGTCGCAGATATCGTATATATGACGTCATTCCCAGGAAGGGCATAAAGTCCCAATGCGTTTGGGTCCCAAACCTCAACGGTTTTTCTGGCTGTAACATTGACAGCGCAGCCAGACGGCGCAGCCGATAATTTCCATTTGAGCAAAAGAAAACATTCAACATCTGCAATTTCAGCAGTTGTTAGGGCCCTGTCGTAAATTAATATCTCCGCAAAACGTCCATCATATCTGCGGCTGTTTGGTAAGTCACCTACATGGATACCTCGGGATACATTTGCGATTATGGCAGTGGTATCAGATTGAAAAGCTTGCCCATCTATACGCAATAGTTGAGAGCTTCCATTTGCGTCATTTAACCCTGTGTAGAGCGTTGTTTCTGTTACGGCGTTGGGGAATGGCCCAGTAAGCCGAGTTGACCCGCAACACGCACCCGCATCAAAGAAGGCGGCATTGGTTATCCAAGGTGCATGAAAACTAAACCGGCCATCTGCTGGATTGCTAGACGTATTATGCCCGTTTAAAGAGAGCGAAAAATTATCCGTGAGGGTTACGTTAGCCGAGACAAAAAATACGGTTATCTCATCTTGAAAATTCCCTGAAAACGGATTGCCAGCATCCATGTCAGCCGTAAGGGGAAACCTTAGACCGGGGTTTATTCCATCAAAGCCCGTGGCCTGAAATGTTACCGTTCCGGCGGTCGTTGTTAAATTGTTGCCGCCGCTGCTTTTATCAACCCATGTTGTAACAACACTTCCGTCTGTAGGTTGATTTCCCGTTCCATTTACATCGGTAGCATCTACCCAAAAGACAAGATCGTTCACATCTTCGGGGGTGGAAATCTGAGCCTTTGCGTTGGGTGTTATGAGCGATAACGCCAATAACCCACTTAGGAGGATATAGAATTTGAATTGCATAACCATAATCAGCTCATAATCGCGTTACCTAATGATTAGCTTCGTAGCTAATCACCATCCACCAGAAGCGCCGCCTCCACCTGAAGATCCTCCTCCAAAGCCGCTTACTGAGTTATCGCCACTTGAAGGGCTTGTTATGATGTCAATTATAAACATTATAATCACGAACAAAGCCACAAGTAAGGCCCATCCGATACCAGTCTTACCTGATCTAAACATAGAAATAGATATAAATAAGGTCAATAAAGCTAGACATACCAATGCAGGGACAACCCACCATTGATAGTATGGGGAAGGTAATCCCATCCCTCTAGCCATCCCGTCCATGCCTTTAACGCCTTCGGTGATACCTTCGGAGAAGTAACCGTCTTTAAAACGTGGCTGCATGACGCGATTTATAATAAATTCAGCCTCTTTATCACGCTTGCCAGCCCAATCTTGACCTAACTCAATCCGCATACGCCTGTCTGATTTGGAAATAACAAGCAACATACCATAATTGCGGTTTTTATAACCAATACCCCAATTATCAAAAAGCTTCTGCGCGTAGAGGTCAATTGACATAGAAGGCGTTTTAAATTCGGCTAATGAATTTATGGTGACAACATAAATCGGAATCTGTTCATCCATTAAAAGGGTTTTAGCAATTTGATTGATCTCCTGAAGGTCAGTTGTGGCTAACATATCCGCTTGATCAACAACGAAGCGATTATGTGTTGGTTTATTTGGAAAGCTAACTGATTTTGCAAATGCTGTATTTGAACCCAAGCAAAATATGCTAAGAAACGCTA
>JBDVGI010000116.1:0-7198 GCA_039962885.1 Litorimonas sp. | reverse complement strand
TTTACTATCTTAAACGACAGTGGTTGTTGCTAGTTACAATTATGATAATATTTTTGCTTGTTACAATTTTTTCTCCCTACATTTGATGAAAAAATTGACTAAAAACTTGTGCTCGAAGAGTGGCTTAAAATCGCTCCATCTAAGCCTCTGGGCCAGAGGCGATAAACGCCCAAAGAAGGACGCTCGATTTAGAATAAAACCTACGGCTTGAGGTTGAGACGTTTAAGTTAAATTAAAGGAGATTTGATAGAACATCCAAATAATGGGTAAATCAAATTGAAAAATTTTCTAAAAAACATGCAACCACTCAAGCCCTTCGACTGGGTCCGTATTATTGTCGGATTGCATGCTCTTAATCATTCAAGTCAAGTTTTTCATTATAAAGCTTTCACCTTCTTTTGGTCAGACAAAAAATACCAGCACCCCAAACTTCTGGCCGCTTTCATGCTGTGTTTGGGTGTATACATGTTGTGGCCTCTTATCGACAGGTTCAGTCCCAAAAGAATAGTCAATGCAATTAAAAAATCCAATCATGACAAAAGGATTGACGAACTGGTATCTGAAAGAACGCGAAAAAAACCAGAGCCGAATCTACCAAGAAAAAATTATCGATATACCACGTCTCAAAAAGTGACGCCTCTTAACTTGGATATGAAATCTTTGAGCGGCGGCGGACAATTCCCCTCTCAATATTATGGCGAAACCCATGACGGGATCAAAGTCTATTGCCGCTATCGTTACGGAACAATGGAGGTGCGGCTTTCCAGTATTTTGGAAAATGATCACGGTAAAATGGTGCATCTTATGTATGCAGATGTCGGTTCTAGATATGACGGCTTTATCAGCATTACGCAATTTTGCGAGATTGCGGGTATAACTGTCAATGGTGAGTTGCCGAAAGGCAACCACAGCTCCGAGGAATTGGCGAGAGAGCATGACCTCTCGGGCACAATGACTTTCTATGAGTTTTATAGGGACTGCACATTAGAAACACAGAGTGATATTTTGACGGAAATTTTTTCTTGGGAAGAGACGACTGTAATAGAAAGTGGTCGTGATGATGAGCCCGGCGAAGGAGTCGTCATATGTCCTTCGCCGAAGGACATCACGCAGGATGATGTAAAGGTGATTATCGGTCCACAACCGTCCCACGAAGAACTCAAACGACTTGACAAAGGCATTGTTTCGACGTCGCGGCACACGGTCATTAATATAAGTTTTTCCAAACGTGAGAATGTGATTAGAGGCTATGGTCAGCATGAATTAGCCGAAGAGCTCAGCTCTAATCTTGGCAAACGCCTGACCGTAGCTCGCTACGCAAAAGAAGGTGAGCTGCCGGATTTCACCTATGGCAGGTTCTCAATGAGCAGTAACTTTAAAAGTGAAAACCAAAAAGCTGACTCAGATACTGCACGGATAGACAAATTATATGAGCAGTACTTTCCGACGTGCAAACGTATTTGGGTAAACCTTCTGACGCGCGAAATCCATTCGGAAGAGTTATTTTCCGCTGACAAACGCCTGTTAGAGTGGACGAACCCTGAGGCGGACATGTGGTTAAATATACAGCGCAACGGTCCCCCGCCTGACGGCATTCCTATTGGGGCTTATTTGAAATCTTGCCCTTAGCCTTACGTGTTTGACGGTAAATATGAGCGTCTTAAAATCGCTCCATTAAGGACGCCCGCTCCATTGGCTTTAAACGCCCAAAATAAGCCGCTCGTGTTATTTCTCCAAAGGGCAATTCGGACTTCACGTCAGCGCTCTAATAGGTTCAAATAAGGATGCTTACACTGGTGCAGGTGTCACGAAGTCTTTTCTAATAAGTAAGTCTTCGCTTCAGGATAAAGCTCTAACATGGCCTCACCAAAGGCTTGTTTGCCTTTTGAGTTTTTATCCAAACCGTAAACAGCTTGGGCGACGAGGCCATGCGGCCCCAAATTGTCACCCCAACTCAGGTTGCCTTCTAGGCCTTTGACTTCTTCTACGAAAATTTGTGCGGCGAGTTTGGGTGAAAGCGTTCCAGAATTTAAAGCGGCGGCAACGCGTTCCATACCATGCTGTACAAACAAATCATCTTGAGCGCGGCCTGTCGCTAAGAATTGAAAGGCCGTAATCGCCAGCAATTTGAGAACACCTGGTTTATCTAGCGAGACATGCGGCAATACATCTTTCAATAATCCTTCATCATGCGTGTAAACATCATGTTCAAAATCTCGATAGCGATAAAAAGTGAGTGCAAGTTCAGGGGCATTATCAGACAGCGCTATAAGGGCGTTCACACTTGGCATGCCGACCTGTGTTCCGTCATCCGTATGAAACACTGAAAAAGCAATATGACCTGTTTTTAAATCTCGAGGAAAAGGCGGGATAGGGCTGACGTCTTTTGCAGCGACACCCATAACCGTTTCAACAAATGCCGTTAGGACAGGCAAAGCGGTAGGATCTTTTTCTTTGACAAGAATACGCGCAATTTCATGTTCTAGGACAAGAGATTTTTTATAGAATAATCCCGCATCCCATCTGTCACTGAGAATGATTTCTTCATGATATTTTGCGTATTCCGTTGTTAGCTTTACCAGGCCTTTTAAGAGGTTCGCTGACGATTTTGACCGAATAGGTACATAGCCTTTTCGGGCTTTGCGGGATAATTTTTCTGCCAATTCATGCTCTTGTTTAAATGCTTCCACGTCATAAATACGGAATGTAGAAAGCGTATTTTGTTCACCTTTGAAACTTGCCTTCAGAGGTAAATCTATCAATAGGCAATCTTTCTTAGACCCGTGACCCAGTGACCATGTAATCTGTAAGCGAGTGTTACTTTTATCTGAAAATTTTAAGTCGTTTATACTGTTTACCCCCAGAGGAAGGCCTTCAATTAGATAAGTCATGGGGAGTTGTGTGGCAGGCGATAAGACTTTCAATTCTCCTTGTTTTTGTAATATATATATATCGTCATCAATGGAACCCCATGCAAACTTGGAGGAACTTTTCGTTAAGCGAGATAGTGCGTGTGGAATACTCTCGAATGTTTTAGCCTGCTCTTTGTTTAAAGGTTTTGTTTGCCAGTCTTGGACGAAATTTGGATTTTGTTCTAAGGCTTCGTTCAGGAAGTTCTCAACAACAAACGAGGAAGCACCGAAATGCATGAGTTTATTATTTTTAAATTGACGGCTTAAGCAGTCGGTGAAAACTATGTTTTCTCTTTCTAAGATTGATTTAAAATCAGATTTAAATACCTCTTCTGACCAAGTCATAGTATCATAAACTGAATTAAATTGAGCCCTCGCGACCTCTAAACGAAGGGCCTCGATTTTGATGTCTATAAGATCGCTTTCATAGAGTGTTGGGTATTTTTGCCTTCTATCTTCTGACGGTTCTTCAGGCTGTAATATAGCAGGCGTTGTCCCCATAGAGATGTGATGATCAAAACGTAATGTGTCTTCAATGCGCCACAGCCCTACGCGGTGTTCAAAAATGGGTTTGGACTGGACTTTAGAAAACCCAAATAAACGCTTTGATTTTTGCGGAGTTTCTTCATGTCGGATTATATGGTACCCATCCATTAGCAAACCCATTCCGTCTGAAGATATCGTTTTGAGTATCAGTTTTTGGACGCAAGGTTGGTCGTCTGTCTCCTCGAACATAACAAGATGACACGTATCAGTTTGCAAGTTTATACGAATTAATCCTGATCTTTCTGAACTCTGACCTGTGCGAGAGGTTTCTTTACTAGAGGAGGCAATCAATGTGCCGTCGGGGCGTATGGCAGCCAATTTTGTATTAAAAAAAAGACGAAAAGCATCGCCACCATTCGCAGGCCCAGGCCATCCAAGAAGTTTCGAAGCCCACATCCATTTCATTTGTGGCCAAGGCCCAGACGGATTTGTTTTTTGCAATTCTACCATTGCCGCGTATTCTGCTGCAGCCTCGGCCTCGTAAGGGGCTTTAATATCATCGTAGTTTTTCAACCGAAGAATGCCATCTTTATCCTTTATGGCAACGTTGAACGTTCGCTTTACCGTTAAGGCTTCATAATCAATGACTGCGATTTCATGTGTAGACAAAGACACGACCGATTTTCCATCGGACAAAGGAAATAATCTATTGTTGGAATTATAATGGCTAAAGAGTTTAGCTTTTTGCGTTATCTCTGCCGTTGTCAAATTCAACTTCACAACTTCGCCTGTCTTGGAAATAAATAAGACCTCATCCGCATTTAGATGAAGATGGCCTTGAATTGATTGACTTGCGAAAATCACCACATTGCGCGGTTCTGAATTTAAACCTTCAATTCGGATCACACCAAAATCAAGATTATAGCCAAGAATACGATAGGTCAGATGTGTCATACAGCTTGTATATGCTAAATAGTTGAAAGAAGTATTATCACATGGGGGTAGCGAATGATTTTAAGGTTACCGATAAAGAACACTCGTTAAGGCCCGTAATTGGGACGAAATTACCTTTTCACGACCGATTGAAACCGCACCCAAAATAGGACACTCAGTATTAGTCTGCTACGGAGGGCTAAACGGCCGCCACCCGTTTGGCTTTAGGGCGAAAGAATTATTGATTGCTAAAAAATGTGTTTTCAAGTAACTCTTGAGGCCGAAAGATGAATTATGCCGCTTAAAGACCATGTTCCTAAATATGCTAAGGATGACCCTTGGGGTGTGTCTGAACAGATTTATTATGATAAATTATATCAGGCATATCCTTATCCGTGGGTCAAAGAGATGACACAGGAGCAATTTCATAAAACCTCTAAAATGAAATTAGGACATTTTAAGAAGAGCCCTGCGCCGCTTAGCCTTGTCTATAAAATATTGGATTTTATTCTCTCCCGTCCCGAAATGGTGACTTGTTATAAAGCCCTTGGAGCGCGAGTTGAAGATGATGACCCGTGGCCTGAGGAAGAAGCTGCTCCGCTCCCCTATTTTACCGAATATCTCAAGCATAAATATGGGAATGAGCATTTAGGCACCCGCTGCGCGAAAGGCGCTGCATTATCTATCGGGGCAGGTAGCTTTTCGGGGGTTAATGATCCCGCAATTCTAGACTACCTTCTACTGTACGACAATCAAGTTTTCGATGATGGCTATCGTCATGGCGGATAATGTCCTTGTAATAGATACGGGCTTTTTCGCCCAGATGCGGCGGATGAATTCTGACAACCCATTAGAAGCTCTAAATGATCTAGCTCAACACTATGATAAAATTAAGTTTCCGCCTTATATGGAAGACGAACTTACCAAGGTTCAAAGGGCTGATTTTGAAAAATGGACCCAAGCGAATGCCAATGTCGATACTTATGACATTAAACAAACTACCCTCGATGAATATGCTGGGCTACATGTCCCTGAAGCCCCAAAACATCATCGCGCCGATTGGGAAATTAAATATGAGATTGAACAAGGCACATTAAAAGGCGAGACCGTCACAGTTGCAACAAGCGATACAAAGCTTGCCAATTATTTTGATAATAAGACCAACATATCTACCCATCGCGGCATTTATGATTATCTCAATACACAGGTAAGTACAGGCAAAATGGATTATGAAACCTATGGGCGGTTTCATGACGCGGCAAAAGATAACATCCGCAATTATGGCAAAGATTTGCCCACAGAAAAGTTGGGCGCTGAACAGGTCGAAAAGCTCCGCATCTTAGGTCCAACTGATGACATGGCTCGTGTGCTGAATGACCCCGATGTTAAAGGGTTTAGCGCAGACCCAGATATGAAAACACAACATTATTATAGCGAACGTCAGAATTCCGTTGTAACGATTGATGCAGAAAAAGGTTTGTCTATTGAGACTCCGAATGAAGGCAGCAAAAATCCTAAACATATATTTGGAGAGTACCGGCAGGCTGCGGCTGACGATTTTCCCGAATTCCACAAAGCGCAGGGCGGAGTGCCTGACTTGCATAAAGGCGGTATATCTGGCGTAGCTGACGCTACGCGTGCAATTAATGTTGCAATTAAGGGGGGTGATCTTGGACGCGCTGTGGGTAAAGCGGCAGGCGAGACGGCGGAAGTTTTAGGAAAGGTTACAAAACTATTGGGCCCTATTGGCTTTGTTGCAGCCGGTGTCGAAGGTGCCAAACTTGAGGCGAAAGCTTTAGAGTTTGAGAGCTATGGCATGATGAGCCAATCGGCAACTCTAGCTTACACTGGATTGATCGGCACACATATTGGCCAAGCCACTTTTGACCCTAGCCTGCTTGGAGGTGAAATTCCTGTGCAGAAAGCTTATGATGCTTGGGCTAAAAAGTTTGACATCTCAGATGCCATAAAGCAAGAGCTTGAACCTGGATCACTCGTTGAAGATCTCGTAGACGCGGCGAAAGTGACCACAGAGCTAGGCTATGATCTTGCCGAAAAAGGCGCAAAAGCGCTTTATGAATTGGGTAAGAATAATCCAGAACTATTGGATAAATTGACAGGTAGTAATGCTGATAAACTTCAAGATTTCATGGAAAAGTCACCCATTGAACAAATGAAAACATTGCAGGATTTTATTGAAAAGGCTTTGCCCGGAGATAGTCTAACAATACCACAAGGTTTTGACATTATGCCGATCATTCCAAATGAAATACCTAGTCATGATGGAGGTATTAACTGGCCAAGTATTAAGGAAATTCTCCCAGATTTACCGAATTTAGGTATTCCTAAAATGCAAATTCCAAACTTCCAAATTCGGGCCGAGACATCTGAATATGGCGCCCAAATTCAGCACGCTTCATTTTCCGAAGCTAATGTGATGCCCGTAAGCTCTGGTAAAGTGTCTCTTGAAGACGCGATTACCATGCTAGCGACAGATCAAAAAACTTTATCTGCCGCAGCAGAACAAGGACAGATATCTAATGTTGAAAAAACTATAAATAACCCTGATGCTGCGAAGATGTTTCAAAATTTACATAACCATGGCATTAAGGCGCTAAAGGCTAATATTACGCCTGATATGAGCGCAGAAGACCGCGCTAGCGAGCTACTTCTAGCAGGGCGGAGCGCTACAGCAGAAGCAGGTATTCCTATGCCGGCAGAGCAACGCGATTTGACCGATAAGCAAGAGCTCAATAACAGCTATGAGGACGATCACAGTTTCAGCATTTAATGGAGTGCCTCCTGTAGCCAAAACTATATATTCTTATCTACATCTTCTGCTTATACCAAATTAGCAACCAAAACCT
>JBDVGI010000115.1:0-10961 GCA_039962885.1 Litorimonas sp. | reverse complement strand
CCTCAAATACAAATAAGGCCCATATATTATCACAACTTGGCTCACAGCTCACCTTGCCTGACGCCAAAGAAATCACACGAACCCGCTTTACTTTGGCTCAGGCTGGATATTTTGACGCCAGCGCCGTGCAGAGTTTTCTGGCGGCACGGGTTTTGTGCCTATTCGTTCCGCAAATATTATTTTTCATCTTTTGGAATTATCTCAGCCAGACCTTAGGTTTAAAACCAGTTGTTTTCATGGCCATCGGAACCGCCATTATTGGACTTATAGTTCCAACCGCCTTTGTGCGGTTTAGAATTAACAAACGCACAGATAATTGTCGGCGCGGCTTTCCAGATATGATGGATTTAATGGTCGCCTGCGTTGAAGCGGGCCTAGGGTTGGATGCAACCTTCATGCGCGTTAGTCATGAGCTTGGCACGCGTTATCCAGCCTTAAAGGTCAATCTTGATTTAATGAACTTAGAACTTCGAGCCGGCAGGAGTCGTCATGAGGCCATGATGAATTTTGCAAACCGGATTAGCCTAGAAGAAGCTAAAGCTCTGGCTGTCATGCTAAAACAAGCCGAAGACATGGGGAGTTCTGTTGGGGAGGCCTTACGAACATTTTCGGACGATATGCGTCATAAACGTATGATGCGAGCCGAAGAAAAGGCGATGGCTTTATCTGCAAAATTAACAATTCCGCTAATTCTATTTATTTTTCCAACAATCATGACAATGCTTTTACTGCCCGCAGGCATACGAATCGCGGCTGGGTTTTCAGGCGGATTTTAACATGCGCATATGGCAAAAATCATATGTTGTTTCCTGCAACCTTCTGGCCTGCGTTTTGTTTCTAACGCCGATCACGGTTCATGCAAAAGACACGCTAAAAAACGCGGCACAGCCTCAAACTCAAAGCTTAGATATTCGCAACATCGAAGACAGCTCTATTGATGTTTTCGACGTTCTAAGCCGCCTTCCCCAGGCGGAAATAGCTTTTGAAAATGGAAATTACGCCCTTGCCCTGCAGCATTACCGTTATGTTCATTTGCACGACCCGAACCAAACACAGGCCGCTTTAGGATATGCCGACGCAGCGCTTGCGCTCGGGAAAACCCGTCTGGCGGCGCAAGTTTATGGCGATTTTACCAATAAAAACATGCGCGCTCAAAACGGCTTATTACTGGCCAATATTTTAGACGGACGCATAGATATTCCTGAAACGCATTTACGGACATATTTGAAAACAACGCCTAGTGATGCGCGTTTATGGAATATGCTTGGACATATATTGGATAAAGACGGCCGTAGCGACGAAGCACGCCGCGCTTACATCCAAGCCGAAGCAGCGGGGCAGCGCCCAGGCCTGTCTGCAAATAATATTGGGCAGTCTTATTTAAAACAGGGCCATATTGGTGAAGCCCTAAACGCCTTTACCCGCGCAAGCGGCGAAGCGCCAGCTAGTCATCTATTTGATAATAATCGCCGTCTGACATTATTGCTGCGCAAAGACTACACACAAGCCCTTGCCCAACTTAGTTCTGACCGCGCTAGCCAGTTACTCAAAGATGCTGGTATTATCGCCCATAGGCAAGGCGAGAAGAAATTAGCGGTTTATTTCTTAGAAAAATCCATTGCCCTTAATCCTGTCTATGACCCCCAAGCTGAGAGTTATCTTACGCGGTTAAGTCAATAAAATCCAAATACCCGCAAATGCTCCCAATGATAATGCGAAAGCTATCAGCATGACAACTCCGTCGCGAGCTGTAATCCCAAGCCCTAACAACCCTAAAACAAACCCTGGAATACAGACTGCAAATGGTACAGCCCCTAACGGCACCATAGCTACAGACAAAATAATTGCGATAAGGGCCGCTAAGACTTGAAACGGCCCGCGCGCGGCCCATTGCATACGCGGCCTGATGATGCCGTCAATTTTCGCCAATATAGGCGCGGCTTTGAGTTTGACCTGCTTAACTCTTTTAGAAGACACTTTAACGCGGGTCAGTATATTTGGCATCCACGGCGTGTCGCGCCGCATCAAAAGCTGCACAGCAAATGTAATGACGACAAAGCCAAAGGCCGCAGGCACCATAGGTATCCCCCCCAAAGGGGTAAGCATGAACAACCCGCTTAGCAACATGATAGGGCCAAAAGCCCTGTCTCCAAAACTTTCAATAATTGACTTCAAATCTGCCGTTTCGTCGGATGTTACCTCGTCAACATGATCCAGAATAGATTGTAACGGCTTGGTTACATCTATTGTCTCATCCGAATTTGTGTCATTTGACATTTGCATGGGGTGACAGATGGCCTTTTGGTAGCTATGGCGCAAGTGGTTATAATTAAATTTGCAAAAGGCGCGAAAGATTGTCCGTAGATGTTTGGCTTTCACTGGTCGTTATATTCTTTGTTGGCGGCTTAACCCCTGGCCCTGCCGTGGCACTGGTTTTGGCGAGCGCGTTTCGGCATGGTTTTAAACGTTCAATGTTAGCAGCGTTAGGCATAGCCAGCGCAAATATTGTCTGGTTATTACTGGCAGCATCTGGAGCAATGGCTTTACTCACCGCCTACCCTCAAGCTTTCATTTTTATGAAGGTTATCGGCATTTTAGTCATATTATACCTTGCTCTCACGACAATTTTTGGACCTCTGCCCGATTTATCATCAAGCCCGCAATCCTCCGCGCAGCCAACCTCGCGGGTAAAGCTTTATACACGCGGTATTGCCTTACAGCTGTCCTCTCCAATGCCGCTTGTCTATTTTGGAGGGTTGTTACCCACATATTTTGATTCAAATTTGCCATTCCCCAAACAAATTTTCATCATGTTTGTAACAATTACAATAACGGAGCTAGTCGGACTCGCCATCTATGCATTAGGCGCGCAACATATCAAAGCTTTCCTAACCAGCCCAAAAGCGGCGCGCGGTTTTAACATTATCATTGGCCTTCTCATGATTGGTTCTGGGTTTTGGGCTATATTCTTAACCACCCAAGCCTGATTACCCGTTAATATCACCCGATTGAGCGAGATGTTTGTCATCTTAAGACTTGCAAAACGCGCTATGGGCGTTATGACGCCGACATGGATATGAAGAATATAAAAGCAGGCGAAAACCCGCCTTTCGACATTAATGTCATCATCGAAGTTCCTTTGGGCGGAGAGCCTATAAAGTATGAGCTAGACAAAGCCTCCGGGGCGATGTTTGTTGACCGTTTTTTATACACAGCCATGCGTTATCCGTGTAATTATGGCTTTATCCCTCATACATTATCTGATGATGGCGACCCGACAGATGTTCTCGTTGTTGGCAACCGCGCCCTTATGCCAGGCTGCGTTGTACGTGCGCGCCCTGTCGGGGTTTTGATGATGGAAGACGAAGCCGGCATTGATGAAAAAATCGTCGCCGTACCGCATCAAAAACTCACGCAATATTACAATAACATCCAAAGCTACACAGATTTACCTCAAGTTTTGCAAGACCGTATCCCGCATTTCTTTGAGCATTATAAAGATCTAGAACCCAATAAATGGGTAAAAATTCTAGGGTGGGAAGATGCAGATAAAGCCGCCCAATTAATTCAGGCAGGTATTAAAGCGGCGGGTTAACGTCACTTTTTGGCGATAATTCACTATATTTACCATATAAATCACTGACATATACGCAAAGCGCTTACGTGTGCATGGTAAATTCACACGTAAAATTGCTACTTGATTCGTTTTAATTCCTTGGTAAGGTTTACCTACGCGAAGGGAAGCGTTGTGCTCAGAGCTAAAATGCAGAGCGCACGGCCAACTTCATACTCGCGAGGGGAAGCGTGCCATGCGCCTGTAACGGTGCATCCCGCACGGCCAACTTCATAACATCGATCCCGATATAACGGGACAAATTATGGGGGAGATCACTTAATGACTCTTTATCTAATCCTATTAGCGGGCTTGCTCGCTGTTGCTTACGGCGTTTGGGCCAGAGCCAGCTTATTAAAAGCCTCTACAGGCAATGAGCGCATGAACGAAATTGCGGGCGCCATTCAAGAAGGCGCAAAAGCTTATCTAAAAAAACAATATACCGCGATTGCGATCGTCGGTGTCGTTGTCACCATACTTTTATTCATTTTATTTCGCGATATGATCGCGCCCGTAGGTTTTGTCATAGGCGCAGTTTTGTCGGGCGTGGCAGGATATATTGGCATGCTTGTTTCAGTGCAAGCCAATGTGCGTACAACCGAGGCCTCTCGCAGCTCCTTAGGGGCTGGCCTAAACATTGCCTTTAAAGCGGGCGCAATTACAGGCCTGCTTGTTGCAGGCTTTGCCTTGCTTGGACTTGCGGGGTATTATCTTATCCTGACACAAGTCATGAACGCAGATGCGCGCGGTATAATTGACGGGCTAGTCTCGCTCTCTTTGGGCGCGTCACTCATCTCAGTCTTTGCGCGTCTGGGCGGCGGTATCTTTACTAAAGGCGCAGATGTTGGCGGCGATCTCGTGGGTAAAGTCGAAGCCGGCATCCCCGAAGATGACCCGCGCAACCCCGCAACCATTGCTGATAATGTCGGTGATAATGTTGGTGATTGTGCAGGTATGGCCGCAGATTTATTCGAAACCTATGTTGTAACAATTGCCGCAACAATGGTGCTAGGCTCTATCTTATTTAGCGGCGTTGGCGAGCTTGCGCTTTACCCAATGTCAATCGCAGCCGTTTGCATTGTTACCTCCATCATTGGAACATTTTTTGTCCGTCTTAGCAAAGGCTCTACCAATGTTATGGGCGCTCTTTACAAAGGTCTGATCGCAACGGGTGTTTTATCCGCGATTGCCATTGCAGCTGTGACGTCGCAAATTTTAGGCATGGGCGAAATTGCAGGCACAGGGTTTTCTGGTATAGATTTATTTCTCTGCGCAGTTATCGGTCTTGTCATTACAGGCGCAATTGTTGTGATCACGGAATATTATACGGGCGTGAATTACCGCCCTGTGAAATCTGTCGCAGCGGCCTCTGAATCTGGGCACGGCACCAATGTCATCCAAGGCCTTGCGGTCTCTATGGAGGCGACAGCTATTCCTGTTCTTATCATCGTGTTTGGGATTATCTCGACATATGCTTTGGCTGACCTTTACGGCATTGCTATTGCTGTGACAGCTATGCTTGGCGTTGCTGGCATGATCGTTGCGCTTGATGCTTTCGGTCCTGTGACAGATAATGCAGGCGGCATAGCAGAAATGGCAGAACTACCCGCAGAAGTCCGTAACACGACGGATGCTTTGGACGCAGTTGGAAATACAACAAAAGCCGTGACCAAAGGCTATGCCATTGCATCGGCGGGCCTTGGCGCGCTTGTATTATTTGCAGCCTATTACAAAGACGTCGAACATTTTGCGAGTATTGCAAAACCAGGCACATTCTTTGACGGTCTTGACAATCTTACATTCAGCCTAACTGATCCTTACGTTATTGTTGGTCTGTTTATTGGTGGTCTGTTGCCATATTTATTTGGCGCATGGGCCATGCAATCTGTTGGCCGAGCGGCTGGTGCGATTGTTGAAGAAGTTCGCCGTCAGTTCAAATCGGATCCAGGCATTATGGCGGGGACGTCTCGTCCTGATTATGCGAAAGCTGTTGACCTATTAACTGGCGCGGCGATCAAAGAAATGATCAAGCCTTCGCTTCTGCCTATCTTTGCTCCGATTGTTTTATTCTTTGCTGTGAAGTTCACAGCAGGTAACGCAGCTGCCGTTTCAGCTTTAGGCGCGATGCTCCTTGGCGTAATCGTCACAGGTCTATTTGTTGCTCTGTCCATGACGGCAGGCGGCGGAGCTTGGGACAATGCCAAGAAATACATCGAAGATGGCCATCATGGCGGTAAAGGCTCCGAAGCTCACAAAGCTTCCATCACAGGTGATACGGTTGGTGACCCTTATAAAGATACAGCTGGCCCAGCAGTGAACCCGATGATTAAAATTACAAATATCATCGCATTATTACTACTCGCTGTCTTGGCACATTAAATTGAAATAAGTGCGCCAAGTGCACATTAATTATTAAGTTACCGCCCTGCCTCTGGCAGGGTTTTTTATTTGCAAAAGACAGCCCTCATTATAACCTTCATCATACTTATAAGCGGCAAAGCCATTCGAAATTGACGCTTTACCGCACCCCTAACTTATGGCTATTTAATTATGCTAAAGACGGGAGAGAGTTGTCATAAAGAAAGTCGTATTACCGCTATTCGTCATTTTGAGCGCGCTCGCAGCCTATTTAATATTTTGGCCTGTGCCTATTTCACCAATGCGTTGGCAACCCCCAAAAGACCTGCGTTTCACAGGCGATTTTAAGGCTAACCAACGGCTTGCTGAACTGGAAAGACTTCCCATTGGCGACAATCACGGCCCAGAAGACGCGGCGTTGTGGCAAGGGTTGATATATACAGTGTCGCAAAACGGGAATATTATAGGGATTAATCCCCTCAACCAAAGTGTCACAATTTTAGCCAATACAGGCGGCGTTCCACTTGGGGTTGAGGTTAACCCAAAAAACAATCACCTCATCCTTGCAGACGCCTATAAAGGGCTCTTATCCATCTCTCCATCTGGACAGGTTAGCACCTTGACCAACATGGTTGATGGCAGTCCAATCCAATATGCCGATGATATTGATATAGCAGATGACGGCATGATGTATTTTTCTGACGCCTCGACGAAATTTGGAGCCAAAGCCATTGGCAACACCCTTGCCGCTAGCCTGCTAGAATTAATGGAACATGGCAGCACAGGTCGCTTGCTCGCCTATAATCCAACCGATAAATCCACTCACATCGTGGCCACAGGATTCGCTTTTGCTAATGGCGTAGCCATTCATCCTGATGGCGATGTTTTGCTACTGGAAACGGGTGCATATAGCCTGCATAAAATTAATCCGCAGACAGGCGCTAAACGCACCATCCTATCTAACCTGCCCGGTTTTCCAGATAATATTAACCGCGGGCCAGATCTAGCTAACGGTAAGGCCTCATATTTTATTGGCCTTATTTCGCCGCGTTCTGATTGGCTTGACAAAAATGCCACCCAAATTGGGGCTCGAAAGTTCGCTATGCGCCTCCCTGCCTTTATGCGGCCCAAAGCTGTGCCCTATGTGCATATCGTTCATATAGATGAGGATGGAACGGTGCTAACGACATTCCAAGACCCTAAAGGTAGCTATCACGAGGCCACTGGCGCGGTTGTCATTGGCGATTATATATATATCACAAGTTTGACAGAAACGTCCCTTGCTCGCCGACCTTACCCTATTCACTAAACTTCAGAAAAAATTTAAGGACATTACATGCCCAATGCTCAAAGAGATTTCGACATTATCATTTACGGCGCAACAGGTTTCACAGGCCGCCTTGTGGCGCAATATCTGCAATCTGAATATGGTGGCACAGATTTAAAATGGGCCATGGCTGGCCGTTCACTCGACAAACTAACCGCTGTTCGCGATGACATGAACATAGCCAAAGATGTCGACCTTATCACAGCCAATTCTGACGACGCCAGTTCATTGGAAAATATGTGTGCCCGGACGCGCGCTGTGATTACCACGGTTGGCCCCTACCAATTATACGGCGAACCCCTCGTTGCGGCCGCTGTCAAATCTGGCACGGATTATGTCGACTTATGCGGGGAGCCAGCATGGATGAAAGATATTATCGAGCGTTATGACAATGACGCCAAAAAAAGCGGCGCTCGAATTGTACTCTCTTGCGGGTTTGATTCTATTCCCTTTGATATGGGCGTTTATGCTCTGCAGCAGCACGCCATAAATCATCACGGCGGAGCATGCCCAAAAATTCGCGGACGTGTGCGCGCGATGCAAGGGACGTTCTCTGGCGGAACAGCGGCAAGTTTTATGGAAACCATGAAACGCGCAGGGCATCAGCCAGAAATCCTAAACTGGTTAAAAGACCCGTTCTCTCTTATCCCTGACTTTGACGGCCCAAAGCAGCCTCACGGCGCTAAGCCTATCTTCGAAGAGGACCTCAATAGCTGGTCAGCCCCGTTTATTATGGCGTCAATTAATACGAAAAACGTCCACCGCTCTAACGCCTTAATGGATCATGCTTACGGCACAGACTTCATTTATGACGAGATGATGTTCACAGGCCCAGGTGAGAAAGGCCAAGCCATGGCAGAAGGTCTGGCAAACCACAACACCTTTGGCGACAACCCTCCTAAACCCGGTGAAGGACCATCAAAAGACGAACGTGATAACGGCTTCTATGATGTGTTATTTATCGGCACAACAAAGGACGGAAATATGATTTCGGCGAGCGTTAAGGGGGATAAAGACCCGGGCTACGGATCGACGTCAAAAATGATCACTGAGGCGGCGCTTACCTTGATACATCACAGCTCTCATGGTGATGTGAGCGGCGGAGTTTACACAAGCGCCCCCGCCATGGGACAAGCCTTGATAGATCGCCTAGAAGCCCATGCAGGACTGACATTTACGGTTGAAACACCGTAACCGAAAACAAATATCCATCATTAGCTTGATAATTTTAGGCTAATGATCGGCTATTTATGTTTATTTCAACCTTAAACCCGTCAAAAAAGTATGAAATTGACAAAATGCCTATAACTTCATACAGAAACGTATGAAAAACTGGTCTGATTACCCTATATTATTAGCCGTTGCGGAATCTGGGAGCTTAACGGCAGCAGGACGCACATTAAACATGAGCCAACCCACCGTTGGTCGCCGCATAAGAGCCTTAGAAGATCACTTTGGCACCCCTTTATTGAAACGGCAAAATGGCAGCCTAGTCCCAACGGTCTTTGGGAGTTCTATTCTCGACCATATTCGCCGAATGCACGACGAAGCCAATGCTATTAGTCGAAGCTCGGCAACACTAGAAGATGGCCTGACGGGAGTTGTACGGCTCTCGGCGACAGAAGGCGTTGGCACACAATGGCTCCCAAGTGTTATGCAACATTTCCGCGAAAGCCATCCTGATATCCTGATTGATGTTGGGATTGGTTTTCAAAATTATAATCTCGCGCAGCGTGAAGCCGATATAGCGCTGCGCTGGTTTAGCCCCGGGGAACAAAATTCTTTGATAGGCCGAAAAGTTGCAGATGTTAGCTTCGGCATGTTCGCCTCTCCCGAATATATCGCTCATAAAGGCATGCCGCAAACCGCCTTAGATCTCGAGGAGCATGACGGCGTGCAGGCCTCTATTATGGACGGTAAAACATTATGGCTTTTAGATGAAAATGATCAGCCCATTCACATGCCCAAGCGCGTGACCTTTAAAACAAATTCCATCTGGGCATTTAACGAAGCCCTAGAGCATGGCTACGGGATTGGCGTCCTACCTATTGTGACTGATCATAGCCATAGAAATTTGAATCTCATACGTGTACTGCCAGATATAACTCATATTGAATCTTTGTACTTAGTTGCCCATCAAGACTTGAAACGCAGCACGCGCATCCGCGCCGTTTTTGATTTTCTGGTAACTGCCTTTAAAACAGATGCAGATTTTTTCAAATATGGGAGCCAATCTCAATTTTCGCAAAAGCGCTTAAAACACAGCGATAGGCTTGCAAAAAGCTAGAATAAAGCGCATCACTCCGCGGACTATACAATAACATCCTCATGGATAAATAAGAGCTTGCCCATGTCTGACAAAACTATCGATTTCGGGTATGAAGATATTGCCGAATCTGAAAAAGTGTCACGCGTTAAAGAGGTCTTTGACTCTGTTGCAGGCAAATATGACCTGATGAATGATGCCATGAGCCTAGGCATTCACCGCGTTTGGAAGAACATGACCATGGCTAAGCTTAACCCGCAGCCTGGCGAGGTTTTACTGGATGTAGCGGGCGGCACAGGCGACCTTGCGCGGCGGTTTATCCGCGCAGCCTCAAACGTGCAAACACGCCGCGGCGGAGGTGACGCCCGCGCGATTATCTGCGACATTAATGATGAAATGTTACTCGCTGGCGTAAATCCAAAAAAGGATGCAGGACTTGATATAACCCGCATATGCGGAAACGCGGAATGCCTCCCATTTAAAGACGCACAATTTGATGTTATCACAATCGCATTTGGCATTCGAAACGTCACAGACCGTATGGCAGCTTTGGAAGAATTTCACCGCGTTTTAAAACCCGGTGGACGGCTAGGGGTATTAGAGTTTTCAACACCTCCAACCCAATGGCTGAGACAATTTTACGATGCTTATAGTTTTAATGTCATTCCGCGTCTTGGTGGCGTGTTGGCTGGGGATAAGGATAGCTATCAATATCTTGTTGAGAGCATTCGGCGTTTTCCGCGTCAAGAAGCCTTTGCGGATATGATCAAACAAGCCAATTTTACACGGGTAGCCTATCAAGATTACTCAGGCGGAATCGCTGCATTGCATACGGGGTGGAAGCTATAAGTCAATTGGCAGCTTTATAATCTCTGCCCTTAGCTTATTGAGTTAATTTTAGCGGCGGCGGTTTTTACGCGCAGCATATTTGGCATCTCTGCGAGCTTTCTGCGCTTTCACCAAATCTTCTTTTGCTTTTTTCTGAGCCACAAGCGCTAGGGCAGCTTTGCGTTCACGTTCTAACTTTTCCGCTGCAAGCTTCTCGCGTTCGGCTTTTTGCTTTGCCACTTTTATCTGCTCACGCGTTTCACGCTCCGCATTACGCTTGGCACGCTCTTCCATAATCCGTTGCTTTTCAGCTGGATCAAGCTCTTTTTTCTTAGCGCGTTCAAGCATAGCTAATTTAGCTTCTTTTTGCGCTTTTAAGCGGTCGCTAAAGTTTTGACCCGGAATCATATAATTTGTCCATTATGGTTGGCGTGTTAAAAAGTGAGCCGCTATATCCGCTTTCGTGTGTTAGAAATCAAGTGCTTTAGGGGACGAAAATAGGGAAATTGCAGATAAAAACAAAAAACCGTCCAATTTGGACGGTCTCAGTCTCTATTAAAGTTGAAATC
>JBDVGI010000114.1:0-12398 GCA_039962885.1 Litorimonas sp. | reverse complement strand
CAAAAATTGGTGCGGGTGTAAAAATTGGCCCATATTGTATTGTTGGTGCCAATGTTGAGCTTGGCGATAATGTCGAGCTTGTGAATCATGTTAGTCTAAATGGTCACACAAAAATTGGCGCGTATTCAAAACTTTATCCCTTTGTGTCTATGGGCTACCCGCCGCAAGATTTTAAACATAAGGGTGGACAGGTCAGTATTGAAATCGGAGAGCGCTGCGTCTTTCGTGAAAATGTCAATATTCATCCCGGTACGGATATTGGCAATCCAGTGACGCGTATAGGGCATGATTGCTATTTTATGGTTGGGACTCATTTGGCTCACGAAGGGCAAATGGGAAACCACGTAGTGGTATCAAATGGCGCGCAAATTGGGGGCGGCGTCGTGATTGGCGACTACGTTGTCTTGGGCGGGCTTTGTGCTGTTCATCAATATACGCGTATTGGAGCTCACGCATTTATCGGGGGTATGGCAACGGTGACAACAGATGTTATTCCCTATGGTTTCGTAACAGGAAACCCTTCACGCCTTGCAGGGCTTAATATTGTCGGTTTGAAACGCAGGGATTTCTCGCGTCAAACTATACATGATATGCGCGGAGCTTACCGTCTTTTATTTGCACAGGAAGGCACGTTTTCCGAACGGCTAGCAGATACGGAAAGTAACTATAAGAAAAATGAATATGTCACAAAAATTGTAGATTTCATAAAAGCGCAAGAGAACCGCTCTATCTGTATGCCTAATTCAAGGCGCTAAAGTGTCGAATCATAAAATGCAGCTAGGGTTGATTGCGGGCGGCGGGGCTTTACCAAAATATGTCGAGGTTGCCGCGCGTGAGATGGGTGCGCCAATCACAATAGCAGCCCTGCATCCTTTCGCGAATAAAGAAGATTATACAGCGGCTAAAGCGTTGCATATTGGCCAACTTGGCAAGGCTTTTAAGATGTTTAAAGCTGCGCGCTGTACCCATGTTTGCATGGCAGGGCTTGTGAGCCGTCCTGATTTTTCACAAATAAAGCCTGACCTGAAGGCCATGACAAAATTGCCAAGCATAATTCGTGCCGCAGGCCAAGGCGATGATGCGCTGTTGCGGCATATGATGGGGTTATTCGAAGATGAAGGATTTAAAATTATCTCTCCACAAGAGCTTTGTTCAGATTTGCTTTTAACAGAAGGTGTCATTGGCGAAATCGAATTTCAAGCCGAGCACCGCGATGATGCCTTGAAGGCCTGCGAAATAGCGCGTGAAATTGGGAAATTGGATATTGGCCAAGCCGCGATAGTTTCGCGAGGTGTTACCTTGGCTGTGGAGGCTCAAGAAGGTACGGACGCCATGCTTGAACGCGTGGAGTTATTGGCTGAACATATGCGAGGCGTGCCAAATAAGCGGTGCGGAGTTTTAGCGAAACTTATCAAGCCAAGCCAAGACAGGCGGGTTGATTTGCCTGTAATTGGCCCAGAGACTATTCGCCGCGCCGCGCGAGCAGGCCTTGCGGGGATCGTTGCCGTCGCAGGGGAGGCGTTTGTTTTGGACCGTGAAGAGGTGATTGAACTCGCTGATGAGGCAGGCCTGTTCATTGTTGGCATTCCTGCCCAAAGTAATGATGCGTCTATAAACTCTCAAACGTAAATGACAAAAGTTTTTATCCTAGCCGTTGAAAATTCTGCAGACCATTTGGGCGCGCAACTGGCACTGGAATTACGGGCTCAAGATAAGGCCGTTAAAATAATGGGCGTTGGGGGGGAAACTATGCGCGCCGCTGGCGTGCCAAGCCAAATGGACATTACGGGCCTTGCGATTTTAGGTTTCACGGAAGGCTTGCGAAGCTATCCGCATATCTTGCGAAAGGTCAAAGAGGCTGTTGCGCGCATTATGGATAGCGGCGCGGACACGGCTGTCTTAATTGACAGTTGGGGGTTTATGGTACGCGTTGCACAACGGTTGAAAAAACTTGGATATAAGGGCCAAATTATCAAATATTTAGCCCCTCAAGTGTGGGCGATGCGCGAAGGGCGAGCAAAAATACTGGCGCGCCATGTTGACCACCTTCTGACGATTCATAGTTTTGATGCACCGTATTTTGAACGTCACGGCTTAGCTGTGCATTATGTCGGCAACCCTATCTTTGATGTGGATTATAATTCCGGTGATAAGCAAGCTTTGAGGGATGAATATAATCTGGGAGATAAAGACATAATCGCGGTTTTCTTTGGTAGCCGCCCATCGGAAATCGCGCGGCTTGCAACGCCGTTTGCTGATACGATAACTCAATTGCGGCAAAGTCATCCAGACATTGTATTTCTCAGCGCCGTCTCGAATTCTGTGGCTAAAGATGTTGCCGCGGCGGCAGGGGCAGACTTGCGCCTGCAAAACGTCATTTTATTGCCAGAGCGCCGAAAACTTGACGTTATGGCTTGCGCAAACGCAGCTTTGGCATGTTCAGGCACAATGACATCGCAACTGGCAGCCGCAGGGGTGCCTAGCGTTGTAGCATATAAGCTCGCGCCGCTGACTTATATGGCCGCGAAGCGTCTGTATAAGCCTGATTATATTTCGATTGTGAATATCGCAGCGGGGCGGGCGCTTATGCCTGAGTTTTTGCAAAGAGATGTGAATGGCCCGCAACTCTCGGCGGCTTTGGCTTATTATTTGGATAACCCTAGAAAGCAAAAAAGCGCCTCAAAGGCGCTTTTAGATCAAACTACAACAATGCGCGGGGCATCGAAAACCTCCGCGAGCGCGCAAGCGGCACAAGCGGTGCTAGACATCATTGCCTAGTAGCCTTTGAGGTTTTAATAATCGCGGGTGTTTGCGCCTGAATAGAGTTGACGCGGGCGACCAATGCGCTGTGTTGGGTCTTCGAGCATTTCATTCCACTGCGAAATCCATCCCACTGTCCGTGCCAGAGCGAATAGAACTGTGAACATGGATGTTGGGAAACCGAGTGCAGATAAAACAATACCAGAATAGAAATCAACATTTGGATAAAGCTTCTTGGCGATGAAATATTCGTCTTCGAGGGCAATTTTTTCTAGTTCTTTTGCCACATCCAGAATTGGGTTTTTCAAATCCAATTCTTCGAGTACATCATGAGCCACTTTTTGCATAACACGGCTGCGTGGGTCGAAGTTTTTGTAAACACGATGACCAAAACCCATCAGACGGAATGGGTCTGATTTGTCTTTCGCGCGAGCAATAAACTCTGGAATACGGTCCACAGTTCCAATTTCGCGTAGCATGTTCAAGCAAGCTTCATTCGCCCCGCCATGGCTTGGTCCCCAAAGACAAGCAACACCCGCCGCAATACAGGCATAAGGGTTTGCTCCAGACGAGCCAGCAAGGCGCACCGTTGATGTAGAGGCGTTTTGTTCGTGATCTGCATGGAGGATGAAGATCTTATCCATAGCATCAATAATAGTCGGGCTGACTTTGTATTTTTCGGCAGGAACAGAGAAGCACATGTTCAGGAAGTTCTCCGCATATGACATACCATTGGTTGGGTAAATGTGAGGCTGTCCGATAGAGTATTTATACGCACGCGCCGCCAAAGTTGGCATTTTAGCAATGAGGCGATGTATCGCTATATCACGGGCCTCATCTTCGGTGGTATGGGCGTCATCATGGTAAAACCCAGACAGCGCGCCAACAGTCCCGCAAAGCATCGCCATTGGATGTGCATCGCGGCGATAACCATTAAAGAAACTTTCTAATTGATCATGTAACATCGTGTGTTGCGTGATCGTCTCTTTAAAGGTTTTATCTTGGTTGGCCGTTGGCAATTCACCATTAATTAAGAGATAGGCAACTTCAAGAAAGTCAGATTTCTCCGCTAATTGCTCTATTGGATAACCGCGATATAAAAGTTGCCCTTTATCACCGTCAATAAAAGTAATTTGGCTTTCTGTTGAACATGTCGATGTAAATCCAGGATCAAATGTGAAGTGGCCAGATGACTTATACAAGGATCGCACATCAATTCCTGGTGCCCCTAGAGATCCTTTAAAAATAGGTAAGTCATAGCTATTATTTCCAATTGTTAGCTTTGCTGAACCAGATTGTGTGATTTTGTTTTCCATGCTCTCTCTTTCCTTATTGTCTCTTATACATGAGATTTTGTGACATCGGTCAGGCGAGCAATAGTTTCTTCTTTTCCAAGAAAAGCAAGCACTTGCGATAAATCAGGAGACGGAGCGCCGCCTGTCAGAGCTGCCCGTACAGGTTGCCCAACTTTGCCAAAACCAATATCATTACTTGATACGAAATTTTCTAGGATTTGTTGAATGTTATCAACCGTCCATGATGCGTCTTTTATAGGGTTTAACGCTAAAGTCAAAGATTCAACGAGTTCTAATGCCCCGTCTTTACGGATAGGCTTCGCAGCTTTGCCTTCAATAAGAAGCGGGCGCTTTAAAAGAAGGTAACGGGCTTGCTGGGCTAAATCTTTAAGAGTTTTAGATCTGGATTTTAAGGTGTCCATTGCGGTTAAAACGCGTGATTTTTGCGTATCGGATAAAACACCGCCGTTTTCCTGCTCTAAAAAGGGTTGGGATACAGATAAAAGGTCCGCATTATTTGTATGATCAATATGTTGGCTATTGATGAAATCCATTTTGTCAAAATCAAGCCGCGCAGGGGCGCTATTAATGCCAGATAATGCAAAAACTTTGGCTATGTCAGCGTCCGAATAAAATAATTCTGTATCGCCATGGGCCCAGCCAAGCTTGATTAAGTAATTGCGCAGACCAGAGGGAAGATACCCCATGTCTCGGTAAGCTTCAGCGCCTAAGGCGCCGTGACGTTTTGATAGCTTCTTCCCGTCAGGGCCATGAATGAGCGGCACATGCGCCCATTGCGGAATATCCCAGTCCATCGCTGCGTATATCTGGCTTTGTCGTCCAGCATTTATAAGATGATCATCGCCGCGTATGACATGGGTAATGCCCATATTATGATCATCCACAACAACAGCCAGCATATAGGTCGGGCTGCCATCGGCGCGTAATAATACGAGGTCATCAAAGGCGTCATTGTTCCATGTGATGTCGCCTTGGACATGATCAGTGATGGTTGTTTGACCTTCTGGAACTTTGAATCGTATTGTATAGGGACGATCTAAGCTGTCTGTCTTGTCGCGATATGGGCTACGCAATGCATGGCCATCTGCGTGCGCGGCGTCTCGTAAGACTGTCAGCTCTTCGGGAGTTGCATAGCATTTATAAGCTTTACCTGCAGCTAAAAGCGCGTGCGCAACTTCAATATGGGTTGACGCATTTTGGCTTTGATACACGATTTCGCCGTCATATTTTACCCCGAGCCAATCAAGACCATCAAGAATAGCCTGCGTTGCCTCCTGTGTTGAACGAGCTTTGTCCGTGTCTTCGATACGTAGTAAAAAATCACCACCCATATGTTGTGTGAAGTAATAGTTGAACAAGGCCGTGCGTGCGCCGCCAATGTGCAAAAAGCCCGTCGGGGATGGTGCAAAACGTGTGCGTATAGGTTTGGCCATAAGGTATAATTCTGCCATTTTATAATTGGGGCTTGCGCAAAATATAATTTGCGGCTTCTATCTCACATCATGGAGCGCATTAACAGACAAAAGGCGAGAAAGGTCGTGGGTTTTTTCCAAACTCATATGGGGGATGCAGTAACACGCATTGCGCAGTATAGGCCGAAATTCGAAGGAAAAATTATCGCATTTGCTGCGGGAATTGTTCTGTATTTTGCTATGCCATTTGAACCGAGTATTTGGCTTTGCGCTAACACCTTCCTAGGGTTAGCCTTGATATATTGGTTCCTAAATAGACGAGTGAGTGAGTTATCAGGCGCTGTCTTGTGCGTATTGATTATGAGCATGGGAGTTGGGAGAGCGGCGATACATAGTTCTGCGGTAAAAGCTCCGCGTTTGCCAGATTATGAGCGTAGTTATGATGTGACGGGTTGGATTTCTGATGTTGACAGGTCAGGAACTGGACTGCGTTATCACATAGACGTTGAAAGCATAAAAAACATCGCAACTAAAAACACCCCCCGCACCTTACGTGTGCGGTTGGCCCGAGTGCCAGATACGGCGCTTGCTGCAGGGGATAGTCTGTTCATTCGAACCATTGCAAAGGCTCCGCCGGGTCCAGTTGTGCCAAGCGGGTATGATCCTGCGCGCAAAGCTTATTTTGATCAAATTGGCGGGTTTGGTTTTGCGATTTCAACCCCTGAAAAACGGCCAGATATAAAATTAGGCCTTGGCGGAAATATCAAGCGCCATATTGCGCGCAGGCGTTACAGTTTGGCTCGAAGAATTAATGCCCAAGCTCCGCCGCAAACGGCTGGGCTGCAAGCCGCGCTTATGACAGGGGTAAGGCGATATATTCCGCAAACACAAATTGACAATCTTCGCGTTGCGGGGTTAGCGCATATTTTGGCTATTTCAGGCCTACATATGGGTTTGTTGGCTGGCGGAACATATGCGGCCATCACGTTTCTCTTGGCATGGATTACGCCATTGTCTCGGCGTTATGATATTCGCAAAGCAGCAGCAATTATTGGCGCTTTGGCTGCAGGGTTTTACCTTGTTTTATCGGGCGCGTCGGTCGCGACGCAGCGAGCCTTTATTATGGCAATCATTGTGTTCCTTGCCGTGATATTGGATAGGCGAGCTATATCAATGCGCTCTGTGGCTGTCGCGGCAGGTATTACTTTGTGGGTTCACCCCGAAAGCCTTGTGTCGGTTGGGTTTCAAATGTCATTTGCTGCGGTGGCAGCTTTGGTTGTAACTTATCAGACGTGGCAGAAATACCGTCCGCTTTACAGGCCGCGAAATTATATGCGCCGTATAGCGGATTTTTTCACATCGCTCTCGGTGACGAGTTTTGTAGCAGGTCTTGCGACAGGCGGGTTTGCGGTATTTCATTTTAACCGAATTTCGCGATATGGATTTATAGGGAATTTATTGGCGATGCCGCTATTTTCACTAGCGGTTATGCCGCTTGCTGTGGTGAGTTTTATCGCTATGCCATTTGGTCTTGAGGCTGTGCCCTTAGAGCTTATGGGTTTTGCAATTGGATATATTTTACGCGCTGCAAATTGGGTGGCGTCTTGGCCGAATGCTATGGCTCATGTGCCGTCTGCGCCAAGCCATGTGTTAGCCGTTTTTGCGGTAGGGTTTGTCGCTATATGTGTAGGGCGGTTTTGGCAATGTCTTGGCGGTGTTGTGATTATGGTGGTTTGCGTTGGGATTTGGAGCCATACGCCGCGCCCTGATTTGAGAGTGTCCGAAGATGGGAGAGTGGCATTTTGGCTTGAAGAGGGTAGGTCGCAAGACGGCAGGCTGCAAGACAGCACAGCTGTGGATGCGACGCTTATGGTTGATAGACGCCGCGCCGATAGATATGGGCGCGAGCAATTTGCACAAATGGCCGGGCGACCTGATAGTCTCTGGCAGGATTATGAGAGAAGCTTTGCCGATTGTGACGCTCTGGCTTGCCGATTTAAACTGCGCGGGAAAACGGTGTCAGTTATGAAACATCCATCGGAAGTTATAAGAGAATGCACGGATGTTGATTTGGCAATCTTAACGGAACGTGAGGCGGGCCCTGTAGCCAGACGTAGATGTGAGCAGCAAGGGCGCGCCGTCTTTCTTGATGCTAAAACCTTACGGCAAAGCGGGGCGTTGAATATATATTTTGGAGGTGATGCGAACAAGCCCGCAAAGCGCACAGGTGAAACAGAGTTAGAGCCGCGCGCAACAATTCGTTTAGAACCTAGCCGCACAGCGGCGCGGGCGCGGCGTCCATGGGGCGGCTAGTTGAGACGATTATGAGGGAGCTAATACAGCTTACTGATAGCTCCGCACAAGTCCGACAAGAATTCCTTGTACCTCTACGCGGTCAGGGCCGAAAGTTTTGGTTTCGAAATCTTTATTTTCTGGAATCAAATCAATGGATTGGCCGTGTTTGTAAATGCGCTTTAGTGTGGCTTCTTCTTGATCGACAAGCGCGACAACGATTTGGTTGTTGCGCGCCGTATTGGCCTTTTTAATGACGACGATATCGCCGTCTAAAATCCCTGCTTCAATCATCGACTCGCCTTCAATTTCGAGGGCGAAGTGATCTGGACCCATCATATTGGGCGGCACGGAAATCATGTTGTAGCTATCTTCAATCGCAGCAATCGGATTACCTGCTGCAATTTTGCCCACAAATGGGACTTCATATTCATCATTGGCCGCCATTGGTGCGGGGGCATGATTAGCTTCGGTCGGCAGTTTTAGAACTTCCAGCGCGCGGGCTTTGTTAGGGAGGCGGCGGATAAAGCCGCGCTCTTCAAGGGCCGTAATTAGGCGGTGAATACCCGACTTACTGGCAAGACCCAAAGCGTCTTTCATTTCATCATATGACGGGGGCACGCCCGTTGCCTTAATCTTTTTATCAATGAGTAAAAGTAAATCTTTTTGTTTCTGCGTCAGCATGGAATCACCTCGAACAAATTAGCAACATTTACTTTGTTCTATAGATGTTCTTTCCCGTGTCAAGGGGACTTATATTTAATAGAAAGGTGTTGAGCGTTTGATTTGTTCTTTTTCTACTCGGTCAGACCAAAGGGCTAGGTTTAATGTCAAAATGTTCCAATGGTCATTTTTGTCCAATCTCGCGCCTTCTTGCAAAAGTTTTCCATGACTAAGCGTGACAACTTCATTTGCCAAGTCTTTCATATTTACAAGCGCTTTAGGAAATCGCTTAGGGTCACTTTTAACCCGTACTATCGCAAATAAGGTGATGAACGCTAGGCCGAACGTGATATTCATGGTCGGTTTTATGAAAAGTATCACAACCAAGGCACACATTGATAACAAACCAATGTATAGGGCGGCCATGCCAGGTAAGCTATATTCCAAGCTAGGTAAATTAAGTGAAGAAGTTTGCTTCAGTTTTTTCCAAAAGATTTTGGGGGTGTCACTGGATATATTTTGAAGCTGTGTTGTTGGTTTTAATTTCACGTCAGGGTCGATAAATTTTATGTTTTGCCGTAGACGGTAAAACGTCATTGAGGAGACGCATTTTTTACCACAAGCTTTTGGAAGCATATCAATTACATAATCGTATAGCTGTCCAACATTCTTAATATGTGGCAAATCTTCATGAGGGATTATGATATCGAAAGCTCTTTGTATGTCTACCAACGCACCCTCGGCGTCCATATTATCTGCATAAAGAGCTTTTTCAGAAAACATACACGATTATAACTCTATTACTGTTATGCGAGCAACCCCCGCACCGCCGCTTCCACATCATCTTGCCGCATCAAACTTTCCCCGATTAAAAACCCTTGCGCGCCTTCGCTCGTCAGGCGTTCTATATCTGCTTTTGTGAAAATGCCGCTCTCGGCAATTAGAACGGCGTTTTCGGGAGCTTTGGGGGCTAGGGCGGTGAAGGTGTCCAGTGTTGTGTGAAATGTGCGCAGGTCGCGATTATTTATACCGATCAAATTAGCACCTAAATTTATAGCGCGAGTTAGCTCCGAGGCGTCATGTGTTTCCACGAGTGCGTCCATGCCGAGCGCTTGGGCTTCATCCATCAAAACTGTCGCAGTCACGTCATCAATCATTGCCATAATGATAAGCACGCAATCCGCGCCCATTGCTGCGCTTTGCGCGATTTGAATGGGGTCGAGCATGAAGTCTTTGCGCAGGAGGGGTAGGTTTGTTTCGGCGCGTATAGCGGTAAATATCGCGCCGCTACCTTGAAATCCTGGGCCGTCTGTGAGGACAGACATGGCCGCCGCGCCGCCCGCATCATAGGCCTTGGCGATGGCTACAGGGTCAAAGTCTTCGCGGATAATGCCTTTAGACGGGCTGGCTTTTTTGACCTCGCAAATCAAGGCGGGTTTATGCGTGCTTGCGGCTTGTATAGCTTTGGAAAACCCGCGCGCGGCTGGGAGTTTCGCGGCTTGCGCGCGTAAGGCTTCTATGGTGGTGCGCGCTTTTAGGGCGGCGACTTCGGTTGCTTTATAGGCCGCGATTTTCTTGAGGACATCTGGCGTGTCCATCAAATTATGAGGCTGATTATCAGGCATTAGATATCTCGATTAAAGTTTCCAAGGCGGTTTTGGCTTTGCCGTTATCAATACTGGCGCGGGCCATATCAATACCTGCCGCGATATCATCTGCAAGACCTGCAATCATGAGGGCTGCACCTGAATTTAGGCAGACAATGTCGCGGTAATCACTGCGTTGACCTTGTAGTAATTCGCGCAAGGCTTGGGCATTTTGAACGGGCGTTCCGCCGCGCAGACTGTCGATTGTGGTCAGAGGGATGTCGTAGCTCTCTGGAGTGATGGTGAACTCGCTAAGCTTGGCGTTTTTGACTTCGGAAACAATTGTTGGTCCTGTTGTGGTGATCTCATCAAGACCGTCATGGCCCGTGACTTGACCATGCACAACCCAAACATGTTCCATGCCTAACTGTGTGAAGGCTTCGGCCATCAGGCGTCGCCAGGTGTCATCTGCTACGCCGACTAACATGCGTTTGGTGCTAGCAGGATTGCTCATCGGGCCAAGTAAATTGAAGATGGTTTTCGCGCCAATGGCTTTGCGGGCAGGGCCGACAAAGCGCATGGCAGGGTGGTGATTGGGCGCAAACAGAAACCCGACACCCGCTTTATCAACGCATTCTGCCGCTTTAACAGGGGATATAGCAAGGTTGACGCCAAGTTCGGATAAAGTGTCGGCTGTCCCTGTCAGAGAAGATGCTGCGCGGTTGCCGTGTTTGGCCACTCGCGCCCCTGCGCCCGCGCAAACGAGCGCCGAAGCCGTTGAAATAGAATATGTATGCAGCCCTGTGCCGCCTGTGCCAACAATGTCTATGGCATTGTCAACCGGGGCAGGGGTCATGTTTTCGCGCATGATTTCTACGCCAATACGCACATGGTCAGGGGTCAGGCCTTGAGTGATTAAATCTTCGAGGAAAGTTTGGATTTGCGAGTCGCTTTTCTGTCCTGTCAAGATGGCGCGTAGCTCACTGCCGAAGCGTGTCACGGCTTTATACCTGCAAGCTTTAAAAATGCGGCGATGAGCTTATGGCCATTTTCCGATGCGATAGATTCAGGGTGAAACTGCAAACCATGAATAGGCCGTGATACATGACGCAATCCCATAATTTCGCCGTCTTGCGTCCATGCATTCGGAATTAAAACCTCTGGCAAGCTTTCACGCTCGACGGAAAGGCTGTGATAGCGCGTGGCGTTAAACGGAGATTCAAGACCTTCAAACAAACCCGTATTATCGTGGTGAATAGGAGAGGTTTTACCGTGCATAATTTCCTTGGCGCGAATGACTTTCCCGCCAAAGGCTTGCCCGATTGACTGTTGCCCTAAGCAAATCCCAAGAAGGGGAAGATCGTTTGGCGCATATTCTAGCAAATCAAGACACATACCTGCTTCATTGGGCGTCTTTGGCCCAGGTGATAATAACACGGCACTTGCGCCCAGAGATAAGGCCTGCCGCGCGCCCATATCATCATTGCGAATGACTTTGGTTTCGGCTCCAAGTTCTTGCGCGTAATGGACGAGGTTATAGGTAAAGCTGTCATAATTATCGATAACGAGGAGCATTAGGAATTGCCTCCGAATTTGACAGATTGTTCGGCTGCGCGAAATAAGGCGGCGGCCTTATGCTGAGTTTCTTCGAATTCTGATTTGGGAACGCTGTCCATAACAATACCCGCGCCTGCGCGTACATGTAACTTACCATCCTTAACAATGCCCGTACGCAGAGCAATGGCTGTGTCCATATCACCATTGGATGATATATACCCGACTGCGCCCGCATATATGCCGCGTTTTTCGTCTTCAAGCTCGTCGATAATTTCCATAGCGCGGACTTTTGGCGCGCCAGAAACGGTACCTGCGGGGAAACCCGCAAAGAGCGCAGATATAGCGTCCATACCGTCCAATATTGCGCCTTCTACATTGGATACAATATGCATGACATGGGAATAGCGCTCTATTTTGAAGCGCTCTGTGACACGAACCGTACCTGCCTTAGATACGCGGCCTACATCATTGCGGCCCAAGTCCAAGAGCATAAGGTGTTCGGCGCATTCTTTGGGGTCGGCAAGCAAATCTTTTTCATGTTGCAAATCTTCAGTCAGCGTTTTGCCGCGCGGACGCGTACCGGCAATGGGACGAATTGTTACAATGCCATCGCGTAGGCGCACCAAAATTTCGGGACTAGAGCCAATGATTTGGTGATCTTCAAAGTCTAGGAAGTACAAAAAAGGAGACGGGTTCATACGGCGTAAAGCGCGGTAGAGAGCAAAGGGGGAGGCGGGTAATTTTGCCTCAAATCGCTGTCCGATGACGACTTGAAAAACATCCCCTGCGAGGATGTAATCCTTGGCGGCTTT
>JBDVGI010000113.1:0-5710 GCA_039962885.1 Litorimonas sp. | reverse complement strand
ATTCAAGCTCAAGAAATCGACCAAGCCTTAGACACGCAGCGTTCTACCCCATATGAACACGATTCAACCCGTGATAATCATGTGCAGACTTATCAAATTGAAGATGAGTATGATTATAGTTTGGGCGGGTAAAACGCTTAATCCAAAAATACCCGCCCCTTGACTTGCGCGCCCTATCAGCTATTCCCGCCCACACATTAACATGGCGCGGTAGACCGTTTCTCTGCTTTGCGCCCTAAGAGTTCAGATGACGAACTACGGAGTCTATTATGCATGCTTTTCGCTCTCACACTTGCGGCGAATTACGCGCCGACCATGTTGGCCAAACGGTCAAATTATCGGGATGGGTTCACAGAAAACGTGAACATGCCAATGCACTATTTATTGACCTGCGCGACCATTACGGCATTAGCCAAGTGGTGGTTTACCCTGTGGCCGAGTTTTATGAAGCGGCCAAGCGCTGCCCGTCCGAATCCGTTATCACAGTCACAGGCGAGCTTTTAAAGCGCGACGCGGAAGCCATTAACACCGAAATTCCAACGGGCGCAGTTGAGCTACGTGCCGATCAATTTATCATAGAAAGCGCTGCAGCCCCGCTGCCGCTACCCGTATTTGGCGAACAAGAATATCCCGAAGATATTCGCCTCACGCACCGCTATCTTGATCTACGCCGCGAGACTTTGCACAAAAATATCATCATGCGCGGGCAGGTGATTAACTCTCTGCGTAGCCGTATGATCGCAGGCGGATTTACAGAGTTTCAAACTCCAATCCTAACGGCAAGTTCCCCTGAAGGCGCGCGTGATTTCCTTGTGCCGTCACGCCTTAATCCTGGGAAGTTCTACGCTTTACCGCAAGCGCCGCAGCAGTTTAAGCAGCTCATCATGGTTGCGGGTTTTGACCGTTATTTCCAAATCGCGCCATGTTTCCGCGACGAAGATGCGCGCGCTGACCGCTCTCCGGGGGAGTTCTATCAGCTTGATGTTGAAATGAGCTTCGTCACCCAAGAAGATGTTTTTCAAGCGATTGAGCCTGTCATGGCTGGCGTGTTTGAGGAATTCGCCGATGGCCGCGAAGTTCAAACGCCGTTCCCGCGTATTCCATATAAGGAATCCATCGAGAAATACGGGTCTGATAAACCTGACCTGCGTATCCCATTTGAGCTAACCGATGTGTCTGAGTTCTTCACGGACGAAGCCCTGACGGGCTTTGGTATCTTTGCTAAAATCACCAAAGGCGGGGGGAAGGTTATTGCTATTCCTGCCCCGCAAGCCGCGGCCAATCAATCGCGTAAATTCTTCGACAATATGGACAAATGGGCCAAGAAGGAAATGCAAGCGCCAGGTCTTGGCTATGCGCGTTTGAAAGAGGCAGAAGGCGGCGGCGTAGACAGCCAAGATCCTGTACTCAAAAACTTCAAACCAGAACATTTGGCTACCTTACTCGGAAAAATGGGTCTTGGCGCTGGAGACGGGATTTTCTTCTCGGCAGGTAAGAAAAATGATGCCTATAAATTGGCGGGTGCAGCGCGCAACAAAGTTGCTGCTGATTTGGACCTGATCCCTGACGGCATCTTCAAATTCTGCTGGGTTGTTGATTACCCGATGTATGAGTGGGACGAAGATAATAAGAAAATTGATTTCTCCCATAACCCATTCTCTATGCCGCAAGCCCCAGAGGGGAAAACGGCTATGCAAGTTTTAGAGGAAGCGGATACTAATGAGAAAATTCTCGATATTCTGGCCTATCAATATGACATTGTCTGTAATGGCGTGGAATTATCTTCGGGCGCTATTCGGAACCACAAAGCGGATGTGATGTATAAGGCTTTCGATATGGCAGGTTACGGCCCAGAGGTCGTCGAGGATAAATTTGCAGGCATGATTAACGCCTTTAAATTTGGCGCACCGCCCCATGGCGGTATTGCGCCGGGTGTTGACCGTATTGTCATGCTGCTGGCGGGAACGAATACAATTCGTGACGTGATTTTGTTCCCAATGAACGGCCAAGCGCAAGATTTGATGATGAACGCGCCTGCAGTTGTCGACGGGGCCGCTTTAAAAGAGCTGAATATTAAAACTGTGACTGTTGATCCGAAGGGCTAAGCCTAGCCAGTGAAGCGCATTATTTGCATCCCTATTGGCCAAAACCTAAAATGAGCGGGTCTTGATTAATAGGGGTTTGCGTAAATGTTTTTGGCTCTTGCTCTTCCGCCCCTGCGCTGTTGACAGGAAGTTCTTCTAAAGACACGTCTTCTAGCAAAATATCTGGCGGGCTACAAAACGGTAGAAACAAGCCGTGAGGTAATTGCGTGCTAACGTTCCCGCAAGCCGTATCAAGTTGTGCTTGAGAAAGACCTTGGGCGTTGGATAAGTCAGCACCAGATAAGTTTGTGCCTTGTAGCTGGCTTCCGAGTAATATGGCTTTGCCAAAACTGGCATTTTTGAAGTTACTATCTGTTAGATTGGTATCTTGGAAATTGCCGTCATCTAAAATGGCATTCTCAAAATTTGAGTTTGAAAGATTTGCATTAACGGCTTGTGCATTTGTTAAAATCGCTGCGCGGAAATCATTTTGAGAAAAATTAGCGCGCGTCATTGTTGCGCGGTTGAGATCGATTTTATGCAAGGTAGAATTGGTTACGCTGGCTTCGGTTAAGGTCGCATCTTCAAAAATTGCTCCTGCGAGCTTTACTGCGTCACCTTGAAACCGATAGAGTAAGGCTTTACGAAAATGCGCGCCTGTTAGATCTGCGCCGTGAAACTTTCCGCCTGATAAATTGGAATTATTAAAGAAAGATCCTGCGAAATTTGTGTTTTCCAATTTCATACCGTTAAGGCGTTTATTAGACAAATCACAGGATAGGCAAGACTCGTAAGAGGAATGCAAAGGGGCATCAACGCGGATTTGTGCGCTGGCTGGAATATATAGAGCGCCATTGACGGCAATAGCCCCTAATATGGCGCTTATTCTGCGCGTTATCGTTAAACCCTTATTCACAGCTATATATAGACACAGCATAGGGCTAAGAGTCAGTAAAAAAACTGTAAGGTTCAAGAAAAATTACATTTCATTACATAAATTACACGAACTGTTGCAATAAATAGGAGCTTAAAGACAACTTCGCCTTTTTTCTGTCATATCTTGACTTTACCTTAAGGGTGTTGGTGGGCATAACCATTTCAATAAGAATGTAGATTCACTTAGCAAGCTCGGAGCTTTACGTGTCCTTTATCAAGCGTATATTTACATGGTGGCATGGGTCGACATTCGGCACTAATCTGCAAATTCGTAGGAAAACGACGAAGGTTGGTGAAGACGATTATGGAAATAGCTACTTTGAAGAAAATAAAGTTGGTTATGAGGGACGTAAACGCCGCTTTGTGACCTATACGGGATATGCCGATGCATCGCGCGTGCCGCCTTTGTGGAATGGCTGGTTGCATCATACAATAGATACGCCGCCTAGCGATGAAGACGTTCGTCATGACTGGCAAAAAGATTATGAGCCTAACTTAACGGGTACGCTACATGCGTATAAACCTAAAGGTAGCCTTGAGCGCGGCGGAGTACGTGATGCTGTGGCGTCTGATTACCAAGCTTGGACACCAAATGGCTAAGAGAGATTACATTTCCATAATCGCTTTGGCATCGCTAAGTGTTTTTGGTACGGCGCAGGCAGATAACCTCAAAGGTACGGCGGTTGTGCTGCGCACGCTCGATAAGGTCACAGCCACGACTAAGGATTACACGGTTAAGGTTGGGGATGTGCTAAATTATGGATCTTTGACGATTGACGCTGTGCATTGCGAAAAGCGTCCGCCAGAAGAACCGCCAGAGACATATGCTTTTTTAAAAATCGACAACACCAAACTCGATGGCAAAGGCGCTGATGGAGACAAAGAGACGTTGTTTTCAGGGTGGATGTTCGCGAGCCGCCCAGCTGCCTCCGCACTAGACCACGGCGTCTATGATGTTTGGGTGATTGATTGTAAAGTGCCAGCACCGAAATTGGAACTCACCCAAGAATTGCGATAAGGATAGGATTAGCTCTGAAAGTAAATTTCGGCGCTTTATATGGGCGAGTTTACAGTGTTACTTTAGAACCTCATCCGTATTGACGACTTCAATATCGTGCATTTGATCTAAATAAGCTTCGAAATAAGGCTTATGTGAGGCTCCAACTATTGAGAGAACCTTGCCGCCAGGTTTATGCGCGGCAGCCGTAACAATCATAGATACCATTCGCAGATTTCGAGCCTGCCAACCCAGCGTATATCTTCGTCCATAGGCTTCTGGTTCCGCATCATTCATGGTTAGCTTCCAGTCGCAATCCATCTGCTTGATGCCATAATCTGCATTATTGAAAATACGATAAGCGCCTATTATGTCGCCCCTTGTCAGCTTGTCGTCTGGTAAAGCAAAATGTTCCTGACAGGGATCATCTTCTTGAGGCCAAAGTTCGCTTACACGTGCTCCATATGCCTCGCGTTTACCATCAGGGTAATAATAAGACCCATGATCATCAGCATAATGGACGCGCTCTAGACCGCGCCGAGCCGCAAGTCTGGCCGCTATTGAATTACTCTCATTCATTGATTGTTTGAAGTTTTTGAAAAATGTAACTGATACTGAACCTAAACCATCACCAGCTACTCTATCTTTTTCGTCAAGTCGTAACCATTGAACTAAAGCTGACACGGGTTCCTCACTTGCGAGAAAATATGATGCAAGCCGTCTGCGCTCAGATGCTGTTGGTGTGTTAGGCCATTTAAGCAAGGTTTCGCGAGCCAGAAAGCTACCTTCCGCTATGGATAATCCAGATTCTGCTCGATAAGCTTCACCATCGAAGCAATAACCATCTGCGTATCCATCATGCTCGCGTGGATAGGCTCGAACGCGGTGGCAAGTCATACCTGAAGAATCTTCAGTCGTGATTATATCTGGAGCATAAGCTTCTAACCGCTCAAGGAGGGGCTCTAAATCACCGAGAGTTAAATCATCGCTATATCCCGATAAGTGTGCCGTTCCGAGTACCATTACTTGTGTTGGCGGAACTGTTAACGCGGGGTCTACTCCGCGTAAATCTAATCTGTGGTCGTTGCCGCAAGAGTTTAAAAATACGGCACTTGATAAAAGCACGAATAAATTTTTCATAAAGATTACCTTACTCAATACTTGGACACGTAAAGCTTAATGAAAAAGTTATTAGCGGTTTGATTTAAATGCTTTAGGCGTAATGTCGCCGCTTAAGCAGGCTTCTAAACCCCGTTAACATCCACAAATTGCGCGTGTTCTTGGATATACTCATAACGCAATTCTGACTTTTTCCCCATTAAGGTTTCCACAAGAGATTCCGTTGTCATTGCATCCTCCACATCAATTGTGATGCGAGCAAGCGTGCGTGTGGCGGGGTTCATGGTGGTGACTTTGAGCTGGGCTGGGTTCATTTCGCCAAGTCCTTTGAAACGGCCAATCTCAACCTTGCCTTTACCTGTGAATTCTGTCGCCATAAGTTCTTCGCGTTGGGCGTCATCTAGGGCGTAAATAATTTTGTTACCTTGGGACATTTTATAGAGCGGCGGCATCGCCATATAAAGTCGCCCCGCTTCGATTAGGCCCGGTGTGTAACGATAGAAAAATGTGATGAGCAGAGCAGCGATGTGCGCTCCGTCGACATCGGCATCTGTCATAATCACAACACGTTCAT
>JBDVGI010000112.1:0-5523 GCA_039962885.1 Litorimonas sp. | reverse complement strand
ACCTGAAACGCTTGGCCGTATCATGAACGTCATCGGAGAGCCGATTGATGAACGCGGCCCGCTAGTAACGAAAGCTAAAGCGTCAATTCATAAAGACGCTCCGCCATTTGTTGATCAAGCCACAGAAACAGAAGTTCTGGCAACAGGTATCAAAGTTATTGATTTACTTTGCCCTTATTCAAAAGGTGGTAAAATCGGCCTCTTCGGCGGCGCGGGTGTGGGTAAAACCGTTTTGATTATGGAACTTATCAACAATATCGCGAAGCTATTTGGTGGTTATTCCGTGTTTGCGGGCGTGGGAGAGCGTACACGTGAGGGGAATGATCTTTACCACGAAATGATCGAATCTAACGTGATTAACCTTGACGGTGAGAGCCGCGCGACACTCGTTTATGGCCAGATGAATGAGCCTCCAGGAGCGCGTGCACGTGTTGCTTTGACAGGTCTTTCACAGGCTGAATATTTCCGCGACGAGGAAGGCAAAGACGTTCTGTTCTTCGTCGATAACATCTTCCGCTTCACACAAGCGGGTTCCGAAGTGTCTGCGCTTCTTGGCCGTATTCCATCTGCTGTGGGATATCAACCAACATTGGCGACTGAAATGGGCCAAATGCAAGAGCGGATTACGTCAACAAATAAAGGGTCAATTACATCCGTGCAGGCGATTTATGTCCCAGCCGATGACTTGACTGACCCAGCGCCAGCAACATCGTTCGCGCATTTGGACGCGACAACAGTTCTAAATCGCGCTATTTCTGAAAAAGGCATTTATCCCGCGGTTGACCCGCTCGATTCAACGTCTCGTATTCTAGAGCCGCGCACAGTCGGCGCAGAACATTACGAAACAGCGCGTCAAGTCCAAGAAATCCTACAGCGTTATAAATCTCTACAAGATATTATCGCGATTTTGGGCATGGATGAGCTATCCGAAGAAGATAAAACAACTGTTGCACGCGCGCGTAAAGTTGAAAAATTCCTCTCACAACCTTTCGATGTTGCGGAAATTTTCACGGGCTCTCCGGGCATTCAAGTGCCGCTTGAAGATACAGTGCGTTCATTCAAAGGTCTTGTTGAAGGCGAATATGATCACCTGCCAGAGCAAGCCTTCTACATGGTTGGCGGCATTGATGATGTAATCGAAAAAGCGGCTAAAATGGCAGCGGACGCAGCGTAAATTGAAGGATAGCCTTGATATCAAGGATTGTGTGAATACGCATTGTCCTTGGTCAAAGGATCCTGTTTCAGCTGATGCACTTATGATTTATAAAGGTGATGTTGTCGGGTTTTGTAATCTGGGTTGCCGAGATAAATTTGAGGCAGCTACGCGCCATTTTGATCAGCTACTAGGAGAAAAATAATGGCCAATAATCTTAATTTCTCACTCGTATCGCCAGAGCGCGAATTATTTTCGGGCGACGTCGACCAAGTTGATATCCCAGGCACGGAAGGGGATTTCGGAGTGTTTCCAAATCATAGCCCTATGATGGCTGCTATCCGTACGGGCGCGGTTACGGTTTACATGGACGGAGGCCAGACACAGTTTTTCGTCCAAGGCGGCTTTGCTGATGTTACGCCAGATGGCCTGACCATCTTGGCTGAAAAGGCTATGCCTATGAGCGATGTCAATGCCGAGGATCTACAGTCAGAAATTGATGCAGCTATGGCGGCATTATCTAATCTTGAAGGCGAAGCTGCTCTGTTGGCTCAACAAAATCTTGATGGTTTGAAAGCGGCAGCAAGCCCGTAATATGCGCGCACACGTCATAGCCGTTGCACCTGATACTCACCATAATTTTCAAAAACCTTGCAATCCGCGATCTCATTGATTGCGGGCTTAGGCGTTGAAATCAAGTCAAGTGACATAATCGACTCACCTATTCACCCGATGAATTTCGCGCGATTTAATGCGTTTGACCCTTATTTTGCGCCTGAATTTCTATTATGGGATTTGTTATAACCCGTTAACGTAAACAACCCTAAACAGATAAACGCGAGTGAGCCTGCCAATAAGAACGGCGCGCCAGGGATGTAGGGTATCGGCGCGGCGTTAAAGATATGCTCATATATACGGATGAAATTTAGCGGAAAGCCTTCAAGACCGTGCAGTGCGCGTTGACCATTATCACCAAAATACCAAAACATACCCGACATCGCAAACGGGCCAATCATTAAAGCTAAACCTTGCGCGGCCCCGATAATGCCTTGCAACTCACCTTGTTCGGATTCTGATATTCGTGAGGACATCATATTTGTCAGTGCGGGGTTGTATAGACCCGCAAAGGCTGCGAATGGCCCCGCCGCATAAATTATCCACCCTTTATCGGCGTTGCCTAGCATTGTGTAGGCAATAACAGCAGATGTAATACTTAATATGGCGGCCCAAAACATACCGATTTTGGGGATGATAATACGAATAAGACCGCCTTGCACGACCATGCTCGCAATACCAAATGCGCCGAGAGACAGGCCAACGTCCCCTGCGCTCCAACCTAGTCCTTCTTGCGTGGAAAAGGCGTAAGTGCTGGGGTAAACTGTGTGAGCTAGGGCTAATAAGAACAGGATGAATATGAGGGTTTTGATACCCGTGATTTGTCCCAATGATTTTAGTGCGCCAAATGGGTTTGCACGTTTCCAATCAAATGTACGGCGTTTCTCTATGGGTAAAGTTTCAGGTAAAAAGAGTAGGCCGTAAATCACATTTAATAAGGACAAGATACCAGCTGCAATAAAGGGCGCGCGCGGACCAAGCTCATTGCCTATAAGGCCGCCAATGACAGGGCCGAGCATAAACCCAACACCGAAGCTGGCGCCAACAAGACCAAAGTTTTGCGCGCGAGTTTCTGGCGGACTAATATCTGCGATATAGGCATTGGCCGTCGAATAGGTTGCCCCTAAGGCACCTGCGATGATGCGGCCAATAAATAAGAATGCAATCGTGGGGGCAAAGCCGATAATGAAATAGTCGATACCTAACCCTAAAAGGGATAATAACATAATCGGCCGTCGTCCATATCGGTCGGATAATCCGCCAATTATGGGCATGCAGATAAATTGAAAAAAGGCGAATGAAAAGGTGAGCCACATTCCATAGATCACGGCTTCATTATTGGCTAATCCCGTTAAGTCTTTCAATAAATCAGGTAGGACAGGTATCATAATACCAAAGCCGACAGAGTTAATCATCACTGTGATTAAGACGAATAACATAGCGTTTTTACTGTTTTTTGTAGGTTCAGCCATGTTGATAACTTAAGCTAAGTGTCAGGAACTGCGAAGCGTTCAAATTCGGTTGTCACCTTATCATAAACGTTTCGTTTGAAAGGAACAATCAAGTCAGGGGCATCTGCCAGAGGCTGCCATTTCCAACTGGAAAATTCCTGCTCTTTATGAGCTTTTAAATTAATTTGCTCATCAGCTCCGTGAAAGCGAAAGGCAAACCATCTTTGTCTTTGACCTTGCCAATTATAACCCCTTTTGGCTTTGTAACCTGCGGGAAAGTCGTAATATAGCCAATCTGGAATATCACCGAGCGGGGTGACCATATTATGTGTTATGCCTGTTTCTTCGAAAAGCTCTCGCAGAGCTGCATCTTCAGCTTTTTCCCCTGCATCAATCCCGCCTTGAGGCATTTGCCATGCATAAGGGCCGCTTTCTCCAAAACGTTTCCCTAGCCAGACAAGCCCGTCCTTATTAAATATAGCTGTGCCAACACATGGACGGTAATTTTGAGGGTTTGGGCTGTCAGAATTAGTTTGCATCTATGAGTTTCGTTTTACTTCACGAGTGTATGTGAAGCGGGAGCTAGAATAAGGTTTTGAGTTTCTAAATCGGTCGCCCAACTCGTAACGGCCTCTATGGTTTCGGGGTAAGCAAAACCGACGCCTATGGGCTGCGCGCCTGATTTTGCTGCGCTTGTAAGGTTGTCTAGTTTTGTGCGGATGATTTGCGTGTTGGCTTCGGGATCAATAAGTCCAAACCCGTTTTTATAGGGCAGGCCTACCGACTGACTCAGAGCGTTAAGGCTTGGCGCGGAAAAGTCGCCATCTGTGATAAACCCAAGGCCGCTTGTCTCTAATGTGGCAAGGATAGGGGCGCTCACATCTGCGCGGGTGAGGAATGTGTCTCCATTATAGTTGATAACTCCAAAATAGCCGTGCGCGCGCGACAATAGCCATTCCATATTTCGCATGTTCTCGCTTGCCGTTTGGCTCGTTAGGAGCGCCTTATCTGCACCGGGTTCGGCTGGGTTGAAATTTATGGTATCCATAGGGATTTCTATCATGACCTCATGTCCAGCGGTGCGGGCGCGGTTTATCCAGTCCTGAAGGCCGGTTACATGCGCGGCAAAGGATAAGGTTACATCAGGCGGAAGGCTATCTATCGCTTGCTGAGTGAGTGCACGGTTCACGCCAAGGCCGCTGATGATAATAGATACAGGCTGCTGACCTGATGCTCCAGTGAAACGGCGATTGTAACTCTTGAGGGGGGAGTTGCCATTATCGTCCTTGCTAGGGGCGGTGCCATATTGGGTCTCGCGCGTTAATCCCGCAAATGGCGCGGGTGGAAGGCTAGATGCGCCAATGGCTTTCCCGTCAATTAAGATGGTTTTCGATCCATTATTATTTGGCCTAATTCCATTTGAACTTGGCCCCTCAGAGGTTGTTCCAATATTTGGAAGACCTGTAAGTCCTGCTTGAGGGAGTGGATTGCCCAAGGCATCGAGTGCAGGTTGGGCATTGTTGGTGGCGGATTGCGTCGGGTTTTGTCCTGCCGCTAATTCCGTGCTCAAAATATCAGGTGTGTTTAGCGTTTCATCATCAAGGGGCGCTAGGGCTGCGATTTCCACAATGGGTTCAACGCTTACGCTCCCAAAGGATTGAGCATCTTTAGAGTTCCCAAATATCTGAAGGGAGATGAAAGTCAGGGCGATTGCGGCTGCGAAGGTTATCGCCGCCATGACGAGGTGCCTACGCCATGATGGAAGGGTGAGGCGTTCGCGGCGTAATGTTGTGTTCATGGGGCGTTGAGAGCGAGTCATGCAACATGTCTTAGAGTGCTTCGTTTGCTACGTAAACTCGCCTTAGAGGCGTTTTTTAATTTTTAAAATTCGCCTCTTGTGTCGCTAGTAACGCTTGATATCGAGACGTTTTTAAAATTTCGATGGCTTTGCTGAGTTGATAGTCTTCTGTAGCTGGCCAAGACTCTGGTGGGTAAGTTATATTTTCGTGTTTTTCTTCATAATCAGTTGCGTCAGGATTAATCAAGAAATTGGGTAAACTGTCTTCGCGGAAGCGTTTACGCAGCTCGCCTGTGTCTTTTACCGCAGCCACCAATAGGTCGGGCATAACTCCGCGCCCTTGGATGGATTTCCCTGATGGGGTGTAGTATTTTTGTGTTGTCATACGCAAAGCGCCGCGTTCACGCGGTAAAGGAATAACAGATTGAACCGAGCCTTTGCCAAATGTACGGCGGCCAACAACAACAGCACGTCCGCGGTCTTGCAACGCGCCAGCCAATATTTCT
>JBDVGI010000111.1:0-13945 GCA_039962885.1 Litorimonas sp. | reverse complement strand
AAATGATGAGCCTTTTTACCCATTCAAATCCCAAATGATTTTCGACCCAGAGACGCTTTTCAGTATAGCTTAAGGGGTTATAGAGTGACGGGGCCGTCAGAATATAGGGATCTATCTTTTCCGCCGATAAAAGCGTTCTCATAGCCTCTACAGCTCCTCTAATGGGCTCTAGCTCTTGATAGAAACCCTGACGACTTTGCGGATAAGGGTTATTTGGTAACGCTTTTTTATCACGTTTGAATGCGCCCTCGAAGTCGCATAACACCCCGTCCATATCTATATATATGCGCCTCATATATCGCCGCCTTCTTTATAAAAAATATCCGAGCGCAAGACATACTTCGTCCCGCGTTCTATCGGCAAACTTTCATGTTTTTGCTCATGTATAAATAACAACGCCATCCCTGCTTTCGGCAGGATTGTAATATCATTAAACTTTGTCTCCCCGCCCTCAAAATCAGCGTTCAGATAGACCATAAAGGTCAAACGGCTTTCAAGGCCATGAGCTTGAACACGGCCGTCAATATGGCGTTTGAAACGTTGATTGTCATCATAACGATAGAACCGAAATTTCTCATAGAGCCGCTCAGGCTGCAAACTCCCATCAATGCGCGGCAGATACGGTTTCAAAATGCTATATAGGTCGTGCGCTAATGAACTATCTTCAAAGGTAACGCGGTAATTATCCCGAAGGCCTTTCATCATTTGCGCGCCTTCGGGCAAACTCACTGTGGCTTCTTGATAGCCTGTGTCTTCACTGCGCTTAATTAACGTCGCGCAGGCCTCCAATGAGAGAAAACCCTCAAGGGTCCAAATTTTGTCACTCTGCTTGATAAAACGCATGGCTTTATACTTGCTCTAATTTCACGTCCAAGAGGCCGGGGAAAATATGATCTTCTTCGAAGTTTTTGCTACGTTTAAATAGAGCGGCCGGACGGCGCGAAGTTGCGCGCATGTCCCCAGTTTCCTCAAGCAGGCCTGAAGCTTCTATGCGCCGACGAAATGACTTTTTCTGGAGCGGGCTGCCTAGAATAAGCTCAAACATATTTTGCAATTCGGTGAGCGTGAATGTCCGCGGCATTAAGCTTATTGGCAGCGCCGTATAACGCGTTTTCTTACGGAGCCTGTTAATGGCTTTGCGTAGTAAAACTTTATGATCAAACGCAAGCTCGCACTTAAGCGCCTCATTTATTGAAGCCCATTGCGTATGCTCACTTTGCGGGTGCGCCCCGATAGTTTCAAAATCAATTAGCGCAAAATAAAGAAGCGTTATTGACCAGCCGCGCGGATCACGCACGGCATTTCCTATGCTCTCAACTTGCTCAAGGTAAGGCGAGTTTATCCCCGTTTTCTCAAAGAGCTTACGGTGCGCCGTTGCGTCTATAGTGGCGTCATTTGAAAGGTCGCAAAACCCGCCCGGCAGCGCCCATCGGCCCTTAGAAGGATGCTCGGCTCGCTTTATAAGCAAAACTTTAAGCTCCCCCTCTTCTACGGCGAAGATGGCCATATCAACGGTGCAAAGCGGCGCATCAAAGACTTTCGGATTATAGGATTTTAAAAACTCTGCTTCGGTCATAATACTAAACTCAGAAATATCTCTACCCTGCTAATCATCAAATCAATTAGGCTGCACATAAAGCATGCTCATTCATCAATTTTTGCGTCGCGCGTCTTATGTGTTGATAGTTATTGTTCACTTCAAATTGCTCAGGCTTTCTGTAGAGATCATCCACGCAAAAAGGTGACCCCAAGAGGAGCGTGTCTTTGGTTTTAAACCCTAATTCTTCAACAACCCATATCGCCCCTTTAGAACAAGATACTGTATGAATATCTCTATGACTCATATGTATCGTTGCGGCAGGAGGGATTACATATTCTTCCATCATGATGAACTGATCATGTGAATAGCGAAAAGCGCCATCCCCGCCATTGAGTTGGCTCTTATACTTATAAGCAGGTATTTTGAGCGCTCCCGCTTCTGCTGCGTCTAATGTCCTAGCAACATGATGTATAACACGTCCCTTTAAGACGGTTATTTTCAAATCATATGTATGTGTATGAAATTGTGCATCAAACGGCTTAACTCTGCGGTTAGCAAAATAAGCGCGCGTTAAATGCCCAGCTTTCTTTCCATGAAAGACTAAAGAGAATAATCCTTTAGCGTGAACATCACCCATAGACATATCTAGTGATGCGGCATCAGCCGTTTTTAATCTCTTATATATGGTCTTAATTTCTTGCATTTCAAACACCTCAATAAAATTTACGCATCGCTAGAATTTAAATGTCTAGGCGAGTCTTGCCCTGATATCGTCCAAGCTCTCATCAAGCTTGAGTTCACCATCTTCAAAGACAACCTCAAACGCGCCTTGCTTTTCTTGCTCGGCTGTTTGTTGATCATAGAGGACAAAGTCATCGCCTTCTTTCTCAACACGAAGCAATCCTTTGGCAGACTTTTTAAGACCGCTATCCGTAATCGGATCTTTGAATATATCGCGGCCCTCTCCGTTGACCTGCCCCCATGTGGCTTTCATGGCAAAGCCAAAGCTATCTCGGGTCATATATTGATAGGTATAGCTCCCAATGCCGAGCACGATATTGCTAGATGCAAAGCCCTTAGCGGCTAATCCATCCAGAATACGTTTAGCCCGCTCAAGCGTGATAGAATCGCCATAAATCAAGCCAACACGCTCATGCAGGACTTTGTATCCTGCCTCCGTCTGCGTGCCGCCAAAGACATCCCAAAGGCACTCCACGGCACCCTTATAGGCGGGGCTATCTTTGGGTGCCTCTGGGTCACCGCAAATGATTTTTACAGGGTCGCCACTATCAGGCCTAAAGACGACTTTTGCTAAACCAAGTTCATTGGTTTCGCGGGCAAGAATTTTATCTTTCAAAGCGACAGTGAACTCTGTGATAACTTGCCAAAAGTCCCAAGTATCCGCGACGATGCTGACTATGCCTTTTGGATATAAATCTTCAACCAGACGGCGGAAGGTTTCGACCTCGTCTTCTTTCGTCCCCATACACATCACGCTATGCTCAGTCGCGGGAACAGAGACGCCTATAATGCCGTCCGCATTGTAATAGTCTTCAAGATAATCAATCGCCGCAACCGTATCTGTACCGATGAAGCTGGTCAGATGACCCGCACCATGTTGCACAGCGTCATGAATTCCGCTCATACCACGAAAGCTAAAGTCATGCGCTTGTATGGCGATACCTTCGAGATCGACGCCCGTTTTAATAGCTGCCGCGCGCAGGAGCTTTTTATACTCATACGCAATGGTTGCTGTCGCGCAAGACTTCCACAAACCTGCACTCAGGCAAGTTTCCAGATAATTTGTAAGCCAAAAAAACTCAGGCTTTGTATTGATGACAGTTAGCATCGGCACACGCATATTTACGCGGCTACCTTCAGGCAGAGCTTTAATCAGGATAGGCAAATAGCCTAAATCATGTAGATCTTCTATATGATCAGTTGGGACTGCATCCACGCCAAGGGCGCCGTCCATCCGGGCTTTATAGGCTTTGACTATCACTCCCTTGGGCTTTGTGAAAAACTCTTGGTTCCAAGTTTCAATTAAGAAGTGTTTGATGAAGCCTTGGAGGCCAAAGAAAACGACCTTATCGTCATATGTCTTAAGCACAGGCGCTAATTTTCCAGAGCGCGGCGTGAAGTTAGAGTAAACATACTCAGTTCCAACAGGATACTGACGACGATGATCAGCTTTATAAAAATCGATTGCTGTTAGCGGGTTCAATTTCATGATGACCTCCTAGTTTTGGTCTTGAAAAAATGGGAACGCGAAAGGAATAACGGTTAAGCGTACATCGGGCTCATGCTCAAAACTCGGCGTCGTGAAGACATCGTCAATCAGGCCGTCAAAGACTTCGAGACCTTTAGAAAATATGCCGTGGGTCACGAATAAAATAACTTTGCTCGCACCTTTTGCTTTTAGCTGTTCAGCGACCTTAATGAAGGTATAGCCGCCGTCACATATATCATCCGTAATGATGGCTGTTCGGCCTTTAAGACTGTCGACTTTCACATCGGTATGCGTGATTTGTCCTGTCGCGGGATCACGAACCTTCTCGCAATAGACGATAGGCTCAGGTTGAAAATCTTTCTCGTAAGCGCTCACGATATTTCGCGTGCGATTAACGGCCCCTTTGTCTGGGCAAATAATTACACTATTCAAGTCCATGACGAGTTCACTAAGTTTGTGGTTCGTCTTGAGAATGTCTTCTGCTGCAACATTTTTTGCCCCCGTTAAATCAACCCCAACCGCGCTATGACAATCCCAAGTCACAATTTTTTTGACGTTCTTCATCAAAGCTAGCTGATCCGCCATGACTTTAAGTGCGAAAGCCTGTCCTGGCGCACAAACCCGATCTTGGCGCGCATATGGGAGATAAGGAATTTCAACGAAAAGCTCACAATCTTCAAATTTTTGATTGAGAGCATCAGCTGTTAGAAGCAAGTCAAACACATCATTAGACGTTCTAAGGTCAGCGCGCAGAACATAAGTTTTGCAGTTTTCAAAGGCGCCTAATTGCACATGCCGCTCCCCTCCAGAGAACTGAACAAATGTTATTTCTAAGGCATTTTGGTTTTTATCAAATAATTTTAATGGCATTTCAATCTCCGTCTTGAGTATTAAGTGTCACAAAGACACCTATAAGTCAAGCGTTAATTGTCATAATGACACTATTTATTTGATTTGGTAAAATCATCCAACCTATTTGAACGTTAGTCTAAAAACTGAGCGTCTTATTTTGGGCGATTAAGGGAACTCACTTTATGTCTGCTAAGCCCCTCAGCCGACCTTGCAGGCGGCTTGTTTGGAGCTAGATTTAAACCCGTCTTTTCCTCGATCATTTGCAGGTACACCTCGGCGTAAATGTTTTTCAACTCGCCTGCGCCGACTCCGTATGTCAGCCAACTCACGTTCAAGCCGCTCAAACAGCGGCCAGACTGCATCGCCTTGAGTGTCGAGGATCCGTGCCAAAATGCCGAGGCCATACTCCAAGTCTTCAACCGTTACTTGGCGTAGCTTCATATGATATCACCCTCTGGCGGTGGGCTGTGCAAAAGATCCAACTCTTCTGCTGTAAAGAAACCATCCGTATCGACATAAATATCTTTGACCGCGCCGTAGAGGCCTTTTGTTGTGTCTTCGAGAACTGTCCGAAGGTTGGTTTTAAAGGCATCATATCGCGCCTCACCTCTCGCTCGTGCCGCGTCTTGATCGGCCTTCGGTATCTTAGGCGTAGCTGTCAGGTAATGACGGATGAATAAAGCCATAGCTTCTGACGTGATTGCCATTCTCAGCTCAAGGGCTTCCGTCTCTCGCGCAATTAAGTCCATACGCTTGATAATCGCGCTTTCGCGTTCCAGTGCATATTCATCTGAGAGATAAGATTTGAGAGCATTATTGATCGTGTCTGAGATTGTCACATGTGGCCGCGTGGTTGCGAATTGAAGTTTCGCAAAAGTATCGTGGTCAACATAAGCGCGAACGCGGGGTTTGGATGTCGTCATGGGTCATACCTTCTTTGGTGAAGACACAAAGTGTGGCTAACGGTGCGTTTTGAACATTACGGATAGTCTAGCCAATTTCTGGCCGAACGAGGGTTAAAGTAACCCATTGAGGTTACTCTACCGCGAAGGCCCTCTACGCCCCGTCACATCCCAACTAATGCCGCCCCCGCCAATCGTGCCAGATATGGATTGTCCCAAGCGCCGTTCCATCACGGGCCGCCAAGGTACAAGCGTGAACTCTCGCGACCTCTCAATGATTGCGAATTTCCCGCTCGGACGATCAATGGACTGAACGTAGGTCCCGTCAATGTAACCTTGGGCCTGAGCTGTGACGTAAGGCCTACCGAGCAACTTGGATAAGTTCTCGCCAGCTTCTTGCAGGTCAATATCTTTCAAGCGCGAGAGCGTGTCACTTGGAAGCTTCCCGTCCTTCCCAATCTCAAATCCTGCCCCCTTCAACACCTCTATACGTTTAGAGGCTGAGGCTTGGACGGGATTGTCGTCCGATAAGCCTGTCAGTTTCTCTTCAACAAGTGCGCGGTCCAACCATGTCGCGCCGCGTGCGGTTTCCATCTGGGTAAGCGTGAGTCTGTTGTCGCGTTGCAGCGGTGTTGGCAATCGCTTGGCGCGCTCTGATTCATAGTCGCTCACGCGATCAAAATAATCTTCAGGAATGCGCCATGAGCCATCTTGATTGCGAATAACGACATTGGATCGCCGCAACGCCTCCAGCCGTCTAACGTGGCTCTTCACATAAGCCTCGGACTCATTGCGCTCCAATTGATGATGCATCGGGCTATAAGTGCCCGCCTGGTCCTGAGCGATAGCCGCTATGGATTTGTCTATCCCGCGTGGGCCTTGCGGATGAACTCCAAAGGTTACGACTTGTCCTGTTTTAATAGAGTTGAACGTCTCATCTTCTGAGACAGCTGCAAAGATTACTCGGCCCTGCAAGCTCTCCATAACGACAAAACCTTTGTCCTGCCTGTCGTCTCTGCGACCATATGATTTTACAATGCCCGTAACTGGCTGGCCAAGTGTGTCTGCCGGGTCAAAGATTGCGTCGGGTCCAAGGGTTTGCTCCATGCCCTGTTTCGCCATCGCGCGGTGTAGGGTTTTAAGGATGTCGTTTTGCTCACCCATGCGGGTGAGAGTTGCCGTCCACTTGGGAGCCATACGCCAAAGGCCTTTGCCTTCATATTCCGTCAAGCCCATCTTCCTTAGCATCTCCATTCGCTTTCGAATGAGTTGCTTTCGCCAGAGGTTTTTCTGGTTAGCTGGCTGAGCCAGATTGACGATGTCTCCCTCTCTTATCTGATCAATCGTCTTATCCAGATCCGTCATGCGTTCTGCGGTAATGGTTCGCGCCAATTTGGAACGTCGTTCGAGCTCACTCACTGGACCGAGTTCCAAGCTCGCCAAAGCCTGCGCCCGCTCTCTCATGCCATGCGAGATATACTGGCGCGGGATAACAAGTTCTTTGCCGTCATCGCGAACGCCGCGCACCGTTAAATGTGTATGGGGTTGCGCCGTGTCGTAATGATCTACCGCTACCCAATCTAGTTTCGTTCCAAGGTCACTCTCCATGCGGCTGACCAACTCGCGGGTGAAGCCCGTTAGGTCTGACATTCTCTCCGCGTCCTCAGGCGAGACGATGAAGCGAAAGTGATGTCGGTCATCTTTGCATCGCGTCTGAAAACTCTCGGCATCTACGTCGTGAATAAGCGAGCCGTATAGCTTGCCTGGGCTTGCATCTTTTTGCGTCGCGTCTCGCTCTAAATATTTGAGATGGTCTTTAAGTTTTGCTGCGCCAAACCCCGCCATCTTTTTGATCGAGGCTTGGACGACAACTCGGCGGTGAAATGTTCTCTGTGATGTGGAGCGTTGGCTTCTGTTCGGACTACTTCTCCCTCCGCCGCGCTTTGGCGCAACAGACGAATAGAAACTCTTGGCGCGGGCTCTGCCGCCACGGCTAGACCGATGCGACTTAGACCGCGCAATCCGTATCTGAAAATCATCTTCACCAGCATTGCTCATCCGTCCGCTCCTTTTAGGGTACAGACAGTTCAATAAAGGGTGGGCCTACCGTAAGTTACAAGGTTTAAAGGGAAAAATAATGATTGGTGGGCCTAAGCCTTTTGGAAAAATCCCCACCAAAAACGATGTGCAGACAAAGGCCTACCACCTAGGTGGGCCGACCTGTTTTATCTTGCCCTCACTTCGTCTTCTCATTCTCCCACTTTTCTATTTAATTGCCGTCATCGCGTCTATGTCGTCTGGCGGGACTGCCGGAGCCGCTCCTCACGAGCGGAGGCAGGCGCGCCAGACTCGCTGCAAAGCGGCGATAAGTGGCAGTAAAATTATAACGTGGCATCAAAGAAGAAGTGCTCACTTAAGCGAAGTTGAGAACTGAATTCATCGCGCTTTCTTGATGAACAGATTGAAATTTTGATACTCGCAAACAAGACGATCACCTCTACTTTATGCCGTCACAGGCGCTCTCAGGTCCTAACTTTCGTTAAAAATTAGCGGAGGGCACGGCTTATATAGAATGATTTCCTATGAATTTTTCATCTGGCTCGAAGCCTATATCTTAGGCGTTCGCATTCACCGCACAGTATTCACGCGTCGTGCATATCTGCCAATATGGGCAACATTATCCATTAGCTGACCCACGGTCTCATCCTCAGACGTAGACCACAATTTCGATAGAAAAGAGATCATTTCCACGGTATCTAAAGGGTGGATGAACTTTCCTTCAAACTTCGCAAAAGGGGCATCACTTTCGAGTAAAATCCTGTTCCTCGGTATCATTGACAGACGCTCCCGCTGCTTTCGGCTAGTTGTCATGGGACGACCAACGGAAAACCAGTGACCGTCTGTGATTGCCCGTTCTAAGTCTCGGTCACGCCCTGAGAACCAGTGCAATATCGCGTGTGAGCTTTCGGCGTGTTCTGCCAACATGTCGAGTGTGAGGGAACTTGCGCCGCGACTATGGACGGACAAAACCTTGCCACCTTTTGAAGTGCAAGACCGCAAAATATGCCTGAAAACCTTTTGCTGCGTGGAGAGGCTGTCTCTAAATCCATTCGAACCGTCGAGGCCGATTTCGCCAACATAGTTAGTCTCATCAAGAAGACGATCGAACAGTCCAAGCTCCGATTGCCGCTCAAGAGCTACTTGTGGATGCAGTCCAAGGCCAGTTCGGATACGTCGACATCCTTTCGCAAGTCGACGCGTTCCAAGAAATGCTGACGGTGTAGTCGTGACAGACAAAACATAAAAGCCTGCCTTATCCAACCTTTCAATTGTATCTGCTGGATCTTTAAACAAATCCAGATGCGCGTGGAAGTCCATCATTTTGGCACATTCTCTTTCGAGAACAATGCTCGAAGCTCTTCCAAACCCCTCCATGCTACATCATAAAACGGCTTAGCGTTTGTTGTATGTAGGGGGCCGGATTTGAGCACCCAGCTCGGAACTTTATCTTTAGTGATGGACCTTAGCGCTCTACGAACAGCATAAACATCTGCCTCAGAATCCTTCGATCCCGTGACAGAACTCAAATGTACCTGACGGTAGGTCCCTGCAGGCTCCACAATCCCAGCTTTATGACACGCTGCTCGCCGGATCAGGCAGGGCACGCATTTTCCGCACTGCTGACTACTTCGCTTAAATTTTCCACAGGATACAGTTTGAGAAATAAGTGTAGTAATCTGCTGACGTTGAGGAGACTTCAAAATCATTTCGCCCTTCGTGAAGTTCGCGAAAGGATTACTTATGTATGCTCTAATCCCACTGGCCTTCAACAAGCACTGTATCCCATGTAAGTAATGGGGGTGCGCCGTACGTGTGCTTGCGGCACCAATACGCCGATTAGTCAACGGAGCATTCAAGGCAATCACGCCGTTTTCCGGTATCCATAGCGCGGTTGTCGGATAATTTCGATTGCGCGAAATAGCATCCGCGCAGGCCGACGCCAAAGCGAGAAAGAGGAGCGATCTTGATCGTGTTGTGCCTTCCGTTTCAAACAACTCTTCTGGATCTCGCTGTGGCGCGTCATTGACCGCAAACTGAGTAGGATTACCCAAAAGAGAGAGGAGTTCGCCTTGAAATTTTTGGTCGCCACCTGATGAGCGGCTGACAAGAAGTGGTTTCAAGTCGGGGTCGGCTATACAACTGAGCGCTCCGATTAAGCTGTCCATACCACCAGAAAACAGACAAACGTGATCGCAATCGCGAATAGAGGTTCTAATACGCTTTCTTTGTCTCTCTGCTGGCGAAGGAGGCGTTGTACCCCCAGCTATGAATGAGAATGACCAATTGTCACCAGTCAAAAACCGTAATATGCGCGACAGTTCCGCTTCATTCGCTTCCCAAAGTTTGGGGTCGGCGAGCGGCATCTGGACCGTCAGATCCCGAGCAAAGCCATCTCCGCCATAGTCGCGACTGACAAAGGTGTCTGCTGCCACTACCCCCAATGCTATAGAGACAAAATCCCATGCGGCTTCAGATACACCGATATCCAGCCGCGCAAACTCTCGTCTGACAGTATTCCCAATACCCGCAATGCCACCTGCGCGTCTTGCCCCATACAGATTGACATACCGATCGGCACTGAATTGTTGTAACTGTTCGAGATCGTGATGCAGAGCTACTGAGGTCACCCGTCGAGACCCTCCCATTCGGCGATGACTGACTGCAGGCAGGCCTGTTGAAACTTATTGAGTACAAGTGGGTCGGTAAGAGGAGCACCCTCGGTCTGAACCCTTTGCGCGAGCTGCGCATCAACGGTTTCGGAGATAAAGTCGTGAAGTTGATTTTCCCGAAGCTGGCGTTCGGCTGGTGTCACGTTATCGAGCGAACCGCCTGCTAGTCGATTTGCCATGTCGTGAAATAGCATTTCCACAAGACTACACTCGATTACCGCTTGCAAGAAATCCGGCGTGACTGACTCTTGGTCAAAATCACCGGTTTGATCATAAGCGCGCTCGATAGCTTCTGACAGAGCTGTTATGACGTGGTCTGCTTCAGAATTGTTAGGAGCAACGGCCCGCGCAATAATCGAAGCAGCTTCTGCGATGGGGCGGCCCAGAGCGGCGCTCAGGTTAAAGGCATCACTAGCTTGGCCATTTCCAATTCCACCAAGACCGGCCAATCCTGAGATAGCGTTCGATGTTGCACTCGTGCTTGCACCAAAGCGTCGCGCTCCGGTGGCTCCACCTCCTACTGCGCCGCGTGCATACCGGCCTGCCGCTGTGTTAAGTGCACCCGCATCTCCGGATTTTGCCCAAGTCGTAACCGCTCTGCGATAATCAGATAGGGCATTAGGCGGTCTGTCCGGGACCGGAGCTCCGGGGGTAGCGTCTGCATGTGGAGGTATCAGCGGAGATTTTTTGTTGGGTCCCGGATTGTTAGAAGACGTTCCCATTAGATATCCACCGCATCAATGTTTTTCAGGGTTGGTCGCATCCACTTTGGGGTGCCTGAGTCAAATTTGCGTTCTATGAATGCCGCAAATAATCTGGCGCAGGCGTCGTCTGCACGAGCAAGCGCTACAGGGCCGCTCCAAGCGCGGTCCGGTTTCGCTTCCCAGTCCTCTCGGGCCTCCATCCTATCAATAAGCGCTTCCATAACTTTCGTCATTTCTGGCGCTGGTATCGAAGTAATAGCATCGCGAGTTGATGGGCGACTTGAGCTCTTCGCATCCAAAAGGATCTGAATAGCAATTTGCGACTGTGAATTGAGATTTTTTGCAACGGGAGAAAGCGGGGCTAAATCCCTCGTCAAATATACAGCAGCCCTGAGATCTTCTTCACCGAGTTTAGGTTCCAGTGCACACCATTGACCAATAAAGTCGACCTTGCTTGCCCAAGACTTTGGTAAAGAGGCAATCTTTGGTGCCTCCCCACTCTCTTCCCATTCAGCGAGCACCGGAACTCGGCCTTCATTCCGGGCGACCATCGCAAAAAGATCATTGAGGGCCGCTTCGCCAACAATGCGTTCAAATAACACGAGTTTCAGCAATAGGCCGTCTGCAAGACTAATACCGCGTCTTGCCGCGATACGTTGTCGCTGCGACAGGGTATTGAGCATACGTTTGACAATTCTCGGATTGCCCCGGACAGCAGGTGCGTTGGCTAAGACCGGAGCCGCTAGTCGTGCGATCTGATATCCCTTTCCGACGAGCCGCTTATGCTTCGCTGAAATTGTTCGAAGAGCTGGATTAGAGATAATGTTCTCAAGTGTTGGAAAGTCTTCCTTCCACGACGCTTGAAGAGATTCCAGCAGCTGTAATCTTACTGCTGCAGCCCCATCCTCGGGGAAATCGCCCCCAGCAGGAGATAACAAAAGCATCATAAGAAGGGAGCGGGTTTCACTCTCACCTATTGTTGGGACACGGACAGGATATTGCACGAGCTTATCAAGATAGTCGTTGACTAAACGGCTGTCTGCACCCGTCTTGTAGTGCTCACGCACAGCAACGCGGATCATATCGACATCCGCTGCAATTACGAATGCAGTACGCTCCATGAATAAGAATAAGCGCACGGCTTCCAGCGTGTGGATAGCGTTTTTTGGGAGGCATCGATCAAGATTATCTATGAACACAACGAGACTGAGGCTAAGTTCTTCAAGCAGTCCCTTTAATTCGTTTCTGAATTGCTCGATCGCTTCCGGGGGTGAAGGATCGGCATGAGGTTCGACAAGTCCCTTGGAGCGATTAACGACATCTTTTGCGCCGGCTTTTAAAGCGTCAAGGTCATCGGCATCGCCGTTTCCGCGAATTACATCACCAGCGGATTCGACAGCTTTTCTGACGAGCCCGAACGCAGGCAATCCCATAGCAAGAGCCAAACCTTCTCCAGCAAGGCCTAAGGCTCTCAACTTGTCGACCCTTTTCAGCAAATTGAATGCACGTTGATGGATTGGTGTGCCTTCTGCAGAAAGCGAAAGCAGTTTTTGGCCGATTGTTTCAAGAAGCGCCGCGCGTGCGTCATCATATCCTTGAAAACGCCATGCATCAAAATGGATCACTACTGTCTGAGAGTCTTCCTGCATCTCCCGCATTACCATGCGCATCAGTGAAGACTTTCCGGATCCCCAGCCCCCGAAAAGGCCGAGCGACATAGGCTGCAATTCGGGCGTAGACAGGAGTTCGGTTACATTTGAAACCGTATCCGCAAAGTTAAGAAAGTCCGTCTCAGTTTCGTTGTCTGACCACATCTTAAAACACTAGCGCCTTTCGGAGTTAATTCCAACACTCCTTTCGCTCTTAAATCCCTGAGCAAGCGTTAATTTGAACCGCGCTGGCACCCCCCGATAAGAGTCGACCCTCCATTTAAAAGGGAATGTGCAGACTGGTGCACGGCTTGCGATAAACCCCTTCCTCAAGAGATAATAGATAAGATTTAGGGGCAGATTGCTTGGTGCAGCTTAAGCTGCAACCAACGGCTCAATCCCATACACATCCGTCGTCTCTCGCACCGCAACTAAATCATGATTGACCTGCATATTCATCCAATACGCTGGCGTGGTCGCGAAAGCCTTGGATAAGCGCAACGCCGTATCTGGCGTCATCCGTGTCTCGCATTTCACAAGGCGCTCTATTCGCGTACGCGGAACGCCTAAGCGTTTAGCAAGCGCGATTGCGCTCATCTCAAGTGGCGTGAGATAGAGTTCTTTTAGCACTTCGCCGGGGTGCATTGGGTTTTGTAACAAGCTCATATCCATCTCCTCTAGTGGTAGTCGACCATCTCGACATTTTCGGGGCCGTTTGGCGTCCAACGAAAACATATTCGCCATTGCCGATTAATGCGTACAGAATGCTGTCCGGCTCTATCGCCTTTCAGGGCCTCCAAATGGTTGCCCGGCGGAAAACGTAAGTCTTCTAAAGCTACGGCTGCATCTAGCGCCGTAAGCATCGCAGTTGTTCGCTTCACCAAGTCGGATGGAAAACCTTTCCCAAATGAACCCGTTATAGCGCGTTCCGCAAATTTGCCTTTTACACTCTGTATCACTGAATAAATGTATCATTATATGATACATTTTACAAGGGCTATAATCGCTCATAGGCAGCGAATTAAAATGGGACACAAAATAACCCATTCACCGGGCTACTTTTCCAATTCTTGACCGCTCTAACTAATTGTTTTATATAATAAAAACCAGAATGATTTCTTCCGTGTGGGGGCACCATTTTTCATAATGTTTTCAATAAGTTAGCGAATTTTTATTTCGCCTTGAATGGTGACCAAATTTATTTGGAAGCAATTTGGAAGCAGGTTTTCTACAAAAAATTCCTTGTGGATAACAGTCTAGTAAAACTCACAATTAAGCTTGTCCTACTTTGCGCGTTGCTTAGATGGTCATTATCGACGCGCTGCCTAGACGTAACGT
>JBDVGI010000110.1:0-14730 GCA_039962885.1 Litorimonas sp. | reverse complement strand
ATTTCTGGGTTCTCGCTGATCGGTGTTCCGTTCACAGCAGGGTTTGTGTCGAAATACCAACTCGCTACGGCGGCGGCTGGAGCAGGATGGTGGTGGGCTGTTGCCGTGATTGTTCTAACCTCCATTTTAGCTATTTTTTATATAGGCCGTGTCCTACTCGTTGCATATTTCCAAGATCCGCCAGAGATTAACGGGCAAATTGCCGCTAAAAATGAAGCGCCGCTCATGATGTTAGTGCCAATGTGGATATTGGCTATCGCCTCCATATGTATTGGTGTTCGGGGCGGGGTGATTGTCGATGCCTCTTGGCGCGCGGCGCAGCTCTTAATTGGCGTAGGGGCATAGAATGCAGTATTCTTTAGAGACCGCGCTTATATTATTACTGGTCATTCCGTTGACCGCTGCCATTATTATTCCTTTTATTGGCGAACGATCCCGCAATCTGCGGGAGGCTGTTACATTTGTTGCTGGCGGGGTGTTACTCGTCAATGTAGCTTATTTGTGTATGCATGTCGCCCAAGGCGCGCGCCCCGAATTACTAATCGGGAGCTTTGCAGGCAATTTTGATATTAAGCTGAAATTAGAACCTTTAGGCGCGACCTTCGCAGCCATTGCTAGCTCGCTTTGGATTGTCAATTCTGTATTTACTCTTGGGTATATGCGGGGCAATAATGAAACGCATCAAACGCGGTTTTTCACATCCGTCGCCATTGCTATCGCCGCAGCGATGGGGATAGCCGCCAGTGCAAATCTCATCACATTATTTATCTTCTACGAAGCCTTAACGATTTCGACTTTCCCGCTTGTGTCACATAAGGGAGACGCCAAAGCCAAAAAAGGCCTAACGATTTACGCGCTTGTTTTAATGGGCACATCTCTGGCTTTATTACTGCCGGCCATTATCGGCACACAAGTCATTGCAGGAACAACGGAATTTCGTGTTGGCGGAGTATTTGCTGAAGGGACAAGCCTTTTGGGTCTGTCTATTCTCTTGTTTCTATTTGCCTTTGGCATAGCCAAAGCTGCGCTTATGCCAGTGCATTCTTGGTTGCCAAATGCGATGGTTGCGCCCACGCCTGTCTCGGCGCTACTCCATGCTGTTGCGGTTGTGAAGGCGGGTGTGTTCACCATGTTGAAAGTTGTAGTTTATACTTTCGGGCCATCGCTAGCGGCACAAACTCCCGCGTCAACGACTTTAGCTTGGATAGCGGCTGTCTCCATAGTTTTGGCCTCGGTTGTTGCCTTGCGTAAAGATAACCTAAAAGCGCGTCTGGCTTACTCAACGGTTTCTCAGCTATCATACATCACTCTTGGAGCTATGCTGGCGACGCCTGCAGCAATTATTGGCGGCGGCTTACAGATTGTCATGCATGCTTGGGGGAAAATCACGCTGTTTATGTGTGCAGGGGCGATTTACACAGTAGCACATAGAACCAAAGTTTCGCAGCTCGATGGCCTTGGCCGCACGATGCCTTGGGTGTTTGGAGCATTTTTGGTGGGGTCTGTATCAATCATTGGGATCCCTCCTATGGGCGGGTCTTGGCCAAAGTTCTTTTTGATGGTCGGGGCACATGATAGCGGGAAGAGTATTTTAATTGCTGCGCTCATTGTTTCGTCGATACTGAATATTGCATATCTTTTACCTGTCGCGGTGCGCGGGTTTATGAAACCACCTGCCAACCCAGAAGATGATGCCCATATTGCCACATTACGTAAGGGGCATCGCTGGGTGATTGTTACGCCAGTTTTCACAGCGATTGGAGCGCTTGTGCTGTTCTTTTTCGCAGGCGGAATTGTTGATTTCCTAACGCCGATATTACCGGGAGGTGTGTTCCCGTGAGTGATAAAATGAAGACTGACGCCAATCATAAAGAGGATGATATTCATCCAGCCGCGCGGCCATTTTTGTTTCTTGGCAAACAAAGTGTGAAGCATAACTTCATGTGGATTGTTTTGTCGGGTATGATTATTTGTATTGTCCTCGGGTTCTTCTTTCCTCAGAAACATCCGCTTCCGATTGAAAAATACATCCCGGGGTCCTGGGCCGTATTCGGTTTTCTCGCTTATAGTTTTATAGTTTTATGCGCGCCGTTTATTTTTAAAGTTCTCGCGCGGGATGAAAATTACTATGGGGAGGGCGGCTTGCCAGATCCTGAATACTCTACAGAGCATGAACATGATGGAGACCGTCATGATTGATATCTTGACGCTCATAAATCCAGGTCTTTGGATTATTGTTGCAGGCTTAGTTTGCACACTTCTACCCGTGGGACTGCTACGGAAAACATTAGGACTTTGCGCGCCAATCTTTGCGGCCTTTATGATTTTCACTATATATCCCTTTGGCGGGGAAGACGTGATATCGGGAAAAATTAACTTCGGCGGTATAGAGCTTACAACTTTGCGCATTGATAAGCTCAGCGTGGTTTGGGGGTATCTTTTCTGCTTAGCGGGTGTTTTAAATGCGATTTATGGCTTGCACGAAAAATGCCGCATTACCGACAGTTCTGCGTTAGTTTATACGGGGGCTGCGGTTGCTGGCGTCTTAGCGGGTGATTTAATTACGCTTTTCGTGTTCTGGGAATTGACAGCCATCTCGTCGGTTTTCTTGATCTGGAAAGGCGGAGAACGCGCCTATGCAGCAGGCCTGCGTTATCTTGCAATTCATGTGTTCTCTGGCGTGCTGTTACTGGCTGGAGCGGTGATTTACGCCAGTGCTAATGGCGGAGATTTTACCTTTGGTTACATTGGTCTTGAGAGTCCAGGGGGCTGGTTGCTGTTGATTGCTATGGGGATTAAATGCGGATTTCCTATGCTGCATATGTGGATGCAGGATGCCTATCCAAAGGCATCCATTACAGGCACAGTTATTCTAGCGTCATTTACAACAAAATTTGCGATTTATGCTCTCGCGCGCGGATTTCCTGGAACGGACATTTTGATCTGGATTGGTGCGGTCATGACCTGCTTCCCTGTGTTCTTTGCTGTTGTTGAAAATGATCTGCGCCGCGTCTTAGCGTATTCGCTGAACAATCAATTAGGCTTTATGGTTTGCGGCATTGGTATTGGCTCGACCTTGGCGCTTAACGGTGTTGTCGGGCAGGTCTTTTTGCACGTTATCTTTAAAGGCCTGCTCTTTATGTCTATCGGCGCTGTGATGTACCGAACAGGCACGGCCAAGGCTTCAGAGCTTGGCGGGTTGTTTCGATCTATGCCGTTTACAACAGTGCTGTGCTTAATTGGAGCCGCGTCCATCGCCGCTGTGCCAATGTTTGCGGCCTTTGTAACAAAGGCCATGATATTAGCAGCTGCTGTTGAAGATCATCTTTATATTCCGTTCTTAATGATGCTCTTTGCATCCGCTGGCGTGATGGAGCATTCGGGTATTAAAGTCCCTCACTTTACGTTCTTCGCCCATGATAGCGGCCGTCGTGTCAAAGAAGCGCCGTGGAATATGCTTTTAGCTATGAGCTTAGCAGCCGTGATTTGTATTGTTCTCGCGTTCCCTTGGGGCGGATATCAGTTGCTTTATGCGCTTATGCCATTTGGTGAAACTGTGAATTATCATCCCTATACGGTAGATCATGTTGTCTTTCAGATGCAGCTTTTATTTGCAGCTATATTTGCTTTTACACTACTCAAACGGCGCGGACTTTATCCTTCGGAACGGCGTGCGGAAATATTGGATGTGGATTGGACATACCGCCGTGTAGGTTTGACTATCTTACAGTGGATTTCAGCTATGTGGGCGCGTCTGTCTGTTTTGACGGGACGTCTAAGGGCGAAGGTTACGGATGAATGCGGAAAACGCCTTTACCAAGTTTTTAGTCCTGCAGGACGTTTTTCAGAAGCGGCTCCATCTGGTTTGACAGCTATTATGACTGCCGCGATGCTTGTATTTATTCTCATGATAGCTTATTTCACACGGTAATGGGGAACGAACATAAATCTGATAATGAAGAGGCTCATCTGGAGGCAGATGTAAAGTTGTTGCTTAAGCATACATCTGAAATTGTATCGGCCTATGTTAAGGCTAAGGATGTTGAGCTGAGTGAAATGTCCAATATTATTCAAACGATTTATCAAGGTCTATCTCAAACGGCCTTTCCCGCAGATATTGAAGGTGAAGAACAATTAGAGCCTGCTGTGTCTATCGCCGAATCGTTGCGAGATGATGTAATCATCTGCCTTGAAGACGGATTGCCATTCCAATCTCTAAAACGGCACTTGCGCGTAAAATACAATATGACGCCAGAAGCTTACCGAAAAAAATGGGGTTTGCCTGCTGATTATCCCATGGTTGCGCCTGATTATGCTAAGCGCCGTTCCGCTTTGGCGAAACGCTCAGGGCTTGGAAAATCTCGATAAAACAAAACTATATAGAGCATGTGTTGGTATCTCAGACCGATTGAATCGGATGCGATATGAAACGAGAGTCAAATTCCTATTATTTTTCTAAATATGGTTAACAAACCCTTGTCGTGATTCCCGAAATTATGGATTGTCTGATTCGTAAGTAAATGGGTTCAATCAATTGGGGGAGCGGGCTGTGCTATTTGAGAATGCCTTGAGGCATCAAATCATCCTACCAGAACAAAGAGAGTTTTACGACTACTGGCGATCCAAATGTAAAGCTGGAAAGATACCATCACGTAAGGATATTCTACCTGAAGATATTAAAGCCCAGCTTCCTATGACGTCTATTGTTGAATGTGACGATACTGATGGGAGCACACGATACCGGTTTCGTTTAGCGGGCACAGGTTATTGGAACTTATATAATCGTGAAATTCAAGGGCAATATCTTGACCAACTTCCGATAGGATGCCGCACAGATTATTGGACAAAAATTCTTGATAAAGTTATGACTAACGCCAAACCTTATGTCGGCGTTACGCGACCTAATACGCCCAATGGAACACATCTCGCGCAGTTTTGGGTGCGCTTGCCATTGTCTGATAATGGAACGGATATAAATATGGTCCTCGGTTTCGACCATTTAATGAAACTATCGGCCATACCTCAAATGCAAGAAGAACAAGAAAAAATATACGCTTAAACAGTCACTTATGAAAGTTCTTAACAGAACATATGTGGAACAAACTTGCGTTCTGATTAAAAAATAGGAATATAATACCCAATATAATCCGCTGTAACTCTCTACCTGACTTAGAACGCATCATCATAGCGATTGACCCGCCTGCAACCTCTGGCCCTAAGGCTGATAGCTGCGGTCTTATTGTTGCGGGTTTGTCGAAAAAAGATAACGTAAGCCAGGCTTATATTTTACAAGATGCAACAGTGCAGGGATTGACGCCAGAAGGTTGGTCACGACGCGCAGTTGAGCTTTACCATGAATGGCAAGCCGACTGCGTTCTTGCCGAAGTGAACCAAGGCGGCGAAATGGTCAAAACTATCTTGCATCAATGTGATCCAAACCTTCCTGTTTCGACTGTGCATGCAACACGCGGAAAAACCACGCGTGCCGAACCTGTGGCGGCTCTTTACGAGCAAGGCCGAGTTTTCCACTATGGCCGTTTTGATGCGCTCGAAGATGAAATGACTTTAATCGGGTCAAGTGCCATGACACATAGTCCAGACCGCGTTGATGCGTTAGTGTGGGCCGTGCATGAACTTATATTAAAAAACCGCTCAACGCCTTGTATACGGAAAATATAACCAATTCACCTCTATTATTTAGGTCAATAAAGCTAGTTGAAATCTGTGTATCAATGTTCGCAATAGCTTAAATTTTGGAAAATTTACTAATATATTTAATATGATATTAAGTGAAATTTAACTATAAATTGTCATGGTCTCATGCAACAATCTTTGTGGAGAACTTTGTGAAATTTCCAGTCAAAACAACTGCGAAAAAATCTGAGAATTTTGATAAGCACGAAAAATTATCAAAAGACTTGAAGGCAACTTATATGGAAATCAACCAAGCAAAGTTTGATCTTGTACGTGAATATGTTTCACTCGCTGAAAAAGAAAATCAAGCCGAGCATTTGGACGCTGCACTTGGTGTTTTGTCAGCTATGAACAAATCGTTCTCCATGGAGAGCGCTATGGCTGAACATGTTGAACTACAAAGCAGTGTGGCCGAAATGTATATGCGCCTTGGCCGGACTGCCAATAACCGCCTGACGCTTGAAAAAGCGAAACATGCTTACCGTGCAGCCATCACATTGGCATCGGTGACAGGGGATGAAGCTTTGCGAGAAGAGTTGCGGCAAAACTACCGCATTACTCTAAGCTTGCTTGGCGATAAGCCGCAAAGCCCGTCCTTGTTTAAGGTCGCATAAAACAACTCTATAACAGTAAGTTAGATGATAGATTGGCGGATTAATCCGCAGGGCTCAGTGTTGCCCTATAAACAGCTTATCGACGGAATTGAGACTTAAATTTCTCAACTCTTCAAACGCTCTTTATCAGGACAGCCCTTCATGAAAAACCCCTTCCGCAGCCCGCGCGTTGCTCACGAACCAATGGCTGCATAAAATCTGGCGCGCGGGTCATTTGGCTTAATCAAGGCGTGTTTGATATGGCGTTAAGTGCAGATTTTCTCCAAGAGAGTGTGGATTTTCAATGCGATGTGAATGGTAGGCGCGGTGATGCAGCGCAATTGACCTATGTTGGACGGCATTTGCGTCCGCTAGCCCCTGTTCATGTTCAAGCCTTACAAGATGGTAAAATACTGACTGTAAATTGGACCCGTCAAACGCGAATAAACGGTGACATTTGGGCTGGAGACGTCCCGCTTGGCGAAACGCAAGAGCTCTACCGCGTCCAAATCTTTAATAATGAGGCTGTGCTACTCGAAGCTGACACTCCAAATCCGCAATATTCGGTGCAAGTCGATGAGGCAACCCATGTTCAAATTGCGCAATATTCTAGCGTTTACGGATTGGGCGTGGCTACGCGAGTTGAAATTTCAAAACGCTAAACACTCTATTTGACGACGCAGGATGAGCTATAACTTGAAAATGGCGCATCTGTGCTTAAGTAAGGGGCATGGCAAAGAACCCTTACACACTCCTTGGCGTCAAAAAAACATCAAGTGATGCTGAAATTCGTAAAGCTTACCGAACACTGGCCAAAAAACTGCACCCTGATGTTAACCCAGGGAATAAAGCGGCTGAGGAAAAGTTCAAGAATGCGACGGCGGCCTACAACTTGTTGTCCGATAAAAAGCTGCGTAAGCAATATGATAGCGGGCAGATCGATAGCAGTGGACAGCAACAAAATCCCTTTGGCGGGGCGGGTTTTGGCGGCGCGCATAGAGGCAGAGCAGGCGGACATGATGATATGTCCGACCTTTTCTCGTCTTTATTTGGCATGAATTCGGCAAATATGCGCGGCGGTATGCAGCCCAGACCGGCAAAAGGCGGCGATATTCTCTATAAATTGACCATTGATTTACCCGAAGCGCTCACAGGCGGAATGCGAACGATTGATAAAGGGCTGTCTTTAAAACTCCCCAAAGGGGTTAAGGATGGCCAAGTGCTGCGGTTGAAAGGCAAAGGCCAAGTAGGACAATATGGCGGACCAAATGGCGACGCGAAGGTCGAGATAAAATTACGGAAGCATAAATACCTCACGCGTAAAAATGACGATTTACATTTGATCTTACCGATTTCTTTACATGAAGCATTAAATGGCGCCAAAGTGAAAATTGACATGCCCAATGGAGCAGTTTCACTTAATTTGCCTGCGGGAACGAATTCAGGTAAAAAATTACGTTTGAAAGGCAAAGGTGTTGGCGTTGGTGATCTGGTTGTCTCGCCCGTTATTACATTAAGCGACAGTGAGCTTTCGAAAAAAAGCGAAATATTAGAAAAAATACCTGAAAACAGCTCTAAAGCCTTGCGATTAAATATGTTTTAAGCGTGTATTTGTTTAATCTGAATGCAATATTCAGAATTCATTCAGGGGCGATGCCGTAAATAAACACTATGAACACAACTTATAGACATATGCTATTAGGTGTAACTATGACAGCTATCCTGTCCGCTGCGCCCTGTGTTTATGCGGCAGTTGATATTCACCCTAACAATCCTTCTATAACGACAGGGAAATCCTTCTTATCACCAAAGGTGATAACGACATCGCCAAGATCGAAGGATAAAAGAATCATTCGGTTGACGCAAAAGAAGATTTCAGCCTCAAAAGCCAAGAAAATTGCCCGCTCTCGTGTGAAAAAAGGCGAGGTTGTCGATATTTACTTAAATGGGAATACTTACAAAGTGCGCGTTATTGCTAAGAACGGACGGGTTGTCGACGTTTTAATTGACGCCAACACTGGACGTATTAAATAAGACGCCTATAACTCGTTTGAATTGGTTTGAGAGGTGCACCCATGCGTATTTTAGTGGTCGAAGATGATCAAGACTTATCCCGTCAACTCAAGCAGATGTTGAAAGATGCAGGCTATGCCGTTGACATAGCCAATGATGGCGAAGAAGGACACTATCTGGGGGATACAGAACCTTATGATGCGGTGGTGCTGGATTTAGGCTTACCTCTAATTGACGGTGTCAGCGTTTTGCAGAAATGGCGCGCTGATGGGAAAACATTCCCTGTGTTAATTTTAACAGCTCGTGATCAATGGTCAGAAAAAGTCGCTGGTTTTGATGCTGGCGCAGATGATTATCTTACGAAACCTTTTCATACCGAAGAATTAATGGCCCGCTTGCGCGCTCTTATGCGCCGCGCCTCTGGTCATAGTACTGACACGATTGAGATTGGCGACTTGACGGTTGATAATAGAGCGGCCCGCGCTTTTGTGGACGGCATGGCGATTAAACTCACTAGTCATGAGTTTCGTTTGCTCTCATATATGGCCTCGCACCGCGGGCGTGTGATTTCCCGTACAGAACTGGTTGAGCACATATATGACCAAGACTTTGATCGTGATTCTAACACAATCGAAGTTTTCGTAGGACGCCTGCGCCGCAAAATTGGAACCGAACGTATTGAAACTGTACGAGGTCTTGGCTACCGCCTGACTGATCCCAATGACAGCAAAGCCTAACGTAATTTATGGCGAGTGCATCTAGCCGATCTTTAGTCTCCTCCCTTGTAAGAGGAGCTGCCATCTGGGCTGTGCCGAGTTTAATTATTATCGCGATTACGCTAACATGGGTGTATCGCAATACGATTTATCGCGGATTTGATGACCCAATTGAAAGCGCGGTTACGTCCCTCATAGCGTCTGCGGATATAGATGAGAAGGGCGCTTTGCGGCTTAACCGCGTCCCGCTTGACCCGCGCTATCAACGAGCTTTATCTGGTAGGTATTGGCTCATTGGGTATGATGACGGTACGGGCTATATAGAGATTTTAACATCTTCACGCTCTTTCACTGAAGAAACTGTGAAACTCTCGCAGTCTGCGATTGCGCAATTATCAACCAAAGCAGGAGAGCCTATCCGTACGGTTGTCCCAGGGCCAGATGAGAACGAGTCGTTGCGAGTTGTTGCGCGGCAAGTAATATTACCCGATATGTCAAAACCTGTCATTATTCTTGCAGGCGCAGACCGGCGCGCAGCGATGAATTCTATTCGTCGCTTTGGCTTTATCGCGTCTAGCCTACTTCTCATTTTGACGGGCGGGTTGATTGTAGCGGTTTACACGCAAGTTCGTGTTGGCCTAAAGCCTCTATTTGCCCTGCGCGATAAGGTGGCTGACGTGCGCGAGGGACGAAATGCACGAGTTGATGGAGATTATCCGCCTGAAATTGCCCCTTTGGCCAAGGAATTGAATAATCTGATTTCTCATAATAAAGTCATTGTCGAACGTGCCCGAACCCATGTGGGAAATCTTGCACATGCTTTGAAAACGCCGATAGCCGTTTTACAAAATGAAGCGCAAATGGGCCGCAAAACGTCCTCAGATATTGTCACGCGGCAAACGTCTGAGATGGCAGCTCAAGTCGATCACCATTTGCGTCGAGCCAGAGCCGTGGCGCGTGGTCAAGAGATTGGCGTCATTACGGATATTGATGAAATCCTTGGAGGAATGGTGCGTACCATGCCGCGTATTTACAGGGATAAAAAATTCAAAATCATACATAAAGGCGATAAAGGTTTGCGCTTTCGGGGCGCCAAACGTGACTTTGAGGAAATGACTGGAAACCTCATGGATAATGCGGCTAAATGGACACGTAATAAGGTTTTTGTCACAACAAAATTGGCAGAAGATGATGCGCAAATGGTTATTATAGTTGAAGATAATGGGCCTGGCTTGGCGCCAGAAAGTTATGCTGAAGCGCTAAAACGCGGCGCGCGTCTCGATGAAGCTACGCCAGGTAGCGGACTTGGACTAGCGATTGTTCATGAGCTAGCTGAAGCGTATAAAGGGAGTTTGGTGTTGGGGCAGTCCGAATTAGGCGGGTTGAGGGTTAACCTGACATTGCCGCGCGCGAAGGATTAACGCATGAGTGAACAACGCTCATCTGATATGCAAAAATATAATAACTCTGTAGCTTTAGAAGACCACGGAAGTGTTGATGGGCGGTTATTTGCTCCGTCTGCGGGAAGAAATAAAGCTATTCTGGCAACCCATTTATCTGAAATCCTCCCGCAGCAGGCCAAGGTTCTAGAAATAGCATCTGGGACAGGTGAGCACGGGGCGGAGCTAATTGGATTGCGGCCAGATATTTGTTGGCAATATTCTGACCCGAGTCCCGAATCTCGAAACAGCGCAGCAGCATGGGCCGCGCATATTTGTCCTAAGGCTGAGGGAACAGGATTATTGTCCCCGCTTGATTTGGATATGTGCGCAGATAATTGGGCCCAAGACTTGGCTCAATATGACGCTGTATTTTCAGCAAATATGATTCACATTGCCCCTTGGGAAGCTGCTTTAGGGCTTGCAGCTAACGCAGGGACTGTTTTGGCAGATAATGGCGTAATCTGGCTCTATGGCCCATTTTTAGAGGAACAAAATAGCGCGCCATCAAATTTAGACTTCGATGCGAGCTTAAAACGAAGAAATTCGTCTTGGGGTGTGCGTTCTATAGAATCTGTTAAGCATATATTTGCAAAACACGAGTTTAATCAAATCTCGCGTCGTGATTTGCCGAAGAACAACCTCTTATTGGGTTTCTCACGATAAATTCTCAAAACATGACTGTTTCGTCATGTTTTGGATAGGTTTAGGTTACTCGTAACTTATCATTCTACATGTGAATTACAGGAGACTCCATGCAGTCAAAGACCCTGAAATCTCGCTACTCACAGCCCTTTAGGTCTGTGTGTTTGAGCGCAATATCCACGCTAGCTTTGTTGGCTAGTGCTACGTCAGTGATGGCACAAACACAAACACAAGGCGATGTTGAATTATATACGCCAGCACCTGAAAATGGAATTATTAAAGCCATTAATGATACCCCCGCAACAACGGGGCAAAATTATGATTTTGTTCCGCTAAGAGACCTTGGGCAAAACGAAACCAGCTTGGCGCCTCCGCCCGCCACCGCCCCGTCTTCGCCAGTTCCTTCGGCCCCAATAGAAGAAGCGGGTTTGCCGTTACCAATTTCTCCTAATCAGTTTGGCCCCGCGGTTGCGCAGCCTTCAATAGGGCAAAATGCTCTTGATATACCTATTCATAGCCTGCCATCTATTTCCGATCTGGTTGCCAAAGTTAGTCCATCTGTAGTTAACATCATTGTCACGACGGAAACGGGCGAGACAACGTCCGAAGGCCGCGGGTCTGGTTTTGTAATTTCTGATAAGCTTGAAGTTGTGACGAATTATCATGTTATTGACGGCGGAACCTACATCGACATTGAGTTTAATGATGGCAGGAAATATTCAGCTACAATTATTGGTACAGATGAGGAAACAGACCTCGCGCTTTTGAAAATTGAAACAAATGATCGTATACCACATGTGAATTTCCATCAGGGCAAAAAAGTTCGGATTGGTGATTGGGTTGTTGCGATTGGTAATCCATTTGGGATTGGTCAATCTACCAGCATGGGTGTGATTTCAGCCATTGGCCGTGAACGCGTCGATAGCGGCTCTTATGTTGATTATATCCAAACAGATGCCACAATTAATCGCGGTAATTCAGGTGGGCCGTTATTTAATTTAAACGGTGATGTTGTTGGTGTTAATTCGGCGATTTATTCTCCTACAGGGGCCAGTGTTGGTATCGCCTTCGTGATCCCTCACGGCACTGCTGAAGATATTATAGAATCCATACGGCGCGATGGTCGCGTCAGACGCGGTTATTTGGGAGCTGGCCTGCGTACCGCCACTTTTGAAGAAACAGGGCGCCCAGGCGTTTTCAAAGCTGGCGCGACTGTGAATAATGTCCTTCCAGGTAGTCCTGCCGAAGCTTATGGGCTGCAAGTTGATGATATTATTTTGCGTATCAATGATGCGCCAACCCGTAATTCGGTAGAAGCGACACGCGCGATTGCGGCGCTGTCACCTGGGGATGTGGCGAAATTTATTTATGAGCGAAACGAAAAAACTTACGCGTTGGATGTATCCATAGGGGAGCGCCCAGAAAAATATGACATTGAGCGTAGCTCCGCGATTGCGCAGGGCCTACCGCCGCCGCCGCCGCCGCCAGACCCTTCGCAGCCGCAGGTTAACATCGATACAGGCCTGCACATTTTAGATTTATCGGCGGAATTTCGGTCGGCTATTGGAATGCGCTCTGATCAGGTCGGCGTTTATGTCGAGTCAACAGACCCAAATAGCAACGCAGATCAAGCAGGCTTCAAAACGGGTATGGTCCTGCTTGAAGCGGACTCGCAACCCATTGTTGAAGTTGCGAAATTTAAATCAATTGTTCTAAACGCACGTTTGGAGAATCAAGACAGCCTCGTCATTTTAGTCAGATTAAAAGACGGGCAAGAAACATTAATGGTGCTACCTTTATAAATCTCGTAAGAGGTGGAATTGATGGGTAGCTTAACTTTAGACCTGGGTGGGATTATGGAGAAAAAGATGAGAATACTCGTAGTCGAAGACGATGAAGTCGCCGCAGAATATGTCCGTAAGGGCTTGATGGAAGCTGGCCATGTTGTCGATCTGGCTCCTGATGGAGATTTGGGTTTAGAAATGGCAGGCGCGGCAGATTATGACGCGCTTATACTGGACCGTATGTTGCCAAAACGCGATGGTTTGCAATTGCTAGCTGATTTGCGTGAAAATGCTGACACGACCCCTGTGTTGATTTTATCAGCGCTAGGTGAGGTGGATCATAAGGTTGAAGGCTTGCGCGCTGGCGGTGATGATTATCTGGCTAAGCCGTATTCTTTTACAGAACTTCTAGCTCGTGTTGAAGCTATCGGACGGCGCTCTGACCCAACCGCTGCGGTCACAAAGTTAAAAGTGGGTACATTGGAAATGGACCTGCTTGCGCGGACTGTGCGCCGTGATGGCCAGAAAATCCTCTTGCAACCGCGTGAGTTTCGCTTGTTAGAGTGTTTAATGCGTAATGCTGGGCGTGTTGTAACGCGCACGATGTTACTCGAAAAAGTCTGGGACTATCACTTTGACCCCCAAACAAACGTGATTGACGTGCATATCTCCCGTCTGCGCGGCAAGATCGACAAAGATTTTGACGAAGCCCTCTTACATACGGTGCGAGGTGCAGGTTATCGCTTGCAGGTCTAAGGCGGCTATTTTAGGAACGGTCTTGTGTTAGAGGCCGTTCGAAAACTTTTTAGAAATACATTGTTCCGATTATCTTTAATCGGAGCTTTGCTAACAGTTCTCTCTGTGGGGGCTGCAATTTCTCTCGTTTATTATTCCATGGTCAGTACGGAAATTCGCCGTGTTGACGAGGCGATGGAAACAGAAATTCGGCAATTCCAAGATATTTATGACGCCTCTGGGCAAAAGGCTGTTGAAACGGCTACGGCGCTAGGAGGCTTGCCAGTAGATCTAAACACGCAATCGGACGAGTATAACATCCTGTATGATACGATTTATCATGGCAATGCGGTCAGAGCCGTAGGCGAAGTGATGAAATTACGCGGGGCAACATTTGAAGGGCTCTATGGTGTACGTTCGCCTCAGCTGGCAAAGTCTCCGTTATATGCCGAAGGAAATTTGATTAACACCTCTGGGGATGAAACGGAAAATTCTGAAATCGTTTTAGACGGTCAAGACGGCGTTACATATCAGCGCGTTGAATTTAATTATTCTGAACGCCGCTACACAAATTCTGAATTCATTGACCGCCGCGCCCGCGGCATTTCTGGACAATTATTTTTTGACGGTAAGGCCGTTGCAGATATTATTGTGGCGCGTGATGTCGAAGCTATTTCTCGGGCAGGTGACCAAATCACAAAGACCTTGTTAAAGAGCCTTGCCTTGGCGGCTTTTTTGGGGCTGCTATCATCCTTATTCGTTGCCCGCCGTTTTGCTCGCCGTGTTGATGCCTTTAATCGCTTGGCTACGGATGTGAGAGCTGGGAATTTAGATCGCCGCGCGCCGCGTAATTACTCCGAAGACGAGATGGATATGCTCGCGGAACACTTAAATTCTATGCTCGATCACATAGATCGTCTTATGCAAGCCATGCGCTATGCAGGGGACAGTGTTGCTCATGACTTACGCACGCCTTTAACACGTCTGCGCACGCGGCTAGAGAGCGCTGCTGTGGAACTTGGCGATACCCCTGAAGCCGATGTTCTGTTTGACGCGGCAGGGGATGCCGATGAATTATTGGTGACATTTGATAGTGTTTTGCGCATTGCAC
>JBDVGI010000109.1:0-16144 GCA_039962885.1 Litorimonas sp. | reverse complement strand
GTGTGGACATCGCAAGTCCTGTGCCTGAACTTTCTGGCCGCAACCGCCAATCTACTCGCCAGATAAAATCAGGAGCATTTCGCGGATTTAAAATCTGCGTCATAGCCTGTAAAACCTTACTGCAAATATGGGCTTGGCCGAGCGTTTTAGGCACAGGCAGAATGTCTGGATTGTAAAAGCCAATTAAATCTACGTCAGATGAGAAATTTAAATCACGGCCCCCTAATTTCCCAAGTCCCAATATAAATAGGCCAGCTATAGTCCCTTTGGGGAGTTTAAGGCGGTAGCGTTTGGCTGTCTCTGCCCAAGCGAGCCTTAAGGCTGTATTGATAGATACTACCGCAAATTCACTTTGAAATTCACTGAGCTGCTCGAAATTATGGCCTGAGTGTAGCGTTGCCATGGACCAATATAAAGCAAACTTATCTTTGAGCTCTTGTAAATCTTGCGCGTGTTTGGCCTGCTCTATCAGCGCGGTGAGCCGCTCAAGACTACCTTTGGCGTCCACAGAAATGTCTAAGGAATGTTTATTTAAAAGTCCCGCAAGATAGGGACTTTTTTCGATATATAATTTATCGATGCCGCGTGAAATGATCTAACCCTTTATAAGGTTAGAATAATATGCGGAAAACGAGACGACCTGTATGACGTATAAACCCGTTTCGAATATCGCTATCAACGTCTAGGCTAACTGAAGAAAAGGCCGACCCTGCGGATAAAGAAAACCCAAGCAACAGACCTTGATCAGGAAAGAGGAAGGATTGCAATTCTGCTGTTTGCGTTGAGAGAAAGTCTAGGGAGCCATTATTGCCGCCTGCAAAACGGAAATTTGTGACAGTTGGGTCATTGATAAAGTCATATTTATAGCCGACACGCACGCTTGGACGCACCCATGTGCGCCGTCCTTGATAGCGAGCCCCGAGGTTAATCACAGCACTGGCGGAACCAACATCGGTTGTTCGCTCATCAACATCAAGGGCGACACCAAAAGTTCCAGTTTCCGTATAAGCATTTTCGGATAAGCGTAGATAATCTACCGATACAGACGGGCGAATCCAGTATTTATCTGAGAGATCAATATCATAACCTGCGCGCAAACTGCCGTTAATATGGGTTCCGTTCCAATCACCTTCAGCTGTGCCGAAGAAATCATCGATACTGACTTGACGGTTTTGCTCAAAATCACTGTAGCCCCCGCCGCCATAGGCGCTAAAGCTCAATTTGCCAAACTCAAGTCCCGCATAAGCTCCGCCTTGAACGGTTACAACATCTAAGGGTTCATCTTGACCGACAACATCTTCAATTTCAGTGCTAGAAAAGCCTAGATTTAAACCAATGGCATGAAATGGGCCCCAAGCCGTATCAACGCCGCCTGTGAACCCAAAACCAGAGCCGCGAAATTGCTCTGATTGTCCCGCAAGTTCGCGATCTGCGAAGTAAGCAAAATGTTGAAGCCAAGCCCCACCAGGTTTGTCAGGAGAACGCCGCGTTGCATCGAGATGCGTACCAACTGCGCCTGTTGTTCCGTCAACACCCGCTAGAATGAATTGTCGCGTTGCTGCACTAATTTCAGGTAGAATTTGTGTATAGGCCCTGTTGAAGCTGTCACTATCGGTAATATTGGCAAAGACATCCCCAAGCTCAGTTGCTTGTGACAAGTTCTCTAGTACAGCTGTAAAGACGGTATTATCAACCCCAGCTTGAGCCGCGTCCAAACCAAGGCCGCCTTGGGCTACCGCTGCGTTGGGATCGCGCAGGTCAAGCGTCACAATGAGTGCGTTATCTTCTTGTGAAAAACTGGTGTTAAACAAAAATGGGTTTATTCCGCCGCCTAGCGATGTCAGATCCCCAATGGTCAAATCACCACCAGCCGTCGCAACGGCAAAGCTATTTTGTCCGCTTTGTGTAATGCCAATGATATTGTTTAAGATTGGCGTAACGGTTGCTCCGCTTGCAAATGTAATATCCCCAGTTGAGGTGAGATTAGCGGCCCCGTTTGCTAGTCCGTCAATAACGGGACTGTAGTTAGTTGAGCCTGTAAATGTCGCTTCGGTGATGTTAATATTTGCGGCCTGTGTAACCGTCAGGGTCGAGGCTTCAGATACGTTAATGATAAGACCGTCTTGATTGTCGATGGCACCTATGAAATCAGTACCGCCAGAGAGGTCTAATAAATCATCCCCGTCTGCAAAATCAATATCTCCTGTGATAGTTCCTGCAGATGCAATGACAGAATCATCACCAGAGCCAAGCAATATATCGCCTGCCGTAGCAGGAACTAATGGGGCGATGCCGTCATTCGGGTCGAGGTCTTCTTGCTGGAATTGACTGAATGTAAATCCAGATGTGTTGTTCGATACATCAACCGCGACAAGGTCGAAATCAGTTGCCGCATTGCCCAGTGGGTCTGAATTAATGCCTGATGCCGATAAAATATTCGTATTTGTAACAGATGTGAGTGTGCCTGATGTATCGCGAATAGCAATCGCTGTACCTTGGCGTCCAACTATGACAGCGGCCAAACTACCCGTGTTGATGATAGTGTTTGTTGTTGCAGTATCTGTAATGTCAATCGCAATGGCTGTAACATCGCGCGGGGCAATGGGGTTGTTAATGTCTACAAAAACGGCGTCAATCGCTTCGGACGCAGTGGCAATTAAGATGCCCGAATTGTTGATTTGTTCAGCAATAGCTTGATCGCCCAACACAATTAAGCGCGCTATACCAGAGCCGCGTGTGGGGTCTTCTAAATCTACAGGGGATACGAATGTTGTGGCAGCAAGGGTGCCTTCATTGCTAATGCCGCCTTCTAAGGTGGCGTTGGAAACAGAAAATACTGTTGCATCAAAGTCATCAAAAACTCCGCTAGCTGTTAATGTTCCTTGATTGATAAAAGCAAATTGTTGGCTCGCATCAAAATCGGTGTTGTTAGGATCATTAATGGCAGCAACAGTGCCAATGGAAATTGGCACACCATCTCCGTTAATGGCAATCGCAGAGGCAGACCCAAATTGTTGTATGGCGCTGACGCCTACGACCTGCATTTGCACAGAGCCGTCCGTGTTCAAAACAGGGTCTCCATTAACGTCTAATATAGGCTCTAGGCGTTGCTCTAAGAATATGCCGCCTTCAATATTGCTTTCAATATTGATAGCCGAAGCTGCGTTTTGTAAATCTTCGGCATCAAACAAATCGCGGCCACTTACGCCTGTCGCGTTGGTTGGGCGGGTGTTTGTTCGAAAGCCTGAATTTAGAATAACGCCTGAATTTATAAAGCCGCCATCAATGTCGCCTGTGATATTAAAGGCTCCAGAATCTCCGCCGATGACACTGATGCCGCCAGAGTTATTGACATCGCCGCTCACATTTCCAGCAACGTTAATAGCGGTGTTATTATTGCCTGAAATTGCGATGGTTCCGTCTGTAAACAGATTGCCTGTTAAGCCGCCTTGGCTCAAGGCTGTGTTTTCTAGATTGATACCAAAGCTGTCATTACCTTCAACAATAAGGTTGGAGCCAGCTTGTAACTCGACATTGCCCTCAAATGGGGATGCGCCAGAGATAAGGATACCTGTGCGGCCTGTGCCTTGCGCAAATGGCCCGTCTGGTATGTTGTCATCGTCTGTGTCGGCTGGCGCGAAGGTTTCAATGATGCTTATATCGCCGCTTTGGGTGTAGCTCCGATTAGCTCCGCCTTCAAGGAGAACACCGATAGCATTGTCGACGCCGTTATCGCCGTCACTTTCGATTGTGATTGCGCCGTCATTTATGACAGCATTGTCCGAATTTACAGTCACGGCAGGGCCAGCTTCATCGGTTAAGATGATAGACCCGAGTGTTGTATCGACATCAAGTCCGGTGATTGTAATGTCTCCTGAATCGCTTGTGGTCAGGGGAGTTGTAGTCTCTGTTCCAATTGTAGTTTGGGCAAAGGCTGTTGTCGCGGCAATATTGGCTAAAGCCAGCGATAAAACAAATCCCGCAGCCGAGCGCATAAGGTAAGGTCGGCTCGGCGCAAGCGTTGGCGTATGAATGTGGTGCATAAGACTTCCCAATAGTCGGTTTATCCGTATGTTGCGGACAATCACATGAATCTCTTACATCTCTAACGATAAAGATGGGCCGCGCCAATGAAAGATTGGTCACGTTTACCTGCAAATGCAGTAAATTTCACAATCTTGCAAGCTTATAGCCCTCCGCATTGCAAAACGCGTTTAATCATGGCAGGGGGCTGACATGAATGATGCTAATAAAACACAAGAAACCGAGCTTGGAACGCGGCCTAATCTGCGCGAATGGGGGATATTTGCACTTGGTTTATCAAGTTTGACCGTTGTTTTAGACCAATGGACAAAATATGCAGCGACTCGGTTCTTTAAAATGCCGATGAATGTTTGCGAAATTTACCCGAACCCTGGTTTTAAAACGGATTTTTTTTGGGTCATGGACGTATCGCTTGTGTGTAATTTTGGAATTTCTTGGGGATTATTGCAAGGCGATTCGCCGATTAAACGCTGGGCATTAACGGGATTTGCTTTTGTGATGTGTGTTGTGTTGGTATTCCTGTTTCGCCAAAGCCGTGATAATTTAACGCGTGCCTCGCTTGGCCTCGTGATGGGCGGAGCGATTGGGAATGGTATTGACCGCTTTTTATTCGGAGCCGTGACAGATTTTATTGATTTCGGAGATATCGGTTTTCATTGGGTGTTTAACATCGCGGATAGCGCGATTACTGTTGGCGTTATTGGATTAATCTTAGCGAGTTTTAGGCAAGATAGACTTGAAAAAGCTCTTAAGTCCTAACGGAAAAAGCTACCTTAAGCTAATAATTACACATACACCCAATGTGCTAATGATGGGTTGTATTGGCACTACTAGTTATTATGGTAGTATTAACTAATGTTCATAAACCATTATAGTTGATGTGAACTTAGCATTTATCGTTTCGATAAATTCGATAAATGTAATCTACATATCCATAAAGCTTCTTGTTCGATATTTGAGGTCGTTCCAACCTTTACTAAAAATATCTTCAACAATTACGAAGGGCATAGACCATTGAAAATTGTAGTTCTAAATGATGCAGACGCGAAGGGCGGCGACAATGCAGAAGGCCGCGTGAGCGCGACACCTGATACAGTCAAAGACTATGTGGCGTCTGGCCATGAGGTTGCTATTGTTAAAGGTGCAGGTAAAGCTGCCAATTTTTCGGATGCAGACTATAAAGATGTAGGGGCAACAATAGCGGCAAGTAATGGTGCGGCAGCCAAGACAGCTGATCTTGTTATGTCTATAACTGGCCGCGACGCGAAATTCGTCGCTGGCATGAAAAAAGGCGCAGGCATTACGGGGCTAATGAACCCGACCGATAATCCAAAATATGCGCAGGCCTGTGCTAAGGCTGGCGTGACGGCTTTTGCGCTTGAATATATTCCGCGTATTTCTCGCGCGCAGAGCATGGATATTCTTTCCTCGCAATCTAACTTGTCGGGCTACCGCGCTGTGGTTGAAGGCGCAGGTATTTATGGCCGCGCTATGCCAATGATGATGACTGCGGCGGGTACAGTGGCTCCAGCAAAATGCTTTATCATGGGCGTCGGTGTTGCAGGCTTGCAAGCCATTGCAACGGCGCGCCGTTTGGGCGCTGTCACAACAGCGACTGATGTACGTCCTGCGACTAAAGAACAGGTCGCTTCTCTTGGCGCGAAATTTATCGCGGTTGAAAATGAAGAGTTCAAAGCCGCCGAAACAGCGGGTGGTTATGCCAAGCAAATGAGCGCTGAGTATCAGAAACTTCAAGCCGAACTGACAGCCACGCATATTGCCAAGCAAGACATTGTTATCACAACGGCGCTTATTCCTGGACGCGCTGCGCCTATTCTTGTGACTAAAGCTATGCTCGACACGATGCGGCCAGGTTCCGTTCTTGTTGATCTTGCGGCAGAGCGCGGCGGTAATGTCGAAGGCGCAGTGGCTGGGAAGATTGTCGAGACGAAAAACGGCGTAAAAATAGTCGGCCTGTTAAATTGGCCAAGCCGTATGGCGTCTGATGCGTCTAATATGTTTGCGCGAAACCTTAAGAGTTTCCTTCCGCTCGTAACCGCCGAAGATGGCTCCTACGTGCCAGATTGGGAGGATGATATTATCAAGGGTTGCGCACTGACACGAGACGGCGCCGTGGTTCACGAAAGACTAAAGGGATAAGATGATGATAGCTGCATTAGTCATGACAAGCACTATTTTTGCAGGAGGGGCGACTGTCTCTCCTTTTATTTTCCAATTTACGATTTTCGTGCTTGCGATTTTCGTAGGGTATTATGTGGTATGGTCGGTGACACCCGCGCTACACACGCCGCTTATGGCTGTAACCAATGCAATTTCTTCGGTTATTATTGTTGGCGCGTTAGTCGCTGTCGCAGCAGGCACGCAAGGCGGTAGCGGTATTTCAACATGGACAGGTGTACTGGCCGTAGCTCTTTGCGCTGTTAACATTTTTGGCGGCTTCCTCGTTACGCAGCGTATGCTTGCTATGTATAAGAAAAAAGAAAAACCTGCCGCTAAGAAAGTGGAGGCTAAGTAGATGCGAATTATTCGTTATATTGCATTTTTATTATGTCTAAATGGAATGGTTTTTACTACTTCATGTAGTCCTGCAAACAACCACGATACTAAGTCTGAAACACTTGTAGCCTCATCGCAAGCCCTGCGGGACAGAGTTAAAGAGTTTGAAGCAATATTTGATAGTGATGATATCGGTGAAACAATGAATTTTATTCCACCGAAAACATACGAAGCACTTAAGAAAGGAATCACGGCGACTGATGAAGAGATGAAAAACTCTGTCAATCGTGAGTGGAAAAAAGCGTTGGAAACGATTAGTGTCGAGAGCTTTACTTTTGAATTAGATGAAAACTCAATACAAACGTCCTCTATCGGGAGGGCATACACCACATTACCATTAACTATGGTCATGGGGATTAATTCTGACCCAACCAAACTTATAAAAGCAACATCAACAACAGTTGCATTAGTCGATGCAGGTGTTTGGTACATTGTCCGTTTAGATGAACCATCCTTAGTTGGATTATTTAAGAAGTCTTACCCAGATCTCTCAACGATTGCTATTGCCCCTGCCACCCAAGAGATTGTGACCCGAAAGGCTGTGCAATGACTGTTTCCCCAAATCTCGCCGCTATTCTTTATACAGTTTCAGCGGTTCTCTTTATTTTGGCCCTACGAGGTTTGTCATCTCCTGAGTCTTCGCGGCGAGGGAACTATCTTGGCATGATCGGTATTGCCATTGCGATTGTAACGACCGTTCTTGTCGCGGGTCTTGGCGGTAAAGCGTTGCTCCTTGCGGGCGGCGGTCTTGCCGTTGGCGGTATTCTTGGCGCGTTTATCGCTAAGAAAATTCCGATGACGGATATGCCTCAACTTGTTGCGGCCTTCCATTCATTGGTGGGTCTTGCGGCGGTGCTTGTGGCTGTTGCAGCCTTCTTTAGCCCCGAAAGCTTCGGTATTGGCGAAGTTGGAAGCATTAAAGCGGTTAGCTTGCTAGAGCTTGCGCTTGGCGCGGCGATTGGCGCGATTACGTTCTCTGGCTCCGTTATTGCTTTTGCAAAACTAAACGGGAATATGTCCGGCGCGCCGATTATGCTCCCAGGGCGTCACTTCATTAACATTGCGCTCGCAATCGCCATTGGCGTTGTCATCTTTATGATGATGCAATCTGGCGGCGCGGATACGCATCTTATGTGGGTCTTGCTGGCGCTTACCTTTGTTATTGGCTTCTTGCTTATTTTCCCAATTGGCGGCGCGGATATGCCTGTTGTTGTCTCAATGCTGAACTCTTATTCAGGCTGGGCAGCGGCAGCGCTGGGCTTTACGCTCGGCAATCTCGCTCTTATCGTGACAGGGGCCTTGGTTGGCTCATCAGGCGCGATTTTGTCATACATCATGTGTAAGGCGATGAACCGCAGCTTTATCTCTGTTATCCTTGGCGGCTTTGGCGCTGACGGCGCAGCGGCTGCGGCGGGAGATAAAGAACAGCGCCCCGTTAAACGCGGCTCTGCTGAAGATGCTGCCTTTATCATGAAGAATGCCTCTAAGGTTATCATTGTTCCTGGTTACGGCCTTGCGGTTGCGCAGGCGCAGCATGCTGTACGCGAAATGGCTGATAAGCTTAAAGAAGAGGGCGTTGATGTTGTTTACGCCATCCATCCTGTTGCGGGCCGTATGCCGGGTCATATGAACGTGCTTCTGGCTGAAGCTAATGTTCCTTATGATGAAGTCTTCGAGCTTGAAGACATTAACTCTGAATTTGCAAATGCAGATGTAGCCTTTGTGATTGGCGCGAATGATGTGACCAACCCAGCGGCCAAAACAGATCCTCAAAGCCCGATTGCCGGGATGCCGATTCTAGATGTTGATAAGGCGGCCACGGTTTTATTTGTGAAACGCTCACTCTCGCCGGGATATGCGGGTATTGATAATGACCTGTTCTATGAAGATAAAACAATGATGTTGTTATCAGACGCGAAAAAGCTCGTCGAAGAGGTGATTAAATCACTTTAAAACAAAGTACTACGTAAGTTACTTCTATTATGAAGTAAGCGGATACTTAGTGAATGCTGTATCCACAAAGTATCCGCAAAAGCTACAGGCTGGTTGGCTTTATCGTCAAACTCAAACTGTGAGCAATCGATTCAAGTCCATAATATATTGCCAGAAATTTATACGCAGGCTTCAAAACAAGCTTCCAATATATCCAATCCCTCATGCATTAATTCATCGCTGATATTAAGCGCAGGAAGGAAGCGGAACGCGTTGCCGCGAATGCCGCATTTTAGGACAACAAGACCGCGCTTATAGGCTTCAGGAACCAGCTTAGCTGTGAGCTCTGAATTAGGCTTATTAGCATCGCCGTCTTTAACAAGCTCAATCGCCATCATCGCGCCGCGGTCACAGCGAATGTCGCCAATGAGTTTTGGATATTTTGCTTGCAGGGCGGTCAGGCGTTTTTTGAACACGGCGCCGACATGATTGGCGCGCTCAACAAGGCCTTCTTCTTTGATGGCTTCAATAACGGCCAGAGCCGCCGCGCAGCTGACTGGTGAGCCTGCATAGGTTCCGCCAAGACCGCCGGGGGCAGGGGCGTCCATAATGTCTGCTTTGCCGATAACGGCCGCGAGCGGGAAACCGCCCGCCATGCCTTTTGCCGATGTGATGAGGTCAGGTTCCACGCCAGAATATTCTGAGCAGAAGAACTTACCACTACGGGCAAAACCAGACTGGACTTCATCCGCAATCATAACAATGCCGTGTTTGTCGCAAAATGCGCGAATGGCTTTCATGAAGCTATTTGACGCGGGGTAAAATCCGCCTTCACCTTGCACAGGCTCTAGGATAATCGCGGCCACGTCCTTGGCTTGAACCTCACAGGTCAAAAGCATATCAAGGGCTTTAAGCGATTGTTCCTCTGTGATCCCGTGATATTCAATCGGGAACGGGGCGCGGTAAATATCGCCGGGGAAAGGGCCAAACCCAAGCTTATAGGGCGCGACTTTACCCGTTAAGCCAAGCGTGAAATTTGTACGGCCATGATAGCCGCCATCAAAGGCGATAACCGCGCGGCGACCTGTATGAGCGCGCGCAATTTTAACGGCGTTTTCTACGGCTTCTGCGCCTGTGGTTACAAAGATTGTTTTCTTTGGTGTTGGGCCAGGGGCAAGCTCATTAAGCTGCTCTGCAAGGCGCACAGCGTTATCATAAGGCGTTACCATCACGCATGTATGCGAAAACTTCTGAACTTGTTCGATAACAGCTTGCGTTATTTTTGGGTGGGTGTGGCCCGTGTTACACACGGCAATGCCTGTGGCAAAATCAATATAGCGATTGCCTTCCACGTCCCACATTTCAGAGCCTTCAGCGCGTTCAACGTAGAGTTGGGCTAGGTTACCTTCGCCGCGGGCAATGGCGGCGTCTTTACGGGTTTGCCATGCGGCATTTGTATTTTTAGAGCTCATGAGGTGATGCCTCCCATCGTAAGTGATTTGATTTCCAGATAGTCATCAAGGCCATATTTAGAGCCTTCACGGCCCTGACCAGATTCTTTGACGCCGCCAAAAGGCGCCATTTCATTTGAGATTGCGCCAGTATTAATGCCGACCATGCCATATTCTAAGGCTTCGCCGACGCGCCAAACGCGGCCAATGTCGCGCGAGTAAAAATAAGCGGCAAGACCGAAAGGCGTGTCATTGGCAAGCGCTATAACTTCCTCTTCGGTTTCAAACTTAAAGACAGGGGCGACAGGGCCAAAAATCTCGTCTGTGAAGACGCGCATGCCTTCTGCAACATCGGTCAGGACCACAGGCGTGATGAAATTGCTTTCATCTTTCGGATCTGGTGTGTCTCCGGCCGTTAGTGTCGCGCCTTTATCGAGCGCGTCTTGAATGATTGCGCGCACATCTCTTGCGGCCTTGGCATTGACTAAGGGGCCGATTTCGGTGCCGTCAGTATTGCCGTCGCCAACTTTTAGCTTTTCAGCTTCCGCTTTGATGCGCGAAACAAATGTGTCGTAAGCACCAGACTGTACGAAGATGCGGTTGGCGCAAACGCAAGTCTGGCCCGCATTGCGGAACTTACTGGCCATAATGCCTGTAATCGCTTCGTCCATATCGGCATCATTAAAGACGATATAAGGCGCGTTGCCGCCAAGCTCCATAGAGGTGCGTTTCATTGTGGCTGAACATTGAGCTGTCAGCATTTTCCCAACTCCAGTCGACCCTGTGAAAGAGAGCTTTTTAACGATTGGGTTTGACGTCAATTCCTCGCCAATTTGTGCTGTGATGCCGCAAAGAATATTGATAGCGCCAGCAGGAACGCCTGCGCGCGTGGCGAGCTCGCCTAAGGCAAGCGCGGATAAAGGCGTTTCATTGGCAGGCTTACACACAACCGTATTCCCTGCTGCAAGGGCGGGAGCGATTTTACGCGCGAGCATAGCATTTGGGAAATTCCAAGGCGTGATACAGGCCACAACGCCGAGCGGCTGCTTGATAACAACAACGCGTTTATCAGCAGCTGGGGAAGGGATTGTATCGCCGTAAATGCGCTTAGCCTCTTCGGCAAACCATTTGACGTAATTTGCGCCATAAGCTATTTCGCCGCGTGATTCAGCCAAAGGCTTACCCATCTCTGTGGTCAAAATCACCGCGAGATCGTCAATATTGGCCATGATTTCATCATGCCATTTCATAAGAATTGCAGAGCGCTCTTTCGCGCCAACTTTTTGCCATGCTTTATACGTTGTCTGCGCCACATCAATGGCTTTGGACGTTTCTGCTGTGCCGCCTTTTGCAACGCTTGCAACAACATCGCCATTTGCAGGGTTTAGAACGTCAAATGTCTCGCCTGATTGGCTGTCCTGCCAAGCGCCATTAATATAGAGCTGCGTCCGCAATAGGGTTTTGTCATTTAACTTCATGGCATGTCTCACTCTTGAGATACGTGTTTAAGGATTGGCCCCGTAAACAGATTTCAGTTCGATAAATTCATCAAGGCCGTGTACGCCCCATTCGCGGCCGTTACCAGATTTTTTATAGCCGCCAAAAGGGGCGGCACTATCAAGGCCTGCGCCGTTTAAATGAACCATGCCTGTGCGTAGCTGCGCGGCGACATCACAAGCGCTATCGTGACTTGCGCTCCATACGGCGCCTGAGAGGCCATATTCAGAATCGTTAGCAATGGAAATGGCTTCGTCTAGGCTGTCATAGGCCATGAGGCTGATAACGGGGCCAAATATTTCTTCGCGCGCAACGCTCATATCGCGGGTGACATCGCCAAAGATTGTTGGCTTAACGTAAAGTCCTGTTTCAAGTCCTGCTGGAGCCTCTGGGCCGCCCGCGAGCACCGTTGCTCCCTCGGCTTGACCTGCTTTAATCATTGCGACCACGCGGTCATATTGCGCCCGATTGGCCACAGGGCCCATCGCGGTTTCGTCTTGTGTAGGGTCGCCGACAGTGACGGCATTGGCAGCTTTTGCGGCGAGGGAAGCGGCAAGCTCATATTTAGAGCGCGGGACAAGGATACGTGTTCGCGCGTTGCAAGATTGACCTGTGTTGAGCATCACGCCGCCAACGATAGACGGGATAGCGGCTTCAAAGTTAGCGTCTTCCAAGACGATAGCCGCAGATTTTCCGCCAAGCTCAAGCGCAACGCGCTTTACATCAGGCGCAGCGGCTTTGGAGATGGCCACGCCCGCACGGGTGGAGCCTGTAAAGGAGATCATATCCACGTCTTTATGCTCGACAAGCGGAGCGCCAACGCCCAGGCCGTCGCCGTGAATAAGGTTGAATACGCCTGCGGGCAGGCCTGATTTATCAATAATATCTGCGAGGATGGCCGCATCAAGGGGCGCCAATTCACTCGGCTTTAAAACAACTGTGCAGCCAGCCGCAAGCGCCGGCGCAACCTTCGTTGCAATTTGGTTGATTGGCCAGTTCCACGGCGTGATAAGCGCGCAAACGCCAATCGGCTCGCGGCGAACCGTTGTTGTCCCCATAGGGATTTCAAAAGGGTAAGTCTCTAGCAGGCGAATAATCTCGCCAAAATGCTGAGGCCCTGATGAGGCTTGATAGGCGCGCGACATAGTCTTAGGTGCGCCCATTTGAGCCGTAATCGCATCAGCAATCTCGTCATTACGGGCGATCAATTCATCATTGATGTAATTGAGCCAGCCAAGACGCTGTTTAATTGTGGTGCGTGCATATGCAGGGAAGGCGGCTTTTGCGGCCGCCACCGCTGCATCTACATCGTTTGAGTTGCCTAATGCCACATCCCCAATCGAGCTTTCGGTCGCTGGGTTTACAACAGGCTGAATCTGGCTAGAGTTTGGCTCTACCCATGACCCATCTATGTAAAATCGTGTGGCATCAAGCGTCATATTCTACTCTTTAAGCTTTGATTCGTAGAACTGCGCGCCTTGGCCGCCAGCTGCGCGTTTGCCGCGGTGCTCCCAGTCGCCGCCCATAGCGGTTGAGATAACTTCTTCAGACTCGCTTGGTTGCGCGCCAACATCTGTTCTTATTGGGATAGACCCTTGAACGATTGTGTTGGTGAGTTTGCCAAGGCCTTCAACTTCAACTTCGACAACATCTCCTGGGAAACAAGGACGGCTATTGGCCGGTGTACCCGAGAGAAGAACGTCGCCAGGAACAAGTGTGATTGTCCGCGCAATATCTGCGACGAGGTAATGCATGTTCCATTCCATGTTATCAGTGTTGTCATCTTGAACAACTTTGCCGTTAACAAGTGTACGGATTTGCTTGCCGCGGAAGTCCCAACCTTCAACAAGGCCAGGCCCAAGCGGGCAAAGTGTGTCAGACCCTTTAACACGGAGCATAGAGCCCGCATCAGTGTCGCGGAAGTCATGCAGTCCGTAATCATTAGAGATAGAGTAACCTGCAATGTAATCGCCCGCTTCGTCGGGGCTGATATTGCGGCAATGCTTACCAATGATAATGGCGATTTCGCCTTCATAGTTTAGGTACTTACAAAGCTCAGGGCGAACAATGCTGCCTTTATGTGTGTTTAGGGCTGTTGGCGGCTTATGAAAATAAGTCGGTGCAGGAGGAAGCTTTGTGATGAATTCATCAACGCGGCTTTGGTAGTTCAAGTGTACGCAAACAACCTTTGACGGATTTGTGGGTGGTAGATGAACAGCCTCATCAACACCAATTGAACGACCGTCGCGTGTGACAAGCTCATCGCCTTCGCGCTTCGTCAGGATAGGGTATCCATTTAAAAGAATTTTTCTATATTCAACAGTCATGTTAGCTCCAACTTATGTTCTGTTACTAAAATAGTATCTGGCATTTAAATCATCTAGGCATTTAAGGACAATGCCTGAGTAAATATCATGTAAGCGACAAGGCGTAATTCGTAAAATAAAAGATGTTTCCTGCTCGTTAACTCGTCCGAATTTGCATAGTCAACCCTTTTCAATGTGAGTAAGAATTTACATAAGGAGAATATTATGAACCCCTTTTATTACCCACGTACAGCTACCCGTAAATCATCTATTCTACCACCCGTGCCGTGGCACTATACGGGTGAGCTTATCACTATGGAATATAGAACAGATGTAGACGCAGTGCGTGCGATATTGCCTGCCGATGTCGAGTTAGCCGATGAAGACCCAGGCGCCGTGGCTGCGATTTGGGCGGAATGGCAAAGCTGTTCAGATGACTTTAATGAACATATTGACCCTGTTCGTGGTCAGTACAAAGAAATGTTTGTTGTTGTGCGCTGTAAATATCAAGGCAAAACCTATTCACGTTGCGTGTTTATTTGGGTTGATAAAGAATTTGCGGTTATCCGTGGCCAACACCAAGGCTATCCGAAAAAGCTAGGGTCTATTCAAATGAGCCGTCCTGCGACAATAGGCAAGGGCGGGCCATCATTGGTGCCGGGTGGAAAATTTGGTGCAACACTCGCGGCTTTTGATCGCCGTCTTGCGCAGGGCCATATTACTATCCAAGAAGAGGCTAAAGCGGCTGGCTTTGTGAATGGTCATCCAATGCTTCATCACAGATATTACCCTGCTATTGAAACTAACGGAACAGATTCTTTGAAAGAAATCGTCACAATGAGCGGTTTTGATGGTAAAATGGGCCGTTGCTTTAAAGCTGACTTTGATCTTGAGTATTTCGACTCGCCTGTTGAGGAGCTTCTCTCCATCGCGCCGAAAGAAAAGATCGCAGCCTATTGGCATGAAGTCGCCGTTTCTTGGAAAGCGGGTACAACATTAGCCCGTAAAACACTGCCTGATATTTCTTAAGGCCCTGTTATGAGTGTATAGTATAATAAGGCATTGATGACGTTTGAGATTAACACATCATTATTTGAAACCGGACCCGTTGTCATTTTGTCATGGGACGGTGCCCTTATTGAAAACACTATTCATCCGATGCTCTTTGCGTCGCCCAATGTCGTAAAGCTGTTGGGCTACAGTGTTGAAGAGCTATTAAACCGCTCGATTGAATATGGTGACATTATACACAGCGATGATATTGGGCGTGTTGTCAAAACTATAGAGGCTAATCAAGACGCAGGCATTCTATCTTTTTCTGATCAATATAGAGTTCGTAAAAAAAATGGTGAATATATATGGGTAAGTGATCACACCCAGTACGTCTTAGACGATGCAGGTAAGACTGTTCGTATGGACGGGTATATCACTGATATTACCGATTTGGTTGAGACACGCCAAAAAGCTGAACAAGCCCGTATAGAGAGACTTGCAGCTGAACGGTTTTCTAAGAATAAATCACAATTCCTTGCCAATATGAGTCACGAAATTCGAACGCCTATGAACGGTGTGATCGGTATGGTTGATATCCTGTCTCGTTCGGATTTAGATGGGCGTCAAAGCGATATTGTCCAAACGATAATACGATCAGGTAATGCGCTTGTGAGGATTATCAATGATATTTTAGAATTCTCTAAGCTTGAGTCGGGTAAAATTATTTTAGATTCTGAACCCTTTAATTTAAGTGAAGCCATATTTGATGTGGTTCAACTCTTACGGGTTAGCATCGATGAAGAAGCTATTGATTTGTTGATTCGAGTCGACCCTGAAATTGCCAGTGTGGCTTTAGGAGACGTAGGTCGCTTTCGCCAAATTTTGATGAACCTTATCGGTAATGCTATTAAATTTACCGAAAAAGGCCATGTGTTAATTTATATGACTGCGGATAAGGGGCCTGATGATATTGTTCATTACAAAATTGATGTTCAAGATACGGGTATTGGTATTGCGGAAGATAAACTGCACGACATATTTCATAGCTTTAATCAGGCGGACAATTCAACAACGCGTCAATTTGGTGGCACAGGTCTTGGCTTATCTATAGCCCGCGACCTAGCCCGTTTGATGGGGGGCGATATCACCGTATCTAGCGCATTAGGTCAAGGCGCAACATTCTCTTTTACGTTTAAATTGCACTGTGTTGATGAAGCGCATGGTAAGACTGGTTTGCAAAGAGGCAAACTCATTGAAAATGCCACAAAATCTGTGATTGTTTTGGATGATAATCGAGTCAATCTTGATATACTCGAGGAGCAATTAAAACATTTAGGCTATGAA
>JBDVGI010000108.1:0-7463 GCA_039962885.1 Litorimonas sp. | reverse complement strand
AATATCAGATTCAGACACTGTTACGCCGAGCTTCAACACGACGCTTAATTTTATCAATCCAAATATTGATCTGAATGCAGATCAATTACGGGAGAACTTTTTCACAGGCATAGGGAACTCATCAAATGAAAATGGAACACCATTTGAATTTGATCTCACAGGCGGTTCCTTGGCGTTTGGAATTTTACAAAATCCAGACTTCTTTGGCCCAACAACAGCGCAGTTATTAGATCCAGCGAATGTTCTACTTCGCGATGTGCAACAAGGGTTAAATGAAACTGAAAATGAGGAAATAGCGTTTAGAACGGATTTCTCCTATGATCTCGAAGATAGTGCTGTAGGTGGTTTTGTAACATCTGTTGATGCAGGATATCGTTACAATGAAACATCAAGTACTTTTGATAATGTAACTTCCAATGTTGGCTTCCGTAACATTGATCAAAGCCCCTTCGGTAACCTTTTTGCTGAGTTACTTGTGGAAGGTCCAGATAATTTTGATGATGCCGATGGACGGGATTTGTTTGTCGCTGATTTCCTTCTTATTGACCCTGAATTGGTAGCAGATGACCCTGAAGGGGTTTTGGCAATCTTGAATGATGCGATTCTAGCCAATAATGCGCAATTTGGATTTAATGGTTCTACCATTGATGCACCAACGTCTAATCAAGGCGCTTTTTTCGATATTGAAGAAGAGACGCATTCTATATATGGGCAAGTGAATTTCGAGCGGGGTGTTTTCAGAGGTAATGCAGGTGTTCGTTATGTTCAAACAGATGTAACATCCACAGGTAATACAATTATTAACGGTGTGGCGACTTTAACGGATACAGAGGGCGATTATGATTTCTTCTTGCCGCGTGTCAATTTGATTGCTGAGCCTGTTGAAAATTTATTGCTACGCGCAGCATGGAACCGAGATATTCGTCGACCTGATTTTGATGATTTGTCAACGTCATTTACATTCAGCACAAGTCCTAACCCAGCCGTAAGTATTGGTAACCCCGGGTTAGAACCTCAAGAAATCGAATCCTTTGATATCGGCGCTGAATGGTATTTTGCTCCATCTGCAGTCTTCAGTATTGGGTATTTCCGTAAGGAGCGTGATGGGCTCTTTGTGAACCAAACAGAAGAGCCAAGCACAACGCCAACAACTCTTGTATTGCCTGATGGAACAGTCACAAATGTTGATGTGCGCGATATTACAGACCCATGTGAAGGCGGCGGTATCTTTAACCCTATTGCCGACCAAAATGTGTTTGCACCGCTGGATGCTTCAGGTAGCCAGACAAGTGGTGTCGGTGTTTGTGTGCCTGTCTCTCAAATTATCAATGATACAGGAGAGACTGTTCAAGAAGGTATTGAGATTGCCTTCCAATATGACTTGTCCTCATTTGAAAATCGACTTGGCTGGGCGTCAGGCTTTGGTTTGATTGCAAATTACACCTATCAAGAGTTTTCAGGGACTGAAACTGTTCTAACCCCGACAGGCCGAGCAACAGATATTTTTGCGGGCTCAAACCCAGGTGCAACGGATGTAGAATTTACAACAACCTTACTTAATAACTCTGATAACGCTTATAACGTCACGGTGTTTTATGAGAAGTATGGGCTATCTGCTCGCGCGCGTTATACATGGCGGAGTTCTTTTCGTTCAGATGATTTTGGTAGTACGAATAGTTTCCCCTTTGGTTTCCCTGTTGTGCAAGAATCTAGAGGGCAACTAAACGCTAGTGTTAATTACGATGTCAATGAGCACTTAACTATTGGTGTTGAGGCTGTGAATCTGACAACTTCAGATGTTACTCAGCGTTGCGTCAATGAGGATGGTCCTGTGTGTTTCCAAGGTCTCACAGATCGTCGCGTCATTTTTGGTGGTAGCTATAAGTTCTAGCAATAACTTATGTTATTATTAAGGCCATGAGTTTTGAAAATAAATAAGAGACAGCACATGTTCTCTTTCCTAAAAAGCAAGGTTTTCATTAATTGGAAATTTTGCTTTTTTTATAGCATGAATTGGTATAGTCGATGCTTTGAATTAAATGTAATTGGTATGAATGAATGACAGAGAAAAGATTATATCACACGGTTGCTAATAAAATAATCGAGTTGATCGACTCGGGTGTGTTTCCGCCTGGTAGTCGATTGCCAGGTGAACGTGATTTGGCTGAAAAATTTGGCGTAAGCCGTGTAGCTATACGCGAAGCTGAGATCGCTTTGCAGACGCAGGGCCGTATTGATGTAAAAGTTGGATCGGGCGCTTATGTGCTCGATGGTAGTCAAAGTCTATTGAATGGATTGCCGAAAGTTGGTCCCTTTGAACTGACAGAAGCTAGAGCTTTGTTTGAAGCCGAATCTGCAGCCTTAGCTGCGCCAATTATTACGGATGCGATTTTGGAAGAACTAGGCCATTATATTGGTATTATGTCTGGGAAAATATCTAGTGATATGAGTGCGGATGAAGCAGATGCGGAGTTTCATAATGCCATTGCCCGAGCTACCAATAATCATGCTATCATGTTCGTTATTGAAAGCATGTGGCATATGCGAACTGAAGCGGCGCAGTTGCAGAAAGTTTACCGCACGGTTTGCGATAAGGACACTAGCCATCGTGAGGATGAGCATCAAGCTATATATGAAGCATTGAAAAACCGAGACTCGCAAGCGGCGCGCAAGGCTATGCGTGCGCATTTTACACGTATGATTGAGGCCTTGCTTGTTGCATCCGAAGAGGAGGCTTATCAAGAAGTTAAGCGTAAAGCCTCCGAGAGTCGATCTCGATATATGTTGATGAAGAAAATGCCCTAACTTTATATCTATACCAATATTTACAATTGGTAGTATATATTGGTTGACAATATATCTGATTAATTGATACTTGCTCCTATAGAATTACAATCAATACTATGGAGGGGCATCAAGGATATGCGCAGTGTTTGTCGTGTCATTTTTACAGGTATTCTGGCGTGTAGCTGGATGATACCTGCCGGATGTAGCGAGCAACACGTTCATACGCCTTCAGAGAAAGCCGCTTCTGTTAAAGCTGAGGGCTCCCATATAATAAAAGATCAAAAGGCTTTTAATGATGCTGTTTCAACGGCGAAAGCTGGCGATGTTCTTGTGCTAGCCAACGGCGTTTGGAATGACTTTGAAATTCTTTTCTCAGGGAAAGGAACACAGGAAGACCCTATTCGTTTGACAGCAGAGACTAAAGGCGAGGTTATATTAACGGGGCAATCTAATTTGCGCCTTGCTGGAGAATATTTGGAAGTCTCCGGTCTGGTTTTTAAAGACGGGTATACGCCAACGCAAGAAGTTGTGAGCTTTCGTGAAAGCAAAACCAAATTAGCCAATCACTCACGGGTTACAGATGTCGTCATTGACAATTATAACCAACCTGAACGGCAAGAGGTTGATTTTTGGGTGATGATGTATGGTAAGAATAACCGTTTTGACCATAATCACCTCGTTGGAAAACGTAACAAAGGTGTAACGATGGCGGTTCGCTTGAACACAGAAGCGAGCCAAGAAAATCACCACCGTATTGATCATAATTATTTTGGCCCAAGACCAATTTTAGGTTCAAATGGCGGGGAAACCTTAAGAATAGGAACAAGCCATCACTCGCTCAGCAATAGCTATACGGTGGTTGAAAATAATTATTTCGATAGAGCGGATGGGGAACTGGAAATTATATCCAGCAAGTCGGGTAAAAATATTATTCGTAATAATACGTTTTATGAATCACGCGGAACGCTCACGATGCGCCACGGTAACGATACGTTAGTGGAGGGGAACGTCTTTTTCGGAAATAGCGTTGACCATACGGGCGGTATTCGAGTGATCAATGCAGGACAAATTGTTCGAAATAATTATATGGAAGGCTTAAAGGGGACACGTTTTGGCGGCGCTTTAGTTATTATGAACGGCGTGCCAAACTCTCCGATTAACCGCTACCATCAAGTCAAGGGTGCGGTAATTGAGAATAATAGCCTCATTGATAGCGATAACATTCAACTTGGTGCGGGAAGCGATAAAGAACGTAGTGCAGTTCCTGTGGAGTCTCGGTTCTCCAATAATTTAATCTCTCATGATGATGGCCTTAATGTGTTTACGGTCTATGATGATATGTCTGGCGTTGACTTTAAGAATAACGTTGTTAGCCGCGCCGAGTTACCCAATTTCAAATCAGGGTTTGAGAGCCAAACTTTGAAGGTCTCTAGAGGCGAAAATGGTCTGTTGTACCCAGTCACAAGTGTAAAAACCGGAGCGAGGCGCGACCTTTCCGTGACGACAAAGGATATGACTGGGCCAAATTGGTATCCCAAGCGCGAGCCTGTTATACCATTCGGGGCTGGTGGTGTTATAAGTGTGACTGCTCAAGATGACCTTGTTCAAGTCGTTAAGCGGGCCAAAGCGGGGGATGTGCTCAACCTCGCAGCAGGTCAATATACGGTACGCAAGTTTTTAAAATTGGATAAGCCTCTGACGTTCAAAGGGAACGGGCAGGTTGATTTGACTTTTGAACGTTCGACTTTATTTGAAATTCTAGATGGGGGCAGTTTACAGCTAATCAATCTCAACATTTCTGGGCAAGATAGTCCAGATTATGCAGGGAATTCTGTTATTCGAACTAGCCCTTATTCGATGCTTGAAAACTACCGATTAGAGGTGATTGATAGCCGGTTTGTTGACTTAGATAAAAATCATTCTTTCAACATCGTTACGGCTGCAAAGGGAACTTTTGCTGATAACGTTTTGATAGATAACTCTCACTTTGAAAATGTTACGGGCGCTGTGTTCCAGCTTGATCGCGAGGATGATGATTACGGTATTTATAATGCAGAATATGTGACGATTAGAAACTCAACTTTCAAAAACATTGAAGGTGATATTGTTGATCTTTATCGCGGCGGGCGAGATGAGAGTACTTTTGGACCACATTTTGAACTGACGGGGTCAAGTTTTGAGAATATTGGTCACGGCAATCGGAACCGCTCAAAATCGTCACTTTACATTCACGGCGTACAGGTGACAAACATTGCAGATAATGTGTTTAAAAATTCTGCACCATTTCTAATTAATCATACGGTTGGTGAGCCGAAAACGAATATTCTTAATAATCAGTTTTCGGATACATCTGCGCCGAAAATCTTTGAGCTTAACAGCGGTTTGGCACCTACGGCGATTATTGAAAATAATGTAGGGCTGACGCCATGATGTGGCGCTTCATTATACCGACATCTTTGATGCCCGTATGTTTTGTGTCCGCATCTCTGGGCCTTGCGGCAGGTTTGACGGGCTGCGGCGCATCTAATGTTAATTCTGACACGAATTCAGCAGCAGTTCAAATAGATCAAGCGACATATGCTGCGCGTTTTGAAACGACATTGGAAACGGCTATACAAACGGTACGAAGTCATATGGAACTCCCACTAAATATCCCTGTTCCAAAGGATGCTGGCGGTGGTTACACCCATGAAACACATAAACAAAACGCGAAAATAATCTATGATGCTGGGGCCCTTTATCAACTGACAGGGGAGCGTGAATATGCTGATTTTGCAATAAAAATGATGCGTGCCTATGCAGATGTGTATCCTGATTGGGGGTCTCACCCTGCGAAAAAAGAGCAGTCACCGGGACGCATGTTTTGGCAAAATTTAAACGAAAGTTGGTGGCTTGTTCATGTGGCTCAAGGGTACGGGGCTGTGCTGGATGTAGTTAACGCTGAGGATAAGGTTCACATTGAAACGCAACTATTGCGAAACATGGCTGATTTCTTATCGCAAGGTTCACCTGAAACTTTTGACAAGATTCATAATCACGGAACCTGGGCAACCGCCGCTGTGGGTATGACGGGTTATATTATTGGCGATAAAGAATATTCTGATAAAGCGCTTTTGGGTTTAGACAAATCGGGTCAAGCTGGGTTCTTGAAACAACTTGATCTGCTGTTTTCACCTGATGGTTATTACAATGAAGGGCCGTATTATCAACGCTATGCCCTCATGCCTTTTGTTTTATTTGGGCAAGCCATTGCCAAAAATGAACCCGAACGCGATATATTTAACTATCGTGACGAAATATTGAAAAAGGCGATCTACACAACGATTCACTCTAATTATAATGGTCTGTTTTTCCCGATAAATGATGCAATCAAAGATAAAGGCATTGCTACAACCGAGCTTTTATATGGCGTATCGATTGCGTATGATTTGACAGGAGATGAAGGACTTTTATCTGTGGCGCAAGCTCAAGGTGCGTTTGTTCTAACGCCCGAAAGCCGTAAATTGTCAAATGACATTCAAGCAGGTTTAACTAAGCCTTTCCCGTATCAATCTATGCGTTTGCGTGATGGCCAAAACGGTAATCAAGGCGCGCTAGATATATTACGTGCGTCTAATGATCCCAAGGGCCTAGCTGTTATTGCTAAAAATACATCACAAGGTCTTGGGCATGGACATTTTGATAAGTTAGGACTGCTTGTTTATGACCGCGGACATGAAGTCGTCCGAGACTACGGCGCGGCTCGTTTCTTGAATATAGAGGCCAAATTTGGCGGACATTATTTGGCTGAGAATAATAGTTACGCCAAACAGAGCATCGCACACAATACGCTCATCGTGGATGAGACTTCCCATTTTGACGGGGTCACTGCGAAAGGGAATTTGTATGCTCCAGAAACTGGGACCTTTCAAACGAGTGATACTCTAAAGGTTACAACAGCTAAGATTGATACGGCCTATAAGGGTGTCGAGATGACCCGAACGACGGCTTTGGTAACAGATCGAGCTTTTTCAGCGCCGATTATTGTCGATGTGATGAGTGCATCTTCGGATGCATCGCACCAATATGATTTGCCATTCCATTATAATGGACAACTTGTTGAAACAAACTTTCCTGTCCAAGCAGACCCTGTTACTCGTTCGCCTTTAGGGCCGGATAATGGCTATCAACATCTTTGGAAGCTGGCTGAGACACGGCCGGGTAAGACTCTATCGCAAGTTACATGGTTGTTGGATAAGCGTTTCTACACGGTAAGCTCTGCTTTGCCTGAAAATAGCGTTGTTATATTTGCTGAAGTTGGGGCGAATGATCCAAATCTTAATTTGCGCCGCGAATCCGCATTTATATTACGAGTTCAAAGCGATGACGGGCTGCGCTTTGTGTCGGTCATAGAATCACATGGCGAATATAACCCGACCTTGGAGTATACACGCGCTAGCCATAGCCATGTGAAAACCGTGACGCAAACATCTGGTGAAGATGCGGTCTATATCCACATTACAACGCAAGACGGTCAGGAATTAGGTCTTGGAATTTCGCCGAATATGGCTCCTGATCGCCCCCATGACGTGAACTACGACGGCGTAACCAAAACATGGCGCGGTCCTTATCACCTTTTTCATTCATCTGAACATCAAGGCGGAACCCCGTAATGGAAAGTCCACATTTTATATTCG
>JBDVGI010000107.1:0-5291 GCA_039962885.1 Litorimonas sp. | reverse complement strand
CGGGTAGATAACTGCCTATGAAACCACCGGCAATGACGGTCTGTCCAATCCATCATGGGTGCAACGCTGACTGTGAAATTCTGACTTTCTAGCATATTCCCTAAAACTCAGTCCTTTAAAAACACAGGCCTTTTACCCCATATCATCTTAGTATCAACCGTATTATGTTCAGCGCATATAAACGCGAGAAATTATAGTGAGCAAGAATAATCGCTTACTTAATCTACCAATTCACAGCTGAAATTTATGACTAAGCTTTTACAGTGTTTCAGGCGCGCATTGCCAGTCTCATAGCAAAGTCGCTTGACAGAAAACCATTAATTGAAACCTGTTTTAATTTCCATCCCACAACGCGTCCTGCGCGCTAGGAACAATCAAGTCACCCCCTGTTGCAAGATAAGCATCTATCTGATTGGCTAAAAGGTTTGCTTCGGCGTTAATGCGCGAGGCATTTACCCCGTTTACAGTTTGCTGCACTTGCAAAACGCTCAACAAGTCACTTTCGCCAAGGTCAAACCGAATTTGCTCCAATCGTAGAGCTTCATTACCCGCCGTAGAGGCATCTTGGAGCGCATCCAGTGAGCTTTTCGAGACACGGTCTTGATCGTATATGTTTTCAATCTCAGCTTTCGCGCTGCGTAAGGTTTGCTCATAATTAAGTAAAGCCGCTTCAGTGCTCAAACGCGCGCTTTCGCGTTGCGCTTTATTGAAGCCTCCGTCAAATACATTCCCTGCGAAATTGGCGGCCAATGATGCCAAATATGTTGAAGGTTCAAAAACATCACTAATATCAGGTCCGCCGCCACCGACAGAACCACTAAAGTTTAGCGTTGGCCAATCATTAGCAACCGATAGCTCATAATTTGCAATCGCCGCTTCAATTTGCGCCCATGCGAGTTGCACATCAGGGCGGCGTTCTAACGCAGCGGCTGGCACGCCCTGCTCTGGTAGGTTTATCGCGGATGGTAAGACATCTGCTACGACCAAATCATCTGCGCCGTAATCACCTAAAAGTAAGGATAGCGCTCTTCGAGTTTGGCGAGTTGCAAGCTCTTGAACCCGAAAACCCGCAAGAGACGATTGAAAGTTCGTTTCAGCAAAAGCAAGTTCATCTCCGCCAATCGCACCCAATTCAAATTGCGATTGAGAGATACGAAATCTATCTTCAAGGAAGCCAAGATTTGTACGTGCTAGTTCTAGCTGTAATTCGGCCTGAATGATTGACACATAAAGCTGAGCAACATTTGCAAGAACTTGCTGTCGAATGTTAAATGCCGCCGCTTGCTGCGCGCGCAAGGCCGCCTGCGATTGACGAACGCTAGCCTTACGAGCTCCAAAAATATCAGGGTCCCAAGAAAAAGACAAACTCGCATTTGTACTCTCATTCACATCATCAAGATTTTCTAAAAGCGCCGCAACATTGCCCCCTGTGCTTGCATTTACATTGGGCAACAAAGCCGAACGGGCTTGCAATATAGCTTGTTGAGAGCTTGTTATATTAATGCGCGCTTGACGAATATCAAAGTTCGCGGTTTCCGCGCGCGTCAGATAGGCTTCCAATTGCGGATCTTGGAACAAGCTTTTCCAATTCTCCGCACGAACAGTCTTCGGCGTTCCGTTCACTTGCCAGTCTTGTGGTACATCAGCTGTTGTTGATGCTATCCGCGTGTCTAACGCTTCGCGATCAATAGTTGCGCATCCAGAGAACGGCAATAAACCAACAAGCAGAATAGCGGAAAATCTAGAAACTCTACTCATGTCGCAACGCCTCAATTGGGTTCAACTGCGCGGCTCTTCGGGCAGGCAGAAATCCAAAAACAATCCCCACAACCAAAGATGTGCTTACGGCAAGCAAGGCCACATCAGGTGAAAATAGTAAGGTCATTCCATCTGGCAATAAAGGCGCTACAAAATACGCTAGGCCATGCGCAAGAGCTAAGCCCAACAACCCGCTCAAAAAAGAGATCATAATCGCTTCGACAAGAAATTGAATCAAAATATCAATCTGCCGCGCACCTAACGCCATGCGCAAACCAATTTCGCGCGTGCGTTCCGTGACGGAGACAAGCATGATATTCATCAAACCAACGCCGCCAACCAGCAAAACAATCGCACCCGCGGAGGCGAGAAACACACTCAAAATTTGTTGTGTTCGTGCAGTTTGTTGACGGTTAGCCGAAAAATTAAAAATACGGTAATCGGGCGCAGTTGTAGATTTCACATTGCGAGTTTGGCGTAAAATTTCATCAATTTCGCGTTCAATTCGAGGCAAATCCTTTTGTTCAGCACCTGCGATTTCTATACCATTTACATAATCACGTACTAAGTCATTCCCGCCAAAGATACGGTTTCGCGCAGTCGTACGCGGAATAAGAACAAGGTTATCTTGGTCATTTCCACGCCAACTGGTTTGTTCAATTGTCGCAAGCACACCTTTAACGGTAAAGGGTATATTATTAATTTTAATGCGAGCCCCAATCGGGTTTTCTCCGCGAAATAATGTATTTTTTACGGTTTGACCAATGAGAGCTACCGTTTCACGTCGTTCCATGTCTGCAGAACTTATTGGTTCACCATTTGCAATTTTTATATCTTTAGTTTTAAGGTAATCAAGATCTATCCCGTGTAAATCCGTTGTCCAATCACTCGTTTCTGTCACAGCCGTAACAGATTGGCTGAGTGAGCCCGTAGCTCCTATAACCCCGCCAATCGCACGTATCCGAAGAATGTCCTCTTCAGAAAAGGGTCGCCAAACCGATTGAGCGCTAGAACGTCCATTTCGTTGTCTGTCAGGATATACACTCATAGACCGAGCTTGTATGCTATCAAGCTGTTCTAAAATATCCTTCTTAGACCCCTCTCCAATGGCCAACATGAAATACACCGCAGCCACACCCAACATAACGCCAAGTGCGGTTAAGGCCGTGCGTAAGGGATGCTCGATTAGGGAACTTATGGCAAGGCGAACAACAGTAAAGCTAATCATACCGACGCTCCGGTCTGAGTCATATTATTAGGTTCATCGCTTAGAATTCTACCGTCTTTAAATGTCACAGTGCGCCTAGCTGCTGCGGCGACTTCGTGATCATGGGTGATTAAAATAATGGTTAAACCGCTCGCATTTAACGTATGCAGCAAGCCCATCACATCCTCTGAAGTTACCGAATCCAAAGCCCCTGTTGGTTCATCCGCGAGTAAAAGTTTAGGCGTACCTACGAGCGCTCGGGCTATTGCAACACGTTGTTGTTGTCCGCCAGAAAGTTCCGTGGGTTTATGGGACATACGGTCGCCCAAACCCACGCGGGTTAGGCTATTGCTCGCGCGTTTATCCATATGGCTTTCTTTTGGTCGCCGATAATGAAGCGGAAGGATAACATTTTGTAAAGCTGACTTTTTAGGTAAAAGCTGAAATTGCTGGAAGATGAACCCAATAGTCTCGTTTCGGAATTGTGCCAATTGTTTACCATTCATATTTGACAATGCCGCGCCGCCAATACGGACTGTGCCAGAGGTAGGCTTGTCCAAACCGCCAAGCATATTCATCAATGTAGACTTACCAGAACCAGATGAACCAACAATGGCGACAAATTCTCCGTCTTTAATTTCGAAACTCACATCATCGAGCGCCCTGATTTCATTTGGTCCGGGGTTATAAATTTTTGTCAAGCTTTCGCATTTGATTAAGGGGTTAGCCGTCATAATTAACGCCCTCCGCGTCTTCCGCCGCCAGCAGGACGCTGGCCTCCCTCTCGTCCGCCTCTTTGCCCTCGCGCATTACCGCGAGCAGCCCCAATATTAATGACAACTTTGTCCCCTTTATCAAGACCTGACACGATCTCTACAAACGTCCCATCTGTTAAACCGAGCTTGACGGGTCGAGACTCCATTTTACCATCCTCACGGCGAACCCAAAGTTTTGTTGAACGCACAGAGTTTTCCTGTGCCAACAATGAATTATACGCTTGCATATCACGTTGATCGAGATTGTTTGAGAGGATGAGGTTTGTAAGGTTGACTAATTGTTGTAATGAGCGCGTGCGTTGGAACACTTTCGTAGGGTCATTAATCGTTTTCCTAACTTGCGCCGAAGATGAATCAAGCTCAGTACGAATACTTGCGATTAATGCCTCGCTCACACCAATTTTTGAAAGACGAGTATAGACAGGCTCATTCAAAGAAACTTGCTGTGTTTTTTTCTGACTATCAGAGAGCCATGTTTCGAGTTGCTCTGGCGTTGGACGGAAACGTTCTGCATCGGCTGAGACCCTGAGAACGCCCGGCTTTGTGTCCGTCGTAATTTGTAAGTTTGCGGTCATACCCGGCAATAAAAGCCCTTCAGAGTTTTGAGCTTTCACAATGGCTACATAGGTAACGATATTATTTTTAAGCTCAGAGTTTAAGCGTAGCTGTTTGATCACACCTCTAAAAGGCGTGGCGGGGTAAGCGTCAACTGTGAACTCCACAGCATCGCCTTCACCTAATCCGCCGACATCACTTTCTACAATAGCTGCCTCTACGACAATTTCAGACAAGTCGGCAGCAATTTTAAAAAGCTCTGGCGCAGAAAAACTCGCTTGTACGGTTTGACCTGGGTCAATCTGACGCTCGATGACAATCCCATCAATTGGGCTTTGAATGATCGTTCGAGACAGGTTAAACCGCGCAGTTCGTAAGCTGGCGCGAGTTTGGGCTAGGCTAGCTTTGGCCCCCTCAAGCTGCGCGCGACTAACGGCCAAATCCGCATCAGACACACCGACTGATCGTTCAGCTTCTTCTAGCTGGGCGAGTGATGTTGCGTTTTGCTCATAAAGGTCTTTACGGCGCTCAAGAATTTGTTGGTTTTGGCGGAGGTTAACTTCTGCTCGAATAATACCAGACTCGCTTGTTTTAATCGTCGCTTCGTCTCGTAATTGCGAGGCTTCCAATTGCAGCACTTGGTTTTGAAATGTTTGCGGGTCAATCACGGCTAAGGCATCACCAGCGTTGACCGGAGTATTAAAATCAACTCCAACAGACAGCACACGACCTGAAACTTCGGACCCTACAAGCACCGTTGTTTCGGGTTGCACCGTTCCTGATGCATTTATAACGCGGGTAACCTCACCCGTTTCAACATTTTGGACTTGTAGTCTTTCAGACGGGGCTTCCTTTGGAGCCGTTTTGTCATTGCAAGCTGTTAATAAAGAAAGCGCCAAAAGACCTGACATTAATCGTATCATCACGATAGTTCACCCTTGCAAAATAGAAAAACATCTCAGTTATGAGACTAACACTCGTTCTTTGTTTGAATT
>JBDVGI010000106.1:0-2942 GCA_039962885.1 Litorimonas sp. | reverse complement strand
GAAGCCGTAACCAATAAAGACGGCCTAACTCAAAAAGCCATGCGAACAAAATAATCCAAGAGTTTTTCAACAGTATTGGGCGATTTTAAGACACTCACATAAAACTGCTTTTGGTTAGGCTAAATCATAATATGAGTGGTGTAAGATACCCATAGTGACTTTTTATTACCCTTACTTACTCGCCGTGCCATTGTAATTTTATCCTTTGTTTAACTAACTCCCGTGATTTCCCGACGTTCATATATTCAAACAAAGGACGGGTCTTTTCAGTCCAATAATATTGTTGATTTTTATGTAGGATGAAATCTTCAACTATCATTGCCTCAATCAAGGGCCAACAACCTTCATCAAATGTAAAAGCTTCGTCTTCGGAATTGGTTTGCCCGTTGCTGAAATATGAAAAATATGGTGAAATAGGGTTATTTTCAGGGTCAAGATTTTCCAAAAACGTATCAATAACCTCATCATATGTCACTAAAGGCTTGTAATCATAGCGGTTTTCGGGCCTCTGCGCTCCACCTACTATTTTATGGTTCAATAACAATCCAGCAGTATAGATTTTTTGACTACCATACTTATCAGTTAAGTTAAACATACATCCAAGGTCACGGTCAAATGCACCTCTCAAAAAGAAATCCCGCAAAGATAAATTTTCTCCAGTGCTATCATTATACATTTCTCGGGGCATCTCAAAGGCCGCATGCGTGAGCCACTCGCCCATCAATGCACGAATTTTAGGAGTAAAACTTAGTTCTATTTTTGTGATATCTGCTAACATCGATCCAGAATATGCGAACTATATTAAAAACCCTCTAATTGGTTAGTCGGCTTTGTCACGTTAATGCTAGTTTTCAGCCATTCTGCTAAGCACCCGCGATGAAAACCTCAATCTATTCTCGCCATCGCTTCCATCCGGACATTATTCGACGTGCTATTTGGATGTATTTCCGGTTCAATCTCAGCTTCCGGGACGTGGAAGAACTCATGGCCGAACGCGGAGTCGAATTATCTTACGAAACGAAACGATACGAAGATGGGTCGATAAGTTTGGGTCGACTTATGCAAAGCGCATTAAGTGCCGGTCTGAAGACCCCTCCCCTGTTTGGCACTTGGACGAGGTCTGTACAAAGATTGGTAGCAAGATGGTTTACCTCTGGCGAGCCGTCGATGACGAGGGAACGGTTCTAGATGTTGTTGTTCAACGACGGAGAAATGCAAAAGCAGCCACACGTTTGCTGCGGAAACTCCTTAGGCACCAGGGAGTCAAACCGGAGCGCATCGTTACAGATAAACTCGGATCGTATGGCGCAGCACTAAAGGAACTGGGCATGAAACGATTACAAGACGTCGGCGGTAGAAAGAATAACAGAGCAGAATGCTCACACGTCCCCATTCGGCGAAGAGAACGAAAAGCTCAGAAGTTCAGATCCGTTCACAAGGCTCAAAAACTGCTCTCAGCCCACAGTCAATTCTACAACCTCTTTAATCATCGACGTCATCTCATCTCAAGATCAACACTACGAAAATTTAGGCACCAAGCTCAATCTGAGTGGGATATTGCGACTGCACCAGTTTGCCCATAGGTCTTCAACCAATGGAACTTCACACCTCGCGTGCTTAACGTGACAAAGCCCCCATTTAGGTCAATTTTAATCAAGCCACATAGGAATTATAGGCTTATACTATCCTTAAATGGGAATAAGGATAAAGCGTGACGCCAGTTCAAAAAGCACTTTGGTATATTGAAAGTCGCTTTCATGACGATTTTTCTCTTAAAGATGTTGCTTGCGCATCGGGTGTTTCGCAGCATTATCTCATTAGGGCTTTCGGAAAAATTATCGGCACCTCTGTCATGAAGTATGTGAAAGCTCGGCGCTTAAGCGAAGCCGCAAAGTTACTCGTGAATGGAGCCCCTGACATTTTGACCGTTGCATTGATGGTGCGGTATAAATCACATGAGGCTTTTACACGTAGCTTTTACAACCATTTCCAAATACTACCTTGGAAACTCCGTGAAAGAGGAACATTAGAAGGTCTAAATATCCAGGCAGCTTTAAAGTTGGACGACAATTCTTCACTTCTTGGGGCACCTGTCATATCTGAACTTGATAGATTTACAGTTACAGGGCTTTCACGCCGATATGACGCAAACTCTAAACCGACTATTCCAGCTTTGTGGAATGAGCTTGATCAATATTTAGGACGTAACAATGGGCAACTTGGGATGACTTCATTTGGGGTGTGCTCAAATTTCTCAAGTGAGGGAGGTTTTGATTACCTCTGCGGAACGAACTCACCTGCCGCATACATGGTAGGAATGGACAGCCAGAGCATTCTAATTCCAAGAGGGCTCTATGCCACATTCGAACATGTTGAACATATTTCGAACATACGAAATAGTTGGCATAAGATTTATAATGCGTGGTTACCACAATCAGAATACAAACTCAGCAATTCGCCTGAATACGAAATTTATAGCGCAGAATTCGACCCAATAACTGGCAGCGGGTCTGTCGCAATATGCATACCTTTGGAACCTCAATCATGCGTTATTTAAGCGTCATCCTAAGCCTTATAGTCATTACGGTAATAACGTCTTGCAGACAAAAACCAGCAGTGCCTTTAGGCCCGTCCATATGGCTGCTTCGGTTGTCTCTTGAAGACTCTGAGAGGCTGAATTGGGACAAAACGCACCCACGTCCCCTTATGACATCAATCTGGTACCCAGCCGAACAGGGTAGTCGAATGGAAGAAATCGGCATTCCTCCCAAACGACCAGTATTCATTGGTGGGTATGCCGCGCGAAAAGCGACGCTGTCGGAAACTTCAGAAACTTACCCGCTCATTATCATGTCGCACGGGACAGGTGGAGCTGGCATGCAGATGATGTGGCTTTGCAGGGAATTGGCGGCTCAAGGGTATATCGTGGCTGCTATCGATCA
>JBDVGI010000105.1:0-9266 GCA_039962885.1 Litorimonas sp. | reverse complement strand
AGTAAACGCCTACGACTAGATTGGCTTTATCGTCCTTTTCGCCCTGCGCTTGCATAGCGTCAATTTTCTCTTGATCTTCGCTAATAAGTGCGTTTTTGAAGTCACGCGACCATGTAAGATCTTTGGTTAGCCAAACACTATACCCTTCACGTAATTCATTAGCCGTCAAAGCCTGCGGGCCTTTGCCCTTATGTTTTAATGTACTCATTTGCTTGCTCTTTGAGGTAAGGATTCTAAAGCATGATCACGGGCCGTGTAACCAATGAGTAAAATAGCTGGGCCTTTAATGCCTTTAGCAATTAAATCATCAGGTAAATTTTCAAGCGTCGTCGACACAATGATTTGGTTAGGCCGAGATGCATTTTCAACGACACATACAGGGCGCGTGCGCTCTGCGCCGTGTAGTAACAAACGCCCTTGGATAAACCGCGCGGCTCCGACACCCATATATACTGCTGCGCGCGCCCCAAAAGCCGATAGATTTTTCCAATCTTGCTCAGCAAACCCTTTGGCGTCATGCCCAGTTAATAAAGCAATGGCCTTATTCTTTCCGCGTGTTGTCAAAGACGCTCCAATTTCTGCAGCCGCAGAAGCCGCGGACGTTATTCCAGGAATGATAGAGGCTTCAATATTAGCAGCGCCCAAAGCCTCTAATTCTTCGTCAGCACGCCCAAAAATAAGTGGGTCACCGCTTTTTAGGCGCACAACCATGTGGCCTTCACGGGCTTTGTCAATCAAGATGCCATTAATTTGCGATTGTGGGGTGGATACTCCGCCTGACTCTTTACCAACATAAATATACTCAGCCTCACGGCGGGACAGTTCCATGACCTTATCACTGACAAGGCGGTCATAGACAATTACATCCGCAGTATGCAGTGCTTGACGAGCCGCAATCGTTAGCAAGTCAGGGTTTCCTGGCCCTGCTCCAACTAAAATGACCTTACCCCCCATGTCGTCTTCGGGCTGCGCAATCATACGCTCAACTCGCGCAGTTAATTCTGCATCATTAAGACGTAAATGGCTTTGTAAGTTCTTGCCTTCGAAAATTCGCGCCCATAAACGCTGCCTGTCCGATAAAGCTGGCATAACCTGTTTAACTTTGGCCCTAAGTTCTTGTGTTTTTAGGGCAAGTTTTCCTAATGTTGATGGCAGGCGCGTCTCAAGATCAGATTTTAACGCACGTGACAGACCTGGGCTTGTTCCCTCACTGCCAATCGAAATCACGACAGGGGCGCGGTCCACAAGTGCAGGCGTAATAAAGCTGCATGCAGATTTTTGATCAGCGGCATTTACAGCTATATGTCTAGCTGATGCAAGCTTTGCGATATGGGCGTTAAGCTCATCGTTTTCACTCGCCGCATAAACCAACTTGGCACCATCGAGATCATTCGGCTCGAAGTCACGGCAATTATGGCTGACCTGCGCGTCATTAACTGTGCCCATGTCTATCCACCTTTGGACTTGTGGGTTAACGACTTGCGCAATTATTAAGATGTGAGCTTCGGTCTTAATGAGTGTTCGTAATTTTGCTTCTGCGGCCTCTTCTGCGCCAATAACTAAGACTTTTGCGCCGCGCGTATCAAAATGGATTGGTAAATATTGCATAACATACTCTAATGCGACGGCTCACTTGATTAACTCACCCGTTCTATATATAGAACAAATCGTAAAATCAAACCCTAACTCAGGAAATGCACTCGCATATCACATAAACGTCATGGCTAGACAAAAAAGACAACCTTGCGCGCAAGCAGATGCACTCAGCGAAAAACTCGGGCAAACAATATTGCGTTTGCGTACAGCAGATAAGATGTCATTGGGCGCTTTATCTGAATTATCGGGCGTTGCTAAATCTATGATTTCGCAGATTGAGAAAAATGAAACCAATCCGACCCTTGCGACCTTATCGCGGTTGTCTCAAGCTTTAGGCACAAGTGTCGAAGCCATAGTTTCTCAAGATAACAATACACCAGCATTTGTCGCAAAAACTGAAATCAAAGACACGCCCATTCTCTTTAGCGAAGACGGCCTATGTAAGTTACGCATCATTGGATCTATTGATACTGTCGAATTCGTACAGTGGTATGATTTTACAGCCGATATTGGCGGAAAACTTATTAGCTCCCCTCACCCCACAGGCTCTGTAGAAAACCTAAGCCTGCTCCAAGGTGAAGTCCGCGTCACGGCGGGCGGAGAAAGCTGGACAGCTAAAGCGGGAGAGACCTTGCGTTACCGCGCTGATCGTCCGCATGAAATCGAAAACATTGGCCAGTCAATCGCACATGCAACTATGGTCAATATTTTAGCGCATGCCGTTCGCACAATAAATTAACAAAATTATGTATTTTCTTAGCAATGCCTTGCGATTATATATGATTAGGCTAAAGACGCGGGCATGAATTACCACTCGCATAGCAATCCAAAAATAAAAGCGCGATTTGGTGATGCTTTGCTCGCCAGTCTTGCCAGCGATGGTGGATTATGGATGCCTGATAGTTTACCATATTTCTCACCCGAACAAACTGCGAAAATGGGTGCCATGAGTTTTGCAAATTGCGCAACTATTCTTTCGCGCGAATTTGTTGATGAACGCTATTTCACCAAAGATCTAAATGATATCTGCCAAGACGCATATAATTTTGATGTCCCCATTGTAACGATGGATGGCCGCACGCTTGATACAGCTATGCCAGAGCCCGACAATGATTATGTATTAGAACTTTTTCACGGGCCGACATTAGCTTTTAAAGATTTTGCAGCACGTTTTATGGCCCGCGCGGCAAGTCATCTCATGCAAGCTAGCGAGCAAACCCGCACTATTCTTGTAGCCACATCGGGTGATACAGGCGGAGCAATCGGGGATGCTTTTCTCAACCAAGAAGGCGTTAAAGTCTTTATACTTTATCCTCAAGGCGGTGTTAGCAAAGTTCAAGAACAACAGCTTTGCACGATTGGACGGCGCGGCTGTAATGTTCGAGCCGTCGCAGTTGATGGAACATTTGATGATTGCCAAAAATTGGTTAAAGACGCTTTTGCCGACAAGCCCTTATCGAAAAAACATAACCTTATGTCCGCCAATTCCATTAATGTTGGCCGCGTTATTCCGCAAAGCTTCTATTATTTCTGGACAAGCCTGCAGCTCAAAGCCGCCCACGGCAATCGGCCACTTGTCTATTCTATTCCATCTGGAAATCTTGGAAATTTGACGGGTGGCCTAATAGCCAAAAAAATGGGCGCGCCCATTGATCGCTTTATTATCGGTAATAATGCCAATGACCCCTTCATTGATTACTTGAACTTGGGCGAGTACCGTCCGCGACCAAGCGTGCCGACCCTGTCTAATGCTATGGACATTGGCCGGCCTAATAACTTCCCGCGAATTTTAGATTTATATAATGGCGATCATGAGGCCATTAAAAATATTTGCTGGGGCGCGTCATTTACAGATGTCGAAACAGAGCGCCATATGCGCAAAGTCTACAACTCAACTCAATATATTATGTGTCCACATACAACCATCGGACATTTGGCGATGGAAGAATTTTCAAACGATATAGATGTAGATTTCACACGGGTTACTGTTGCGACGGCTCATCCCGCAAAATTTGCAGATAGCGTGGAGCGCATTCTACATGCAACACTGCCAATACCTGCGCCGCTAGCGAAAGCTTTGAGTAAGAAAAAGCGCGTTTATATTATGAAACCAAGCCTTGGTAATCTTGCCGATTACCTAGCCGCTTACGCTTAATGGAACTCACCCGCGCAGAATTTGAAGCGCGTTACACCGCGGGAAACCTACGCATCGCCCTCATTGGCATGTCAAATATTGGAAAAAGCTATACGGCGACGCGCCTCACTAAGCATTATGATATGTCTTTAATAGAAGTCGATAAGATAATTTGGCAACAATTAGGACAAGGCAGCATGGCGGATTTCGCCGATTGGCAAGGGCAGCCTTACTCAAAAGACTATGCGGCCCGAGAAGCAAAATCTATAGAGTTGGAAACTCAAGCGACCTTGGAAGCCTTAGCAATGCAATCGCGCAACCCCTTACTCGACACAACAGGAAGTGTCATTTACACAGACAAAACCGTTCTCGAAACACTCAAATCAAAATACTTTATTGTCCATATACGCGCTTCAAAACATGCGGTTAACATGCTGAAAAAACAGTATTTTAAGACTCCTAAACCGCTCATATGGCGTCACCATTACCACGATGTTGCCGGCAAAACACCAACTGAATCCATTCAGCACTGCTATCCAGACTTACTTAGCTCGCGCGCTAAAGCTTATGCGGAGCTCGCCGACCATAGTTTGGAGTCAGATTTTATCTTGAACCCTGACACTGATACTTCCGATGTTTTCAAGGCTTTAAAGCCAGCCTGCTAAAAGCCGTTCTTTGGCGAGGTCGGCCAATAAATCCATGTGATCTTCACGAGCATTAAGGCACGGTATGGCCGTAAATTTCTCACCGCCTGCTTCTTCAAAGCTCTCATGTGCTTCAATGGCGATTTCTTCAAGAGTTTCTAGGCAATCTGCCGAAAACCCAGGCATCATAACCGCAACTTTCTTAATGCCATTTGCAGGCATGGCTTCAAGCGTTTTATCTGTATAAGGTTGTAGCCAAGCTTTGGGGCCAAAACGAGATTGGAATGTCGCGTAAAGCTGCTGTTCATTCATATCCAACTCAGCCCGCAATAGCTCCGTCGTCTTAAAGCACTCACTTTGATAAGGATCGCCTTTATCAACATAGCTTTGCGGCAAACCATGATAAGACGTTAAAATCACATCAGGTGTCCAATCAAGTGTTGCCAAATGATCTTTTACGCTTTGTCCTAATGATCTTATAAAACGTGGGTCGTCGTAATAATGACGCATGAACCGCAATTCTGGCACGTCCATGCGGTCTTCCAAAGCCATGGCTACGCCGTCATAAACAGAGGCCGTTGTCGCCCCTGCAAATTGCGGGTAAAGCGGCATGATAGCAATTCGCGTACACCCTTTAGTTTTAAGTCCGTCAAGCGCGTCCCCAATTGACGGGTTTCCATAACGCATCGCAATATCAACAATAACATCACTCCCAAGCCGTTTTTGGACGCCATTAGCTTGAGCGCGCGTTATACGAATGAGCGGCGCTTCCATATCAGATATATCACCAGTCAAACCTTCGGGTTGATTCCAAATAGAGGCATAGGCCGCAGCTGATCTTTTTGGCCGTGTGCGTAAGATAATGCCATGAAGAACTGGGCACCAAATCCAGCGTGACGTATCGATAACACGATAATCATGCAGGAACTGTCCCAAATATTTGCGCGTAGCTGACGCGTCAGGCGAATCAGGTGATCCTAGGTTGATAAGTAGAAGACCTAACTTCTCCGTCATTTTGTATCCTTTTCATCACAATAAGACTTAAAACTGACACTCTACAGAGATTAAATCTGTCTTAAGCTTGACCCCAAAGCCTTGGTGTCTAAAATTACTCAAAATAGCCATCAAGGCTTGATGGAGGATATATAAATGAAACACACATTATTACTAGCCACTAGCTTGAGCATAATGGCATTAACTGCGTGTCAAGGCAGCGACATAAAAGGTGCTGCAACTGAAACAGTTAAAGACGTTGTAATTGAAGCAACTCAGACGGCGGAAAACGCGGCTCCAACCATTCAAGAAGCTAAAGAGTTTTTAGAAATCACCGAAGCGCGTCTTGAAGAATTTTCTAGCCGTTCCTCACTAATCGCATGGGCCAAAGCAACAAATATTACAGATGAAACGAACGCTGCCGAAGCTGTAGTCAATGCCGAAGGTGCAAAACTATCGACGGAATTATCCAATGCTGCAAAACGGTTTAACGATTTAAGTTTACCAGCCGACATGCGCCGTAAAATTGATGGCCTCAAACGCGGCAGTAGCTTCCCTGCTCCTGAAACTGAGGGCGCAGCTGATGAGTTAGCCGAAATCATGACACGGCTAGATTCGCGCTACGGTAAAGGAAAGTTTGAATATAAAGGACAAATGCTGACACTTGGTCAAGCTTCTGACATTATCGCTCAATCACGCGACCCAGAAGAACTGCAAGCCATTTGGGAAGGTTGGCGGACTATTTCGCCCGATATGAAAAATGACTATGCGCGCATGGTGGAGATCATTAATGAAGGCGCTCAAGAGCTAGGTTATGAAGATGCAGGCGCATTATGGCGCGGTGGTTATGATATGGACGGGGATGCCTTCACCAAAGAAGCCGACCGCCTTTGGGGACAGGTTAAGCCACTATATGACCAACTGCATTGCTATGTACGCGACGAATTAAATAGCAAATATGGAGACAAAGTTGTTCCCCTAGACGCGCCAATTCGCGCTGACATACTTGGGAATATGTGGGGGCAAAGTTGGGGCAATGTCTTTAATGAGGTCGCCCCAGAGAGCGCCGCAGAAGGCGTCGATGTCACGCAACTATTAGAAGATAAAAAATATAACCCAATCAAAATGGTTGAGACTGCTGAAACATTTTTCACATCTATGGGTTTTGCTCCACTGCCTGAAACATTTTGGGAACGCTCTCAAATTGTTAAACCAGAAGGCCGCGAAGTTGTTTGCCATGCATCGGCATGGAATTTGGATTCCAAGGATGATGTGCGAATAAAAATGTGCACCAAAGTAAATGCTGAGGACTTTTCAACTGTTCACCACGAGCTTGGCCATAATTTCTACCAACGCGCCTATAAAGATCAGCCTATATTTTACCAAAATGGGGCCAATGATGGCTTCCACGAAGCTATTGGCGACATGATCGCGTTATCCATCACCCCAGAATACCTTGTCGAAATCGGCTTGCTCGGTGAAGATGCAGTTCCAGGTGATGATGCAGATTTAACCCTTCTTATGCGTCAAGCTATGGATAAAGTTGCCTTTTTGCCATTTGGCCTCATGGTCGATCAATGGCGCTGGAAAGTCTTTTCAGGAGAATACACACCTGCGCAATATAACGATGGCTGGTGGGAATTGCGTGAAAAATACCAAGGACTACGCGCTCCGAGCGAGCGCCCTGCTGATGCGTTTGATCCGGGTGCAAAATATCATATCCCAGGAAACACGCCTTACATGCGGTATTTTTTAGCGCATATTTTACAATTCCAGTTCCACAAAGCCGCTTGCGACATTGCAGGTGTCGAAGGTCCGTTGCACCGCTGCTCAGTTTACGACAACAAAGAGGTCGGAGCTCGGTTCAATGCAATGATGGAAATGGGCGCCTCAAAGCCCTGGCCTGACGCCCTTGAAGCCTTTACAGGAACACGTGACATGGATGGCTCTGCGATTTTAGAATATTTCGCACCGCTCATGACCTACCTTGAAGCTGAAAATAAGGATAAAACCTGCGGTTGGTAACCTCATCCGCCTAAGAACCCCTTATAGTTAACGCTGAAGTAAGGATTTGCGCATAGTCATTTTATATGACCTATGCGCAATCACCTAAAGAGTTTCACAAAACCCCTATACGACAGACAAAATCCCGCACGAAGGTTTTAATTGTCACTGACAATACACATGCCATAAAAGATATAGTTATGGAGTTGCGAGGCCTTGATCTTGATGCGCAGCTAGCTTTGTTTGACGGAAATAAATTATCTTCAATACCGCGGCAACACCCTGATGCAGTTTTGTGCTTTTTCTCAGATTATATTGAAAGGTCAGCCCGTGTCGTTAAGTCATTAAGGGCGCATTATGCTCCGATAGACATACCGATCATTGGCGCGGCTACACGTGCAACCAAAATTAGGACCGATCACTTTGACAGCATGATATTTGCCCCTATGCATAGTTCGCAAATTGCTAATCGTGTGCGTTCTATCATCCGTCTTGGTCAAATGGAGTCTGAAATTACGCGGCGCATAGACACTCTTAATGAGAATTTCGGCTTTAATGCAAAACTGCCCGAAAATTTAACCCCAAGACCTTTTCAGATATTATTTATTGGCAAAGCAACCCCTGCCTTCATGGTTATAGTGAATGCTCTGCAACAAAAAAATGTCAATATAGTCGCCGCCTTCACATCTTTCACTGCCTTTGATTATTTACACGAAGATCGGTTTGATGCTGTTGTTATGAATGCTTTAGAGCAAGCTGAACCTGCATTATCAATTTCAGAAACTATGCGGCGCAATTCGGAGCTCTATCATATTCCGACATTATTCTTGGTCAAATCTGAAACATTCAATCATCGTGAGGAAGCCTATCAAAGCGGAGCCAGTGATATCATTTCTATCGATTCCCATGAAACAGAAATAAGCGGCCGGATTTTAGAACTAGCCAATTACTACCGTATTCATGAGCAGCTTAAATTTGAATTTAATTCTCTAGGCGGGCCAGAATGCCTCGATGAATCAACAAAATTGTTCAACGGTAATTTTTATGCAGCTCATTCAAAGCGTATTGCAAATACCGCGCAAACATCAATCAAGGATTTTTCCTCTCTTGCGATTCGTGTGCACCCATATGGACGTGATGAGATAAAACCTATGTTTATGAGCCTCGCATTTTCTCAGCTAGGCTTGATGCTAAAAAATCTCGTAAGAATGCAAGATATTGTAGCCCGCATTGACGAAGATTTATTCGTTATGACATTGCCAAACACCAATGCAGCTGAAACTTTAACTGTTATAGAGCGTATCAAAAATGTTGTTGATTGCGCGGCATTTGACACAGGGTTTAAAAATGCAGGGGCCTTTACCATGTCTATCGAGGTCGAACCGTTCGACATAATAGATTACGAAAACGGAAATGACGTCCGAGAGCATGTATTATCAGTATTATCTGATGATGAAGTCTCTTTAAAAGCTCAAGCATAACGCCTAATCTGTAGCGATAAGGGCTAAAACAGCTTTTTCAGTACCTTTTAGACGAGATTTAGGGGTTTGAAAATTGCCATTTACAAGAACAGTCTGATCTGGCCGTAATCTCCATCCGCTATTTTGTGTAATCGCATGCATAATTATTGATGGATCCGTTATGTCTTCATGCCGCATTGTTAAAACGATACCACGCGGTCCAACATCAATCTTGCTGACATGAGCCTTACGGCATAAACGTTTGATTTTCATAACTTTTAATAACGATTCAAGTTCGATTGGCAACGTCCCAAAACGATCAATTAATTCTGCTGCAAGCGCGTTACTGGCTGCATCATCTTCAATCTCTGAAATTCGGCGATAAGTTGCCAGTCGGAGGTTCAAGTCTTCAATATAAGTGTCAGGAATAAGGAT
>JBDVGI010000104.1:0-1659 GCA_039962885.1 Litorimonas sp. | reverse complement strand
GATTTCAGTCTCGAAATTGTAAACTTGGGTTGCGTCGGGCGTAAGGTAATCAATGGGCGTAATACCTGGCAGGGTTAGTTGCCGGGCGGGGAGGTCGTAACCTGTATTGTAATCCACAAAATCAATGCCTGCCCCGCCGTCAACATGGTCGCGGCCAGTGCCAGGCGCTACGATGTCGTCACCTATGCCTAAATGTGCGTTATCATTGCCGCTACCCAGATAGGCCCGATCGTTTCCGCCGCCCGCGCTAACAGTGTCATCGCCAGTATATGTGGTGATTGTATCCGCACCATCAGTGCCCCGCAAAGGATTGCGTGCAGTGCCATCATTCCCGCCTATACCTGCTATACTCCCAGTACCTGCGATGACTTTGCCGTCTTTGTTAGGTGTATCGATTGTGTAAGGGCCAACGTTGCCTTCATGACCCAAAAACCCGCCTATACCGCTACCTGCCTGTTCACGGCCATAATCCCCGAGATCCAATGTGCGTGCGGCCGTTATAATTGCGGGGTCATTGAGCATGTTATCCCAAAGCTCTTCGCGCGCTTCTTCAGTTTCGCGTTTTTGCAGCGCCTCGTAAGGTGTCCAAGCTTCGATATCAATGCCGTCATTGGGTATGCGGTCATTGAATTGTTCCCGAAACGCATCTGCGTGGTATCTCTGAACGGTATCGACAGTTAGGCGTTCGCCATTCCAGTTTGGGCTTCCTTTAGCTCCGCGTGTTTCAAAATCAGCTTGCATTAAAGCTTGGCTTAATTCAGCCATATCTGTTTTGTCGATTACAGGGCTAGCGTACCCTTCATCTCCTCTCTCAAAGCCATTTTCCTTATTATAAGCGTTTAATTGATCTTCGGCGCGGTCTAAGAAGAAATTATTCGCTGTACGGCCTGATAATTGATCGCCAGTCACTACTCCGCGCGCGAGTTCACCATATTTATAGCCCCATTCTTCGAGCTGACCGTAATAACCAATACGATCTCCAGAATCGACAAATTCCTCTAGAGCGGCAAATTCGGGGTGCCCCAACGGTTCTGGCATAAATCAATCCTCTAATGGCAATCTGACTCGTTTTTCGAGAGTTGCACAATCGAAAAAGGTCATTGTATTGTGTTTAATCTGTTCCCAATCTTTCAAATATGCACTTTCATAATCGATAAGTATTGATAGGTCTTTATAGACAAATCGATGGTTACAATGCCCAAATCCAAAGCTTTCTTTGTAACAAAAAATTTGATCTGTCGCGGCTCCAGAGGCATCCCTGTGGATGAACATACGATATTTTTTATAGACAACGCCTCTATCATATTGATTGTCAGGGTCGAGTTCCAGTAAATCCGGTGTTATCTCCGAAGGGCGTTCTTCTATTTGCCAGCCTTCGGGCGAGCTTTCTTTACGTTCAAAGTAAAATTGAATACCTTCGTCTTTAAGCCAATCTGCAGGCAATACACCTGTCGGCATCCACGGCCCCAATAAAACAGAAAGTTCTAAGCCAATAAATTCTCGGTTAGGTTTTGTGCGGTCCCAATCCCCGTAATAAAGAAAATCCTCCTTGAACTTCTTATTATAGGGGGCAAAGTCTGGGTAACGTGCATAAAACAAGATTGCGCCGCGCGAGTCACCTATTTTCTCGCCTGGAATATCCCCGCGAATATTATTAAA
>JBDVGI010000103.1:0-7933 GCA_039962885.1 Litorimonas sp. | reverse complement strand
AGTAAAGACTATTGAAGCCGTACCAGCAGATTCAGACGAAGCTGATCTATTGGACCTTAATCAATGTGCCGATATGCCTCAAAGCGATGAAGCCGTTTTAGATGAAGAATTAGAAGACCCGCTTGGCTATAATCACTTGTTTAAAAGATTAAATGTTCTTTATATGGAAGACAGTTTGGTCAATCAAAAGGTTGTTAAGCGCTTGATAGGCGACCAAGTTAACAGTTTGCATTTTGCGAGTAATGGGCAAGAAGGTTTGAATATTTTACACATAGCTCCCATAGATGTTATTCTTATGGATATTCATATGCCAGTTATGAATGGAATTGAAACTACAATGGAAATTCGAAGATCTAAGGCGGCCTATGCAAATGTTGCTATAATTTCCTTGACCGCCGATCCAGATTATCAACAAAAAAATATGTGTAAGAGTATAGGCATGAACGACACTATTGGGAAACCTGTACGTAGGGGTGATATTTTCAAGGCTTTTGAAAAAAACCTAGGACATTTATTAGGAAAAGACGCGCAAGCTGCCGTATTATCTGCTTAAATACTCAGATAGCCCCTGCAGAATTTACGAACTTATATCGCGCAGTTGTCAATCAGGCGTACCCCTTTGCAATGAGCTGCAATGAGTAGACGTTTTGGCGTATTTTCAGATGTATGCGTGAGCGGTTCAAGCGTGCGAGCGTTCACGACAGTGACGTAGTCGATAGCGTCAAACCCTGCATCTACCAAGGTTTTGGAGCAGATTGCCGTTTCAGATGAAATGTCCTTACCATTTTTAATGGCTTTAGCGCATGCGCGCATAATGACATTTAATTGCCGAGCAATGTTCAGGCCAGTAGCGTCAAAATACTGATTTCGAGATGAAAGCGCTAAGCCAGACGCATCTCTGGCGATGGGTGCGCCGATAATTTTCACAGGCATGTCTAAGTCTTCGCTCAAACGCCTTACAGTCGCGAGCTGTTGATAGTCTTTTTCGCCAAAAATGGCGATATCTGGCCGCACGCGATTAAATAACTTTGTTACGACTAAAACAACGCCGTTAAAAAATGTTGGCCGGTGGTTTGTTTCTAGTCCTTGTGCGACCCCGCCGATATGAATGCTTGTGGCGTGGTGAGCGTTATACATAGAGCCCGCGCGCGGGATATAAATCAAATCCACCCCTTCGGCTTTGAGCATGGCCACATCTGCTTTTTCTGTGCGTGGATAGGCGTCTAAGTCTTCGCCTGGGGCAAATTGTGTGGGATTGACAAATATAGAAACAATGATGCGGTCGGCCTTTTTCTTGGCTAGGCGCACAAGGGATAAATGCCCGTCATGCAGCGCGCCCATAGTGGGAACAAAGGCTGTTGTGACACCCGCGCAGGTCCAGTCTTTTGCCTGCTTACGCAGGGCGTTTTCTGTCCGAACAATACGTTGATTTTGCGGCATGCTGAAGGCTCCAAACGCGCAAAATGCGCTAGGCTATGGTGCGATAATCAAACACCGCTTGTCCCCAAGTGCAAGCCTGAACTTCTTGGATGTGCAAATTTCTTGTGCAGTTTTAGCCGACAAACCCGTTAAGCGAGCATGATAGATGGGCACGCCGTTTATAAACCCGCTGCGAAGATCGGTTTTTCCTGCATTAACTTGGTTGTGAAGACTATCGGCCTGAGCGCGCGCAGCGGTCTCGCTCTGAAACCCCTTAATCTGTACGCTCCAATTTTCTCCGCCTTTTGGCAATGTTACGCGCGTGCCCGCTGTTTGCACAGGGCGCGCGACGCTATTGGTCCCGCGCAATTTTATAATCACGGGTGTGTTGTCCTTTGAGGTTGCGCGCGGGTTTTGCTGCTGAAATGCTGCGGCGTTCGAGTATGGTTGTGTTTGGTTATGCACAAAACGCACAGGCGGAACGCTAGAAACTGGCTGTTGGTTCATGATATTAAATCCACGATCAATCAAATCATTCATATGCTCATTTCGGGCTGCAGATGTGGCGCCGCCCAGAACAACTGCGATTTGCCGCCGTCCATTGCGTTTGGCCGATACCATCAAATTATATCCACTCGCGCGCGTATAGCCTGTCTTGAAACCGTCAACATCGGCGCGGCGAAACAGTAGAGCATTTGTGTTTGGTTTTCCTCGGTAGTGTTTTTGCCCGAAATAATGATAATGCTTTGCGTGATGGGTCAACATAGCATTGGCTAGCTTGGCCATGTCCCGCGCGGTTGTTTTTTGCTCAGGGTGCGGCAAGCCGCTCGCTGTTTTAAATGTTGTGCGTTTCATACCAAGTTCTCGGGCCTTATTGGTCATGAGTTCGGCAAATCGCGCCTCACTGCCGCCAATATGTTCTGCCAAGACCACAGCAGCATCATTATAGGATTTAACGGCAACGGCTTGAATAAGCTCATGCACGGTAATAGTTTTCCCTGCTTTTAATCCCATTTTAACAGGGGGAGTTTTGGCGGCATTGTTTGAAACTTTAAGGGGCTGGCTAAGGCTGAGGCGTCCTGCCTGTATTTCATCAAAAACCAGATACAATGTCATGACTTTGGTTAAGGACGCGGGAAACCGCAGTTCATCTATTTGGCGTGCGTGCAATACGTCTAAATTGTCTGCGTCCACAATGATGGATGCATAGCGGTCTTGGGCCATGGCTGGCAGCGCCGATATGGATATGACCGATAAGCACAACGCGAAAAAGGCCGTTAGATTTATGAAAAACCGCACAAACATAGTGCCGACTAGTGTGTTTCGCGTTTCTGAATGGTTAACAGAGCCTAAAGATTCACAATTTTCGTCAGTTAAGACAATTTCTCGCATGTCAGAACCTTTTCAATGCTGGATTTACCCCCTATCTATGAGGGAATGAAGGAATCAATCACATTACAAACACGCCGCATACAACGCATGGCTTATTTGGCTGGCTTGACCATGAATAACTCTGATAATGATGATGCAAACGGCGCGCCAGATGACGGTAAGCAGCGCGGCGTTGCGACAAAATCTCGCCCAAAAACCAAAAAGCCTTCTATGTATAGAGTTATCTTGATGAATGATGACTATACGCCAATGGAATTTGTCGTGGAAGTTCTGATGGGAATTTTCAAAAAAACGTCAGAAGAAGCCTACGCAATCATGCTCAATGTTCACCAAAAAGGCGTTGGGACGTGCGGAATATATACATTTGAAATTGCAGAAACTAAAGTCGCGCAAGTCATGGATGCCGCCAAACGTAGCCAACACCCTTTGCAATGCACGTTGGAAAAAGCATGATGGCGATGATTTCAAAAAAAATAACCTCATTTTATGCCAAGACTGCACGTCTTATATTGAAATATTTTCAACTCTTCCCACATCATTTATATCAAAGGACGATATAATATGGCTTCATTTTCCCCCGTACTCGAAGAAACAATTCATCGAGCCCTAACATTGGCGAGCGATCGTAAGCATGAACTTGCGACGCTAGAGCACCTCTTATTGGCATTATTGGACGATAAAGATGCGCAAGCCGTGATTAAAGCCTGTGATGTTGATATCGCCCCGTTGCGCGCGGATGTAGAGCGGTATTTGGACGAAGATCTTGCCTCGCTGATTATCGAAGATTTCGAAGAAGCGCGGCCAACGGCAGGTTTCCATCGTGTTATTCAGCGCGCCGTCATTCATGTCCAAAGCTCTGGCCGCGAAGAGGTAACAGGGGCCAATGCGCTGGTGGCTTTATTCGCAGAGCGCGAATCTCATGCTGTTTACTTCCTGCAAGAGCGCGATATGACGCGTTATGATGCCGTGAATTATATTAGTCATGGTATTTCGAAAAACGGCGATGCGTCTATTTCCAAACCTGTTACAGGGACAGAAAATGGCGCAGAAGGCGGCGAAGAGGCAAAGGCCAAAGATCCGCTGCAAGAATATACCGTCAACCTAAATGAGAAAGCTCGTGAGGGCGATATTGACTCGCTCATCGGCCGCGACGAAGAAGTCGAACGTTGCATTATGGTGCTGTCACGTCGCCGTAAAAACAACCCGCTTCTCGTGGGTGACCCAGGCGTCGGTAAAACGGCGATTGCAGAAGGACTAGCGCTACGCATCATTAATGATGATGTGCCAGAAGTGCTGCAAGACGCCATTATCTTCTCGCTTGATATGGGGGCTTTACTCGCGGGAACGCGTTATCGCGGGGATTTTGAAGAGCGTCTTAAGGCTGTCATGAAAAAGCTGCAAGAAACAGATGGCGCGGTTTTGTTCATTGATGAGATTCACACAATTATTGGCGCAGGTGCGACATCTGGCGGTGCGATGGATGCCTCGAATTTACTGAAACCCGCGTTGCAAAGCGGGAAGCTACGTTGCATGGGGTCTACGACTTATAAGGAATATCGCCAGCATTTTGAAAAAGATCGCGCTTTATCGCGCCGTTTCCTAAAGATTGATGTTTCAGAGCCGAGTGTCGATGATAGCGTCAAAATTCTGATGGGATTGAAATCTTATTTCGAAGAATTCCACGATGTGAAATATACGGACGAAGCGATTAAAGGCGCAGTAGATTTATCTGTTCGCCATATCACCGATAGAAAGCTGCCTGATAAAGCCATTGATATTATTGACGAAGCAGGGGCTCGCACACGGCTAGTGCCAGCGAAGAAACGTAAGAAAAAAATCGGTGTTGCCCAAATTGAAGCTGTGATCGCCAAAGTCGCGCGTATCCCGCCAAAATCTATTTCTCGTGATGATGAAAAAGCGCTTAAATCTTTGCCGCAAGACTTGAAACGTATGGTCTTTGGCCAAGATAAAGCCATTGAGCAAGTCAGCGCAGCGGTAAAGTTATCCCGCGCTGGATTGCGCGAACCAAATAAGCCTATCGGATCATATCTATTCGCAGGGCCAACGGGCGTTGGTAAAACCGAGGTCGCCAAGCAGCTTGCTTTGACGCAAGGGCTTGAATTATTGCGCTTTGACATGTCGGAATATATGGAACGCCATACAGTGTCTCGTCTAATCGGCGCGCCTCCGGGTTATGTGGGTTATGACCAAGGTGGTTTGCTAACGGACGCCGTGAGCCAAAACCCGCATAGTGTTTTGCTACTCGATGAGATTGAAAAAGCGCATCCCGATATTTACAATATCTTGCTGCAAGTCATGGATAATGGGTTTTTGACAGACACCAATGGCCGCAAGGTCGATTTCCGTAATGTCATTATTATTATGACAACTAATGCGGGCGCAGCGGATGCGTCGAAGTCGGAAATTGGATTTGGTCGTGGCCTTAAAGATGATGAGCAAAGCGCCGCCATTAAGCGCCGCTTTACACCTGAATTTAGAAACCGCCTTGACGCGATTGTGTCGTTCGCGGCGCTCACGCCAGACGATATTGCTAAGGTTGTCGATAAATTCGTCATACAGCTAGAGGCGCAACTTGCTGATAGTAAAATTGAATTTGAACTCTCCAAGGCGGCAAATATTTGGTTAGCCAAAAAAGGTTATGATAAACGTTACGGCGCGCGGCCTTTAGGACGGGCGATACAAGAACATATCAAGAAACCGCTCGCAGATGAAATTCTGTTTGGGAAGCTGAAAACTGGCGGCCTTGTCAAAGTTGGTGTTGACCGCAAGAAGGAAAACCTCACCTTCAAAATTGTCCCGCCGCCTAAACGTAAAATTGAAGGACCAAAGGGTAAGGGCCTTCCATCGCCCGAAGATAAACCCAAAGCGGATGCATAATTATACTCTAAAAGGCGCAAGATTTTCTTGCGCTTTTTTGCTTAAAGGGAGGGCATATGTCAGAGGATAAACCAGATAACATACCCGCACAGGATGGAGCGAAAACACCAATTGTGAAAACTGTTGGCGGCGCGGCTTTAGAGCATGGCAAAAAGGCTGTGGAAATCGTAGATAAAGCCTCTACGGTTGCAGAGGGTGCGAGTAACGCATTCGGTGCAATTAAATGGGTCAGCATCGCGCTTGTTACGATCATATTTGCAGGCGGAGCGTATGGAGTCTACAAAGTTGTATCTGCTCCTGTAAAAGCCGTGGGTGATGCGACGGAAGCGGTAGCTGAAAAAGTCAAATCAGGAGCTGAGAAAATCAAAGATAGCAGCGCCGAAGTTACAGGTCGCCTTATCATTCCTTCTACACAAAAAAAGTCATTAAATCAAAATGCTGAGACGGCTTTTACGGCCTTATCTAATATGATGTCCTCAAATCCTGAGAAGGTTAAAGACCGTTTGTTTCGTGCGAAAAACTTCCATGGGAATGATGGGCGAGTGTGCACTTTTAATTTGAATTTCGGGAATGGCGAATTAGGTGTGACCATTGCAGCAGACAATGAGGCTTATGCGAGTTCCAAAGCTTTGGGTTCAAATAACAACCGCATGATGCGCATGATTATAGAAGCTGGAAAAGATGATTTAGCACTTTCAGTCATTTGGGATGCACAGTCGCAAAATTGGCTTTTGAAATGGAAAGCGACAACACTTAAGAAGACGGTTGATGATAACGTGGCTGAAAACCGAGCTTTGGATGTGTTAAAAGAGGCTAGCAAAACCTGCAAATAATTCTAGCAACAAAGCTTGTCATCGGATGGTATACAATAGATAAGCTTTGTCATGACGCAAAGCCTGCAAAAAATATCGCTATCACAACGCAATTTTCTACCCGCTATTTTGGTTTTTACTCTGCCGTGGCTAGCAGATATTTTGATATTTGCAGGAACGCAGAGCGCAGCTCAGATGTTAAGCGCGCCGAAAATTTTATTGATGAACGGGTTATATGCTGCGGCTCCGTTTTTTTTCACTGCCTTAGCGATGCGCCCGCGCTTGCGGGTTAGCCAAGCGCTTTGGGTAGGGGCAGCTCTAACATGCGTACTTTGGATGTTATTTGCAATTACAGGCCGAGGCGTTGGGTTGGATGTTGGCCAGAAAAATGGAACGACGTTTCTCTGGCTATTTATTATATTGATGATTTGGCCTTGCGTGGTCACAATCCTCATGGGTGTAACTGCGAAATTCAGAGAGAGGCCTCTCGAAGCTGAGCTGGATACAACCAGCTAACTGCATAGTAAAATTCACCTAAGGATGATGTTATGAATAAACTCGAAATCGCATTATTTCCGTGTTTGCAAGATAATTACGGACTGTTGATTCATGACGGTTCCTCTGGCCGTACGGCAGCGATAGACACGCCAGATGCAGATGAAATTGCGCGGCAATGCGATCTGCGCGGCTGGGCGTTAACAGAGATTTGGAACACGCATCATCATTGGGACCATACGGGCGGAAATATCGCGCTCAAAGACAAATTCGGGCTTAAAATCTATGGGCCGAATATGATTGAAGGTCGTATTCCACAGCTTGATAACGGCATGGGAGAGGGTGATGTTTTCACGTTTGGTGCGCATAAAGTTCATGTCATGCACACGCCTGGCCATACAAATGATCATATTATTTATTACGTACCAGACGCGCATGAGGGCGCAGGTGCAGCCTTTGTTGGCGATACATTATTTGCGCTCGGCTGTGGACGTTTATTCGAAGGCTCGCCCAAAGATATGCATGAGAGTTTGTCAAAAATTATGGCCCTGCCGGATAACACAGCGCTATATTGCGCGCATGAATATACGCTTTCTAATGGGACATTCGCGCTGCATGTTGACCCTGATAATGCAGCCTTAATTGCCGCTATGCAAAGTGCGGAAGCTAAACGCGAGGCAGGTATTCCCACTGTGCCGACAAATGTAGCCGCAGAGCGGGCGACTAACCCGTTCATTACGGCTGGCAATGCAGAAGAACTAGGCCGCCGCCGCGCAATGAAAGATAGTTTTTAACGCGGCTGGATGTGATGGATTTCACCTGATTTGCGTATTGTAAATATGAACACTATGTGAATGAGAGTTTCATGTCGGCCTCAAGATGGCTATGCTATGGAGCTATATGAATTTAAAAAACCT
>JBDVGI010000102.1:0-5072 GCA_039962885.1 Litorimonas sp. | reverse complement strand
GCCAGACAGGTGAGGGAGCTTCCGCTCGTGATTTTATTCGTTTGGCATAAACGGTTCCAGCCTTATCGACCCATCTTCGGATTGTTTCATAGGAGATATCGACACCGCGTTCGGCCATTAGCTCTTCCACATCGCGAAAGCTTAGATTGAACCTAAAATACATCCAAACAGCCCGCCGAATAATATCAGGATGGAAGCGATGACGAGAATAGATTGATGTTTTCATGCGGTTCAACTAGCATTGAGGCGGAAAGAGGGAGTTAATGTGACAAAGCCGAGATGAGACAACTTTAGACTTTAACAAGGTCAACACTTTTAATAAACTCAAGCTGATCTGGAGGTGATTGAATGATATTAGTCAAAACTTGCTTTGTTTGAGGCGCAATGACTATATCTTCAGTCTTCACCGCATGCGCTACCATCGGCAGGGTAAAGCTCATAGTCGTGCCTGCTCCAACTTTACTGGCGATACTGAAAGTTCCACCATGTAATTCAACTAAGGATTTAGAAAGCGACAGGCCAAGCCCTGTCCCCTCCATATTTTTACCATGTTCCGTATCAACCTGTTCAAAAGGTTGAGCCAGACGTTTTATATCTTCTTCAGAAATGCCAATGCCGCTATCTGATACATGAATTATAAGGCCCTCTGGAACAGTTTCGGCAAGAACTTTTATCTGCCCGCCTTGGGGGGTAAATTTAATGGCATTTGTCAAAAGATTTAAAAGAATTTGTTTCACGGCTCTTGGGTCGGCCTCAATTTTAGGTAAAGGGTTGTCCGAATATATAAGCGTTAGCCCGCCACCATCCGCGCGCATTTTTAACATCCGCGTGACCTGCCCAATCAATTCATTAACTTGAACCTGCTCGGATTTCAATGTCATTTTACCTGCTTCGATTTTTGATAAGTCAAGTATGTCATTTATGAGAGACAGCAAATGCTGACCCGAAAATAAAATATCACTTGCAAATTTCTTATAACGCGGGTCGCCTAATGGGCCGAATAGCTCGCGATGCATAATGTCTGAAAATCCATTAATGGCATTTAACGGCGTGCGCAATTCGTGGCTCATATTTGCGAGAAAGTCACTTTTTGATTGACTGGATTTTTCTGCGCGAATTTTCTTAAGCTCAGATGTCTCTGCCTGTTCAACCGTTCGGGATTGTAACTTGCGAAGGCCGTCTACTTTTTTCTGCAAAGACAGTCTATTGGCTTCCAATGCATCAAACTTAAGTGAGGTTTCTGTAACGTCCTTTAAAGCAATAATGGAAACAGAGGCGTTGGGACGCTCCAGCGCGAATTTTCGAACGCTGCCATCTTTAGCAAGGAGCGAAATTTCCGCTGACCCTTGGTTGAACTCGCCCAAGCATCTCTCGCCAAAATCATCCCCAAGCGAAGACTGCATGTCTAAAGCAGTCGCGTTCATACGCCTAACCTGCCCCAAGCCATTGAGAAGGATAACAGGAAACTGGCTATCTTCATGGGCGCGCCATGTCCACGCCTCTTCGGGGCTAAGGTCGCCCTTAAGAAAGCCAGAAATCATTTGGATGATGTGGAATCTATGCGCGATTGTGAGCGCAAGGCCAATGATGAAGCATAAAAACTGCATAACCGGATAGCCTTGTCCACCCCACATTTTCATCATTTGCATATTTAAGCTAACAACGGCAATACTCATAATAAGACCTGCGATAAATAGCAGACGAGTATTTTTGATTTTCGCGGCGGATAATGCGCCTATAACTAAAAATATAAAGGCGATCGCAAGATTCACGCGCCACGATTTTTTGGCTATCTCTGGGTGCCCTGATGAGATTGATTGGCTTCCCAGTATTAGCAAGGAAGAACGATCTGCAATATCGGTCATCGGAAGCTGAACGCGACTGCGAATATCAAATGGGCTCGTCCCTATGAGCACATGTCGATTGGCAAGGTTTAGGTTCGAATGGTTGAGAATATAATCTATATCCACGTGCTCTATTGTTTTCGGATCATAGCGCAAATCAACCTTAATAGTATCAACGGAGAGTTGACCCGTTGCCAACCAAGTCGATGGGTTATGGCCTTTATTCGTGACTGCAGTTTGCACATCTCTGGTCCAACCGTCTTGTCCTGGCACTAGGCGTAGGTCTAATTCCGTAGCATGGGCGCTAAATTTCGGATCACTTCCTTCAGATAGAGCGAGCCTATCCGGCCCAAGATGCGCCATAGCCAGCGTTAGAGATAAATCCTTATGGGACGCCAGTTTTTCGGATAAAGTCATATCAAGCAAGATGCGTTTTGCGCCCGCTTCGCGCAGACGGTTTAGCGTTTTAGCTAATGTATCTCGTGGTATATATTTTTTGTTGGGCGAACCTATATTTTGGGCCGTAATATCAACAATTAAATATTCTTGTTTGGCGGTTTTTTGTTGAGAGGTTAGTAGAATATCTGACCAGACACGGTCAATTTTACCCATGGGATGACTAGTAACAATAACAATGAATAGAAGAAACGCTAATGTGAAAGGTAACCAAAGCTGCTTATTTTTCAGTTTTGACACGAATAATTAGGGAATAGAATTTGTATTAGGTACATCTGGACGAGGTGACAACGCGTCGGCTATGGCAGTGAACTTTTCATCCACAGCTCCGCCTAATGATGCACCGCCGGTAATGACCAAAACGCCTATCAATGAACCAATGAGTCCATACTCAATCGCTGTGGAACCACTAACGTCAGCTCTAAAACGCTTTATAAGTGTATAAAGCGCCGTATAAGTCTCCGAATTTATCATCAGTTTTTCCATAAACCTCTAGATTTCACAGAGCTCTTATAATTCAAATAAGTATAATAAGTGTTAGCCGATATGTTAAAGGATTGGTAAATTTGAGGCTTTGTCACGTAAGCACGCAGGCCGAGTTTCTTAATTTTCCAAAACCTTATGCATGAACTGATGTCGTGACTAAATTCCATTCAGTCTTGGCATCATGTCTGAATTTCTGGAGTGTGTTTCTTGAGATGAGGTGACGTCTATTAGCTCTTCCACATCAGGGAAACTTCGATTGAAACAAAAGTGCATCCATACAGCCCGGCGAATAATATCAGGATGGAAACGATGACGGGAATAGATTGATGTTTTTTTGCCCTTCAATTAGCATTGAGACGGAAAAGGGGAGTTAACGTGACAAAGCTGCCAAAACATCCTTCGTGAACTTTGGTCCGTCAAAATAATTTTCTCTGTAATCATACCCACGGCGGACGATAACAATGTTGCGGCTAGGAATAATGATGACAAATTGGCCACGATTTCCAAGCGCCGCATAGGTATCATTTGGAACACCTTCATAATTTTTATAGAGCCAAAATTGCGCGCCATAAGCCCGCCCCGGCGCTTCGGGGTTGTTTTCATACCCATCTGGTTGGTCACTCGCCAGCATGGTCACATAATCCGGCCAATCTTCAGGCAAGACTTGTTCTCCGTCCCACTCTCCATTGTTAAGATATAATTGCCCGAGGCGGGCAAGATCTCGCGCCGTCGTCCAGACTTGAGACGACATGACATAATCGCCGCTCCAATCCATCTCTAAGAATGTGTGATACATGCCGATTTTATGTAAGAGTTTTTTGAAAGGGTATTCCCAATAGCGCTCATCATGGCTCATTTGCTCTCGCAGTGTCCGCATGGCCAACATGGTGTCATTATTCGAATAATTCCAGCGACCACCTGGTGGGGCTTCGAGGGGATTGCGTATGGCGTGGTGGTTCACAAGGCCGCCGCCAAGATAAATTTGATCTGTGCGGTTCCCCGCAATCGGCGTGTGAAGTCCGCTATTCATGTGGAGTAGGTTCTCTAGCGTGATCGTTTGCCTTGGATCGCCCTTTTGAGACCATGCCGCAAGGCCCGTTTCTTCATCAAGTTCAATGACGTCATCCTTCACAGCAACGCCAATCACAGACACCGCGATAGATTTAGCAACAGACCATGTGCGCTGAGGGGTATATTTCGTATGACCTGACTTATAACGCTCAGAGATTATGTCGCCGTCCTTTAAGACAATTACAGCAGATGTTCGCCCTTTATAATCGCCGTCAAAAGCCGCCTTAACAACGGGGGCAAGCGAAGCCGCCTGATCAGAAAAAGCCTCTCGGTCAGGTACAACATCCCCTGTAGGCCACGGTTTATGACGGACCTTTGCGGCATCGCTATTCAGGGAAACACGGGGGAGATATTTTATGGCTTTTTCATTCGCGCCTTGCGGCAAGGCCGTACACCCTAAATGCTCTCGCCACGCAGATATGCGCGGCGGCATATCTGGTGAGAAAGACACAGATACGAACTTTTTTTTTCGGTCAATTTCAGCCTCACCCACATCATCCAAAAGCGGTTCATAAGCCGCATAAATATGCTTAAGTTCATCTACCAAAATATCACTTTCGGCCTTGCCGCCATTAAAAGTAGCTGAGCAAGTAAACATGGCTTTGTAACCGGCCACGAGTGATAAGTCTTGCCGAGAAGGTGGATTATTATCTTGAGCTATTGCGGTGAAAGGCAAGAGGTAAGCGCCCGCGACCAGACTCCAAAAATAGGTTGATTTAATATGTAAACCTTTGGCTAATATTGACATTAGGTCGCCCTTTATCATTTTAAAATCTCACTCTAATATCTTTTAAGGTTTTGTCACGTTAAACGTGCGAGCCGCAGTTTTTTTGAGATAACTGAATTATGCACAAATTGAATCTGTCACGAGAATAGATTGATGTTTTCATGCCGTTCAATTAGCATTGAGCAGGAAAAGGGTGTTAACGTGACAAAGCCAAGCAACATACAATAGCTACACAACATAAGCGGGGCTTATTTCAAAAGGTTGCAAATGCATTAGGCGCTATTAATTGATGCCGAGGAAATTAACATGCTAGGAAAACTTTTAGAACCGCTCCTATTCAAAAAGCTTGGGGAGGCGATTCAATTATACAAAGAAGAAGAATATGAAAAGATTTTACGGTTTTATGATAAACCAGTTATATGTTCACAACCATCAGATGTGTATAGGAATATAGTCAGAATTTGCTGTTTATTGCGAAACAATAGTAA